>NZ_CAXTNP010000116.1:0-23227 GCF_964245575.1 uncultured Nostoc sp. | reverse complement strand
GTTTTACCCCACCCTAACCCTCCCCGTATGTATTGGGGAGGGAACTAGATTTCTTTTTTCCCCCAATGCATCAGGGGGATTAAGGGGGGTAATCCAACTTGTGTGTACACGGTAGCCTTACTAAGGGGGGACTACAGGGGGGTTAAAATGATCTCAAATTCTCACGAATGATTTAGGACTGCTATATAAGCCAATACGCTTGGGTTAGCGCCAAAAACCTTAAACTGCGTAGGTTGGGTTGAGGAACGAAACCCAACATTTTCGGTGGTTTGTTGGGTAACACTAAAGTTCAACCCAACCTACGATTATCCTTAACCCAACCGTATTGCTATATAAGCAACAGCTACCTCGAAGTCATGTTGAGGTACTCCAAAATCGTGTTGAGGTACTTCAAAATCGTTTTGAGGTACTTCAAAGTCGTTTTGAGGTACTTCAAAGTCGTTTTGAGGTACTTCAAACTTAGTCGCACCGCGATCAAGTACACAGGTGGATCGCTTTTATAAATCTCCACAAACAAAGCGATGTCTACGACGGTCACTGAGCGCAGCCGTTCGCGCAGCGTCTCGTAGAGAAGTGCGGGCTATTCGGCGTCGCTTGATTTTTAACGGGTCGCTACAACATCAGGCGATGCCTACGGCGGCAAGCTACGCACTTGACAATCAAGACAGTCGCTACAATTATCCTTAAGTTAACCGTAGTGATTTATACTTAGGAATAGGCTGATTGCTAATTACTGCATAGAGAACATCTGGATCGAGATCGGCTCCCGATCGCCATTGGATTGTGCCTAATTCGTGGTTTAATTCAACCTGAGCAAAGTATTTTTGATCTTGTAAAGGTGCAAAAACACCTGTAAATTTAATCAGCTTACTAACATCAATTATTCCTTCCACTTCGTCTTCAAAACGGATATATAGTTGATAATTTTCCCTTGGTTCTACTGCAATAATGTCTTTTAACATATATAACTACTCCAATGGTAAGACGCTATTGAGGATTTGATTGTCTCTAGCTAGTTCCCAGTTTTCCATCAATTCATTTTGATGTAAAGTCGCCCATTATAATATAAGTTTAAAAGCTCTGGAGCTAAGTTTACCTTCTAAAATTTATAAGATTTCAATGCTAATAATAGCTTTTTGTTGGTTGTATCTTACACGAGAATGTGGAGGCGGATGGTCATTGTAATACATAGTGACAATCATCCCGAAAAAACGACTAATTTCTGGCATACTTTATTCTACCTTCGGGATCTCTTTTAAGATTAACAATCAATTAGCCTAGAAGATGCTGAAAGTTCGATAATAAAAGAGATTGGCGTAGCCATTTTTGATTTCTCAATCCCCTAACCTTACTCCCACTTTGCAAAAATTATGCAAAATCTTACCAGAATTACTCGCAATCCTGAAGTGATGGGTGGCAAACCCTGTATTCGAGGAATGCGTGTTACTGTTGGCACTATCGTCGGCTTAATGGCATCTGGACACAGTAATAGCGACATTCTCAAAGCATATCCCTACCTCGAAGAAGCCGACATCTATGAGGCACTTGCCTACGCTGCATGGCGGGCTGAAGAGATTGAAGTCCCTCTCAAAAGTGCATGAAAATTTTGATTGATATGAACCTTTCTCCTGATTGGGTTGCGGTTTTTGAGAAGTACAATATTGTTGCTGTCCACTGGTCTACTGTTGGCGATCGCCGTGAGAAAGATTCAATAATTATGGAGTGGGCAAGAACTAATGGATATATCGTCTTTACTCACGATTTGGACTTCGGTTCCCTGCTAGCTGCGACAGGTGCCGATACTCCCAGTGTCATTCAGGTTCGTACCCAGGATGTTTTGCCGAACAGTATGGAAAATCTAGTTATTTCCGCCCTGAATCAGTTTGAGTCTTCACTAGAGACAGGCGCATTGGTCACTGTTGATCAAACCCAATCCAGAGTGCGTATTCTACCAATTAGGCGCGGATAGTTTTAGGGAAATATCGCTAACTCAGTTTCCGGGTCAAAAAAGTGAATTTTCTCTAGAATTAGAGATAACCATAGTTGCTCACCAGCTTTTACAAATCGGTCTGGTGGTATTCGCACTTGTAGGTAATTGGCTGTAGTAGCAGGTTGAGATCCTGGTTCGGCAATCTTAACAGCGAGAAAGGAATCGTTGCCGAGATTCTCTACCAAATCTACTTGCACTGGTAGATTTTTAGTGGCAGGCATACTCAAGTTTAAGTGTTCTGGGCGAATGCCTAAAATTAGAGTTTTCCCATCATATTTTTGTAAAGCTTTTCCCCAAACCTCTGGAAGTGTAAAACGAAACTGGGAATGAGTAATCAACTGCGGGGCATGAAATTCTACAGAAATAAAATTCATCGGTGGTGAACCAATGAACTCTGCTACAAAAAGGTTGGCAGGGCGGTTGTAAAGTTCTAGGGGAGAAGCAACTTGCTGAATTTTACCCTCAGACATAATTGCAATGCGATCGCCCATTGTCATCGCTTCTGTTTGGTCGTGGGTGACGTAAATTGTTGTTGTCCCCAATTGGCGCTGCAATTTCACAATTTGGGCGCGGGTTTCCGCCCGCAGTTTGGCATCTAAGTTAGAAAGCGGCTCATCCATTAAGAATACTTGCGGGTCACGTGCGATCGCTCGTCCCAGTGCAACCCGTTGTCTTTGTCCCCCAGATAGCTGTTTGGGTAAGCGATTCAGCAATGTTTCGATTTGCAACAGTTGAGCAACACTACGCACCTGTTCATTTACCGCCCGTTCTTTGTCAGAAATGTAGCGCAATCCTTTAGGTAACTTTCTTGTCGCCCCCACAAAAAGATTTTCTGTCCACGCCCGAAAGTAAGGAGTATTTTCTCCTCTGCTCCTCTGCTCCTCTGCTCCCCTGCTTCCCGTGCGGCGTAACCCAAAGGCAATGTTGTCATATACCGTCATGTGGGGATAGAGGGCGTAATTTTGAAACACCATTGCGATGTCGCGTTCCTTGGGTGGTAGGTCATTGATCAAGCGATCGCCTACCCAGATATTACCGCCAGTCATCACTTCTAAACCGGCGATTAACCGCAGTAGGGTGCTTTTACCACAACCAGAAGGGCCTACCAGCACCATAAACTCACCATCTGCGATCGTCAGGTTAATCCGTCGCAAGACATTGACACTTTCCGCACGTGGCGCTACATCAGTTTTTTCCGCAAGTGTGAGAGGAGATTGGGTTTGTGAGGTAACACTTTCGCCTTTACGTGAGGAAAAACTTTTATAAACGTTTTCTAAAATAACTTGGGACACAACTGTTAATTATTGTCATTGGGCATGGGGCATCGGTCATGGGGCATTGGAAAAAGGACTAATGACTAATGACACTTTAGCGCTCATAATAATACACGTTCAGGGTAAATACGAAAAGTTAAAAAAATAGCTTTAACCATAAAAAGCAAACTATTCTAAATTTTAGGGCTGTCAAAAGGTGTTGTTATGACTACCGATGTACCTAAAAATCTTTCCCAACCAAGTGTTAACCCTGTCCATGACATTGTAGACGGACAAACTACAGATTGTTGCATTGTGGGTGGGGGGCCAGCAGGAGCAGTATTGGCGCTGTTGTTAGCGCGTCAAGGCATTTCTGTGATGCTGCTGGAAGCACACAAAGACTTGGATCGCGATTTTCGTGGCGATACGATTCATCCGTCGGTGATGGAAATTATGGAGGAATTGGGACTTAGCGATCGCTTGCTAGGACTTCCCCATACCAAAATGCGCCAAATTAGTATTCAAACTCCTCAAGATAATGTCACATTCGCAGATTTTAGCCATCTGAAAACCCATTATCCCTACATTACAATGCTTCCCCAGGTAAAATTCCTGGAGTTCATCACCCAAGAAGCACAAAAATATCCTAGTTTCCATCTGGTAATGGGTGCGAATGTGCAGGAATTGATTACTGAAAATGACGTGATTCAAGGTGTCCGCTATCGAGGAGGCGGTGGTTGGCATGAAATTCGGGCAATACTGACAGTTGGTGCAGACGGTCGCCACTCACGTTTACGCCATCTGGGTGAGTTTGAATCCATCGAAACTTCGCCGCCAATGGATGTCCTCTGGTTTCGCCTACCGCGTCAGCCAGAAGACCCTGAAGGGGGAATGGGGCGCTTTGGTCAAGGTAAGCTAATCGCCATGCTTGACCGTGGTGATGAGTGGCAACTTGCCTATGTTATTCCTAAAGGAGGCTATCAACAACTAAGGGCTGCAGGTTTGGAGGAATTAAAAAAATCTTTTGTGGAAGTAGTGCCAGAATTTCAGCAACGCATTCAAAATTTACATGATTGGTCACAAATAGCTTTTCTCTCAGTCGAGTCCAGCCGTGTCAAACGCTGGTATCGTGAGGGACTGTTACTCATCGGTGATGCAGCTCATATAATGTCCCCCGTTGGTGGAGTTGGCATTAATTACGCGATTCAAGATGCTGTAGTTGCGGCAAATGTACTCAGCAAACCGCTCAAAAACCGAGAAGTACAACTTAGCGACCTAGCAAAAGTACAACGTCAACGCGAGTTGCCCACACGCATCATTCAGGCGTTTCAAACTTTTATCCAAAAGCGGGTATTGGCCCCGGTTATCACCTCAAATCGCACCTTTGTACCACCTGCGTTTTTGCGCTTACCCATCTTGCGCGACCTTCCAGCCAGGTTGATTGCCTTGGGTGTTTTTCCAGTTCACGTCAAGACTTAATTTTTGGCAAAAATTTTTTCTATTTAAGGAATGGATGGTACAATTATACTACTCCAGATAGAATTCAATGCTCATTTAGTCAAGCGAGGGTGGCGAGCAGCATACTCAATGCTGTTCAAAGCGATCGCTTGGCTTTTATGCTAGAAAGGACTAAAAACCAAAGCAGATGTAGCAAATTTGTTCAAACATTATTAAAAAATGCAAAAGATTAAACCTATCTAGATATTAATTAGCACTACATAGAAAAATCCCCTCTTTTGGAATCAGTACTTTTTGCAGTCAGGAGTAATTTTAATGAACAGCTGCGTTTTGATGGCAGAAATTATTAACGAACCGCAACTCCGCTATACAGCCGATAATCTGGGAGTCACGGAAATGCTGGTGCAGTTTCCCAATTCTCAGAAACCAGAAGATCCGCCAGCCACGCTGAAAGTTGTTGGCTGGGGGAATTTAGCGACAGAAATTCAGCAAAACTACCACCAAGGCGATCGTGTCATCCTGGTAGGACGTTTAACTATGAATACTGTTGATCGTCAAGAAGGTTTTAAAGAAAAACGCGCTGAATTGACAGTGCAACAAATTCAATCTGTTGGAGGTAGTTTTAATACCGATCCATTACCCTCAGCAACCGTAACTCCATCATTCACTGAAACTGCTCCCCGACAACCATCTTCAGCATCTCGTCCGGCACAGAAAGAGGTTACCACTTACGAGTCACCACGTCCAGCGCCTACTCCAGCGACAAATCCTGTTGGCGTTGCTCCCCAAACGAAAACTTACGAACCCGTACCCCAACCCACAAATTATGAGCGAACCACTTATCCAGCAGTGAAAGAGGAAGAACCAGATCCAGATGATATTCCCTTCTAAAGTTGTTTAGCGTGTATTGAATTTGCTCACATACTTAGCAAAAAGCATTAAGATGAAATAATTTTTACAAATAGCCATCCTTGAGGATGTGCTATTTTTTTGTCTGCGATCGCTATAGTTTAGCTATCGAGTAAGTTAGGGATAGGAAAGTTATACTATACTTCCCCCAAACTTGGCGGGAAATACTTGGATTACGACATCGCCTTTGCATAGCAACGAGGAAAAATGGTTGCTAAGAGCAATGTTGCCAGTTCTCGTAAGCAGACTTTGATCCGTTCTTGTTTTTCTTGGCTCATGTCAGTTATAGCAACTACCTTTAAAAGCTGATAAGTTTAACGGTGTTGGCACTAAATCTTTATTTACAAGATTTAAAGAAATTTGCTCACAAATTAATTTATAAAGTTTTCAATCAGTTGCTTGAGCAAAGAAAATTTAATGGTATCAATTTTTACACGATGTCTTGCAGAATTCCTTGGAACATTTGTGCTAGTTCTTGGCGGATGCGGAAGTGCTGTTTTTGCAGCAGCATTTCCAGATGCAAAAACCAATGAATTAGGAATTGGCTTTGTAGGTGTTGCTCTGGCTTTTGGTTTAACAGTGCTAATTATGGCCTACGCAGTTGGTCATATTTCCGGTGCTCATTTTAATCCAGCTGTATCATTTGGTCTTTGGTCAGGAAAGCGTTTTCCTGGCTCTGAATTGCTCCCATACATTATTGCTCAGGTATTGGGAGCAATATTAGCCGCAGGTCTAGTTTATTTAATTGCCAGTGGTAAACCAGGATTTACACTTTCTGGTTCCAATCCATTAGCGACAAATGGTTTTGGTGTACATTCTCCTGGAGGCTATTCACTGGCTGCTAGTTTCATTACAGAGGTTGTACTTACCTTCATTTTTTTGATTGTGATCTTAGGTGCAACAGATGGTCGTGCGCCAAAGGGCTTTGCACCAATTGCTATTGGTTTGGCACTAACACTGATTCATTTGATCAGCATACCCATAACGAATACATCAGTTAATCCTGCTCGTAGTACTGGTCCGGCACTTTTTGCTGGTGTAGAACTATTTAAGCAAGTATGGCTGTTTTGGGTAGCTCCAATTTTAGGTGCGATATTGGCAGGTTTATTCTATTCAAAGGCTTTAGGTGAATCAGGCGCACCAGTTGTAGGTGAGGCAGAACGTGAATTTTCGTCCGATGTGGATGATTATTCGCGACGATAGTAACCGAAGTTGTTAGTTATCAGACTTTAGGGTACTTGAAACCCGGAGTCGAACGCGATCGCACGCAATGAAATCTATGGTTGTGCATAGCGCAACCACAAATCAAACTATATTTAGACTTTCCTACACCAATTAAGGGACTTCCAAATAAAAAAATATCCCATAGCTTTGCCGACAGGGAGGCAGGGAACTCTTAGCTGGGGGAGAGAAAATCATTTTGACTCAGTGAAATTGGATAATTTATTTCTTGGAAGTCCCTAATAGTGCATAATCATGAGTCAATTTATCGCTCACTTTCATCTCACTTTATCTACATAGATAATACTTAAATGATTTTACAGAGAAGATTCTGTGATTTTTCTATATGTAATAAAGTATTAACTAAATCATTGGCATTTACAACATAAATACCACTAACTTCATTTCTAGGAATATCGACATTACTTTTTGTAAAACAGAGCAGTGTACTCACCCACCGCGGACTTTTGAAATGTTTTACTTCTGTAGCTTGACCTTTAAGTTTACTTATTAAATCACCTTCGTTAAAATCAAAGGTATTTTTGCCATAGGGTTTACGCAGATGACCACTTTCATAAACTTTAGTGCCACCAAAGAGTGTAAAAACCAAATTTACCCACACATACATCAAAACTCTTGTTAAAATCCAAATAATTTTAAGTTAAGATTTTTACCCAACTCCTATGAGAGAAACTGTCCTAGAGGTTCGCAATCTCCAAGTTGAATTTCCCGGTGATGGCAATAACGTCAGAGCTTTGGATGGTATTTCCTTTGGGCTGCATCGAGGTGAAACTCTAGGAATAGTAGGAGAATCGGGGAGTGGTAAATCAGTGACAGCCCTAGCTGTGATGGGTTTGTTGCAAACTCCCGGTATAGTGACTGGCGGTGAAATCTGGTTTCGTCCTCAAGAGAATGCCAACGCAATCGATTTGGTAAAATTGCCTCCTGAGCAAATGCAGTTACACCGGGGTGGCGACATCGCCATGATTTTTCAAGAACCGATGAGTTCGCTCAATCCGGTTTATAACATTGGGTTTCAGCTAACAGAAGCGATTATGCGGCATCAAAATGTGTCAGCAGCCCAAGCACGACAAATTGCGATCGCAGGTCTACAAGAGGTAAAACTTCTACCTAGCGATGAAGAGATACAACAGCAGTATATCGATTCGCATCAAACCAACGCCAATTCATCAAAACCAGAACCATCAAAGTTGACGCACTTGGTTAAAGAACACAAAGAAGCCATGCTGGAACGCTACCCCCATGAACTTTCTGGGGGTCAGTTGCAACGGGTAATGATTGCAATGGCAATTTCTTGCAACCCATTAATCTTAATTGCCGATGAACCAACCACAGCCTTGGATGTGACGGTGCAAGCGACTATTTTGGAGTTAATGCGGGAATTGCAGCAAAGCCGTGACATGGCAATGATTTTCATCACCCACGACTTGGGGCTAATTTCGGAAATTGCTAACGAAGTAGCGGTGATGTATAAAGGCAAAGTTGTCGAATCTGGTACTTCTGAGCAAATTTTCAGCAATCCCCAGCATCCATATACTAAAGGCTTGATAGCTTGTCGCCCCACACTCAACCGCCGTCCCCAAAAATTACTTACCGTTTCTGACTACATGAGTGCAGAAGAGACAGCAACGGGACAAGTAATAATTCAGCCGAAAGAACCCGCACAACCCACAGAAGTCACTACCGAAGAGATTGCTGCAAGATTGGCAAACTTCAATAAAAAGGAACCTCTGCTGCAAATCCGCAACCTGAAAGTTGGTTTTCCAGTGCGCGGGGTATTTGGTGGGACAAAACGCTACAATATGGCAGTTAATGGCGTTTCTTTTGATGTCAAACCAGGAGAAACAGTAGGTTTAGTGGGAGAATCTGGTTGCGGTAAAACCACCCTCGGCAGAACCTTGCTGCGCTTAATTGAACCGATGAGTGGTCAGATTATCTTTGAGAAACAAGATATTACAAGTCTCAAAGGAGAACCGTTGCAAAAACTGCGGCGAGAAATGCAAATAGTCTTCCAAAATCCTTTTAGTTCCCTCGATCCCCGGATGAAGGTTGGGGACGCGGTGATGGAACCATTGTTAATTCACTCCGTTGGTAAGACAAAGCAACAACGAAGCCAGCGAGTAGTCGAACTCTTAGAACGGGTGGGGTTGAGTGCAGATGCAATTAACCGCTATCCTCATCAGTTTTCTGGTGGTCAACGCCAACGGATTTGCATAGCCCGTTCTTTGGCATTGAATCCTAAGTTTATCATCTGCGATGAATCAGTTTCAGCTCTGGATGTTTCCGTACAGGCGCAGGTATTAAATCTTCTCAAAGAATTACAGTCAGACTTTCAGCTTACCTATATCTTTATTTCTCACGATTTAAGTGTGGTGAAATTTATGAGCGATCGCATTTTAGTCATGAATCGCGGTCAAATTGTTGAAGAAGGAACAGCCGAAAGCATTTACCAAGAACCCAAAGAGGAATACACGCAAAAATTAATTGCTGCAATTCCTACTGGTAGTGCTGAACGGGTGCGAAGTCGTCATCAGAAAGCTTTATAGAAATAGAATTCAGGAGTCAGGAGTAAGAATTCAGCATGAATTATGTATAAGTGGCGCATAGCAAAGCAGTAGTAAGTATTCGAGCGTCACGTCTGAATAAACGACGTTTTTGCACCTACTGGTCTGTCAAATTCATTTTCACGGTTAAAGAGACGCGATAAATCACTGTCTTTACAGGAAATTTATCCATCAATTATTTATTGACAGATTACTACACTAAATATGCAGATTTAGTTGTCTTGATTCTGACTCCTGAATTATTTTTTAACAGATATTTGTGCAAACAAAGTTAATTACATCTGCAAGTCCTGACAGAGTTTTTAAATTAGTAAAAATAAAAGGTTTATCACCGCGCATTTTTTTTGCATCTCGTTCCATCACACTTAAATCTGCGCCAACGTAGGGTGCTAGATCGGTTTTGTTAATCACCAACAAATCAGATTTAGTAATACCGGGGCCACCTTTGCGGGGAATTTTATCACCAGCCGCAACATCAATAACGTAAATCGTTAAATCCACCAATTCTGGACTAAAGGTAGCAGCTAAATTATCACCGCCACTTTCCAAAAATACCAAATCCAAATCGATAAAACGTTCTTCTAACTGTTCAATTGCCGCCAAATTCATCGAAGCATCTTCGCGGATGGCAGTGTGAGGACAACCACCAGTTTCTACACCCAAAATGCGATCGCTTGCCAACGCCTGAGAACGCACTAAAAACTGAGCATCCTCCTGAGTATAAATATCATTCGTCACTACCGCAATCTGATACTGCTCACGTAACCCCTTACACAAAGCATCAACTAAAGCCGTCTTCCCTGAACCCACCGGGCCAGCAACCCCTACTCTAAATGCATTCATAACTCCTCACTCCTGTACAGACGCGATTAATCGCGTCTCTCCTAACTCCTGTACAGACGCGATTAATCGCGTCTCTCCTAACTCCTAAACAACCTTGTATACTGCGTTTCATGCTGCATACTCGCTAGCGACAAACCCCAACTACAACAGGCGAGTTGATCGTCCTCTAAAGCGAGAATTTCTAATGCCGCAGCACTGAGTAATGGTTGCAAATCTAGCAATAACTGCTGTCCTGCTGTTTGTCCAAGGGGGATAAGTTTCACGCCAGCAGTAATCAAATTACTTGCCCAACTGTGCAGATATCCGAGTAATGCGGCTTTGATACTGATTTGCCAATGGGCAACGGCAATACCAAAAGCGATCGCATAATTGCAAGGATTACCGACAGCATTGGCAATCGGCACAATCTGCGGTTTTAGTTTAGCAAATAATTGGATCAGCGATCGCCCCATCTGCCAACTAGAGGCGCGTAACTCTTCTGTTTCCCTAGCTGCGGATAACCACAGATTCCAACGGCATAGCGACTCAATATCACCTATTTTTGCAGATTGCTGCGATCGTACCATTACCGCCGCCTCTAACCGAATTGCCCCGTAGAGTAACTCTGCTTTTAGCCAATCTTTGAGATGTAACTGGTTAGCGATCGTACCATTTTCTACCAGCATTTCCAAACCTTCAGAATAACTATATGCTCCCACAGGTAAAGCGGGGCTAGCCAGCTGCAAAATACTCAAAAGATGGCTATCAGTGAGGATGATGGTGTTGTCCATAAGCTCCTAATTCTGGCTGAAACGGTAAAATTTCCTCTTTAACTTCTAACCCCAATTGTTCCAACATCTGGCGTAAAACCGAGTCTGAGGACAAGCGTAAATAAGTCGGAGTAATTTCTACAGGTACATGGCGATTTCCCAGATGGTATGCCGCCCGTAATAATAAAAGTGGTGTTTGGGCAAAGGCAGTCAGCACGAGTTCTGGTTTGGCAGTAATTCTGATTAAACTACTGTGGGTTTCTTCTTGCAGAATGTCGCCATCGTGTAAGATAGTTCCTCTGGGTAAATGTAAAAACACAACCTTACCATCTTCCGTTTCAAAGCGATGACGACTGCGGGTACGTTCTTCTGCTGTTAGCGCCAGAGTAAAAATGACTACGGTATCAGGGTTAGGTGGTTTAAGTTGGTTAAATGTCAGCATAAGAGTTTCGCCTGAACTTCCGCTTTTCATTAGACATCTCCAGAAATTAATTAAATATGCATTATCCATAGAGATGTAGCAATTCTACGTCTCTACATTCATTTTTGGAGATGTCTATTATGATTCTAGTGTGAACACCAATTAGCACCTTTCCATTCCCGATCACCTGTAACCCTTTGAGTGATGCTCGTACTCCTGCTCTTAACTATCCACAGGAGAAGCAAGTCGTTAATCTTCTGGTCTACGGTCTGTGGAATCTGGCATATTCCAAGTTTCGTGCCACAGTTGTTTAATTTTTTGAATGTTCTTTCCTGTTTTTATTGCCTCCCAACCATCTCGAATAGCTTGCTTCTCTTTATCAGTTAACCTCCAGGATAAAGGCGGACGATACCGACCATCTTTATAAAATTCAGATACTGCAAATTCTGGAGGTATTTCAGATTCCGAGGGGAAGAAAATGGGAAAGTATTGGATATCTACCTTGTTCTCCCATTTTTTGACCAGCAAATCTGCTTCCTTTGCATTTCGAGACGCCAAAACCGGATCGCGTACCTTGAAGATTGCCAGTAATGGCCCTAAAGTCGCCATAAACCAGCCTCCATTCCCCTGCACGTTTTCCGTTGATGCAGATTTGGGAAAAGGATTGATTTGCAATATCAGGACTCGTTTTATATTTAAATTATTTTCAGCTTTTGACCATTTATTAAGCTGTTCATCCAGCCATTCGGCTGCCGTTACAAAGCCAGAGTTATCGAAATAGCCCCCATCAGCAACGTGATAATTCTGATTTGGGATGTTTACACTGCTGCGACAGATAGGAGAGACATAGGGAAAAGTTGCTGATAGTCTTGCAGCCGTTACAACATTCATATCATAGGCTTCATAAAGAGTATTAAAGTCTATATACTTTTTCTCAGGAGCCTTGCTAAATGTTACTGGAGTCATCAGAAACCGCCAGCCATTTTCGACTAAAATTGCATTGAATACAGGAATAGGAATTTCGCCATCAAAAATCTGTTTTCGCCAGGTTCCAAAGGTTTTTATCTTTTTCGGCTCCTTCATTTCCCCCTGCCAGTCTGTCTCAACTGCTGTACCACGATCAAACTCTGGACGAACAAGAAATGGAAGTCCTATGAATCGCCATAAGTCCAAATAAACCAGACCCCAACCAACGGCATCTAAACTATCTTTAGTAGCAGCATAAAAACTATCATTGGTGGTTTTCTTATAGATTTGCTGTTCACTCTCTTCTAAAAAACCATGTTTATTAAAGCGATCTAGATAGTACATTGTCCCTACTGAACCACCTGAGACAGCACTAATCAAGCCAATTGCTTTGGTAAATGACTTTCCTAATAATTCCTGGAGACCACTTAATACTTGCACTGTCCATCCTGATGCTTGAATTCCGCCACCACTAGCACAAATAATTACTAAAGTTCGTTCTCCCTCTTGATGTTTGAGACGCTTTTCTAGGATTTTTTGAAAGTTATTTGAATCGCTATAAACTTTTCTCTTGTCTTCACTATCTTTGAAATTATTGACTTGAAAAAAGTGATTTACATCAAATGCAACATAACTAACTACTGAGAAACTAATAAAGATAACTAGTACAGGAATACGAAAGTAATCAAAATAGAATGTTGCACCTCCATAGACAAGGGTCACCATTGATATGAGCAGTAGCACATACAGGAGTGCAGGTGCTTCAGGTCGATTTGTTTTTGATTTTGGCTTAAAAAGCAAACCAACCGTAATGTAGATAACTACTGCAATTATCAAATAAGCGATCGCTGTCAGATGCCCCGCACTCAATTCACCAGTTTGAGGGTTAATATAGCCAAATGTATGATGTTTGGTTACGAAATAAAAGATATCAACAAGTATCTTTTTTAAAAAAGTATTTGAGCTTAACCAGTGTCTGAGAAAACTAACAAAAAATAGTTGCCCAATGCCCAATCCTGCACCTACAAATGTTCCCCACTGTCTTTCTTTGTTGTTCAGCTTCTCTTTGGACAGGTCAATTGCAATAATGCAAATGTATAAACTTAAGGCAATAGCTATTCCATATTGCCAAAATTCAGAAATTTCTATTGTTGGTGGTACAGCAAAGCGAGCTGGTGCGTTATCCAGAATGATAGCTGCAACTGAAATTACTGACGTTCCTGCTCCAATTGCGCTCATAATTATGACTGCTAGTTGCCACTTGGTGCGAAGTACAAATAGATTCTTCAACATGGCTGGCAGCCAATCCTTGGCAAGTTTAGGAAGAAGCAGAAGGAATAAACCCATCAAAATAGGCAGGCGCAGGAAGAAAAGATATTTCCAGACAGCATCGGAATTTAATGGCCATGTTGCTAAAACTGCCAGCACTGGCAAAAACCAGATAATTTTTTTCATATTTAAACCTCAACTTCTTGTTGTCTTGTAACTAGATTCTAAACTTTGTGATTACTTTTTCGGTGATAAAATCTAAGTTACTTTTTTTAATATTTACAGGTAAAGAATTAAGCCTGTTGTTTAACTATATTAATAACTTACTCTTGATTGCCCTGTCGGTGAGAAAAAGTGAGTATTTTCAAAAACTAATTGTAAATTTTGCGTAATATTCTCATGAAAACTTAAAACTCATTGATACACTTTTATGCTCTACGCAATATGGGCAAAATCTCAATGATGTGCAATCTGTAGTCTTTTGGGAAAGTTGGTTAGGACACACCTACGTAGTAATTGCGAATAAGTTAAGTTCTGAACACGACTACATAAAACAAATTGGTTCCCAGTTGTAAGCCATCGACATAAACACCTTTCAATTAGATAAAATCAAACAAAGAAAGGCAACGAGCCAAACGGGGACAATCATGAACCAAGCCATTGAGGGAGTACGCTGGACAATTCACGATTTAGAAGTTCTACCCGAAAATGAGTGGACACGCTATGAAATTATTAATGGAGAACTCTTTGTGACTCGCACTCCTCACCGCCGTCATCAACAAGTTTGTGTAAAGATTGCTCGACAACTTGATGTTTGGTCAGATTCGAGTGGTTTAGGGGAAACAATTGTGGCTCCAGGAGTGATTTTTTCGCAAGCAGATAGCGTCATACCGGATGTAGTTTGGGTAAGTCGAGAACGACTGGCGCAAATTGAAGATGAAGCGGGACATTTGACAGGCGCACCAGAGTTAGTAATAGAGGTTTTATCGCCTGGTAAACAAAACGAACTTCGAGATAAAGAAGCAAAACTGAAACTATATTCAGTTCAAGGCGTGCGTGAGTATTGGATTGTTGATCGCTTTACTAAACTAGTTGAAGTTTATCGGCGAGAAAAAGCACAGTTGGTTTTAGTTGCTACTTTGTTAGGTGATGATGAAATAACATCGCCACTTTTACCCGGATTTTGTTGTTCTATCCGTTTCTTTTTTCCTGAATAATAACAAATTTGAGAATATTTATGGAAACCTAACCGCTAGTACCCCAAGGCGGAAGTCAGCCCCAACTCTTGGAGATAAATTCGCGTTCGGGGAAGTCAAAAGTCACCCATGTTTTAATTTTGGGCTTTCTGGCTGTAATGAAATGGTATGTTTATTTCCGCCGTGCTGTACTAATAGTCTGTCAAATACATTTTGACGGATATGAAGACATTTGAGAAACAGAAAAAACTCTTTCCCCACTCCCTACTCCCTACTCCCCACCTTCACCCGTCATTTTTAGGTTAACAGAGTACTAGTCAGCTAATAGGCAATGTAAACCAGAAAGTTGCCCCTGCATCCAATGCACTGTTTACGCCAATTTCACCACCATGAGCATTAATGATTTGCTTACACAAATACAAGCCCAATCCCAAACTTACAGAATTGCGGATACTTGCACCCCGAAAGTAAAGGTCAAAAAGCCGATCGCTTTGTTGTTGACTAATTCCCACGCCATTATCACTAACAGTACAATAAATCATCTCACCCTCATGGGTAGCGTTAATTGTCAGGAGCAAACCAGGTGGATTATGTTTTAAAGCATTGACAATTAAGTTAGAAAAAACTCGCCATAGTTGCGTGGTATCTGCATTCACTAATGGCAAATCTGCGGATACCAAATTTGTGAGCTTGGCTTGATTTTGCTCTAACAATGGTTCTAAATCTGCGATCGCAGCTTCGACAACTGTCAGTAATTGTACGGTTTGACGCTGCAAAACAACACCTTGTAACTCGCTGAGATGAGCTTCCATCAACGAATTAATTAAATTAAGTTGGCGATCGCTACTTTGAATCATCCGCTCTAAAATTGAGCGTGAAACAGGGATTGGGGATTGGGGACTTGGGATTGGGGATTGGGAAGAGACTTCTTCAATAATTCCCCCTTGTCCCCCTTGTCCCCAGTCCCCAGTCCCTGATCCCCCGCTATTGAGCAAATTTTTCAGCACCATTAAAGTACCTAATACTGGGTTACGTAAGTCATGAGAAACTGCATGGAAAAATACTCGTAGTTCTTCTTCAGTTTGTTTGCGCTGGGTAATATCTTCAATCAAACCTTCGTAGTAAAGCAGTTTAAGATGTTCGTCACGCACTGCGTAGGCTTTTTCCGAAATCCAGACAATACTCCCGTCTCGGCGATAAATTTGGGATTCAAACTCGGAAACGCTGCCATACTTTTCCATCAGGCGGACAAATTCTGCGCGGCGGTTCGGATCAACGTACAATTGTTCAATAACAGTGGAATTTGCTGTCACCTCCTCCGCCAAGGAGTAGCCATAAATACGTGCTAAAGCCGGATTTGCTGTAATGTAACGTCCATCGGGACTGCTTTGAAAAATTCCTTCAACGGCGTTTTCAAAAATGCTGCGATATTTAGCTTCTGCAACCTTGAGTTTTTGGTAGGCAGATTCCAGTTCTTGACGGGCGTAAAACTCAGAACGTTGCAGGCGATCGTACAGATAAACACCGATGTCACATATAGCACAAAACCAAAAAATGTATAAAATGAACGTTACATTATATATTCCTGGATGTTCGGGGATTAGTGTTTTTAGCCTAAGTGCCGTATTCACACCAAAATAGTAAATCAGCACACTTACTTGAGTCAGCAAGTGAAGAATCCAGCAGATGGGCATCAACACAGCTTGGCTCAAGAACAGCAGCGACCAGCCGATAGTATCAGGTAGTGCGAAACCTCTGATGGTTGCAAACAACTGCGACGCTAAACTAATTGACCAAGAAGACCCCAAAAATAATAAATCTGGATGACGACGACCTAACTTAGTTTTATGTAAGGCAAGGCAGATTAGTATACTCAGCAACATTGCAATATTAATTACAAGGCGCTGAGTTCTAAGTACTTCTGGCAGATGCTGCAACTCTGCAAAAGGAAAAAATAAGCCGTAAATGTCTCGCAAAGTAAAAGATAACAGACAAATCAGCGCCAGCCATAACCATAAACGCAATCTCTGCCACAAAAAACGGTTACGCCAATCTCTGTAAAGAATAGTGGTTTCATCTCTTGTTGGTGCAGAAAAGGTTTGTCTGCACCACCTTTGCACTGTTGTAAATGGAGTAGCCATTAGCATCCGAGCAACTTTGCCCATACCTTGAGGGTGTTTCCCTTACTCAACATTGCCATAAATAACACCCTCTCATTTTTTGGTGATTTATGGGCGATTTGTTACGGATGTTGCTAAAGGTAGTGTAAACCAGAAAGTTAACCCGCGCTTGCGGTTACTAATAACACCAATTTCGCCGCCATGTGCTTTAATAACTTTCCGACAAAGATACGTTTTTAAGCCAATGCTTGTGGAACAACAATCTTGGGGATCACGGACATGCAGATCGAAAAGGCGATCGCACTCTAGTTTACTCATTGCCACACCGTCATCTTGAATCTGAGTGCGAATCATTTTGCCCTCAACGCTGGCACTCAAAATAAAATTTAATCCTGGTGGATTATTTTGCAAGCTATGTGTTACTAAATGCGCCAAAACTTTCTGCAATCGAGTTGCATCTGCCATTACTAACGGTAAATTTGCGGGAACCAAGTTCTTCAGAGTTGCTTGATTTTGTGTCAGTATGGGTTCTAACTGGGTGAATGTTGCTCCCAGTAGAGTGTTAAAATCCACAGGTTCAGGTTTGATGTCCATACCCTGTTTTTCACAAGAATTAATTTCTAGCAATGAGTTAATCATCGTCAGTTGGCGATCGTTACCTTGAATCATCCGCTCGATTATCGAGCGAGATACTGAAATTGGGGATTGGGAAGAGGCAGAGGGGCGGGGTACTCTTAGCAGAGGGGAAAACTTTTCTCCCTTGCCCCCTGCCCCCTGCTCTCCTGCTTCTTCCCCAGTAGAGACGCGATTAATCGCGTCTCTACCCACTCCCTGATTTAACAAATTCTTTAACACCATCAAGTTACCCATCACCGAAGTTCGTAAATCGTGGGCAACTGTGTGCAAAACAACATCTTTTACCCGATGCAATTCTTCAACTTCTTGCATTTTCTGCTGCAATTGTGCTGTTCGTTCTTCTACCTGGTGTTCTAAATTAGTGTTAAGTTCTGCGAGTTTTTGGTAAATCTGGCTTTGGTGAATGGCGATCGCTACCTGTTCTGACATCTGCTTTAACAAATCAATTTCTATTGGTTGCCAATGACGCGACCCTGAACATTGATTGGCAATTAACGCCCCAAATAATTCATTACCTAGCATAATTGGTACAGTCAAAGTCGCCTTCGTTTGGAATTTTTGAAAGTGCGCTTTGACTTTGGGAGATAATGCTACTTGCGTTATATCTTCAATGACACGCACAACATTATTTTTGAATAAGTTTCTCAATTCTTGTAGATAAGCTTCATCATTAGTAGACCATCCTGAGACTGATGGATACTTGGGATCTACTGATTCGGCAAGAGTTCTGGCTCCTAATTTGCTATTATTTAAACCAATAAAAACCCGATCTGCTTGCAGAAATTGCCTGACTTCCGTCACGGTAGTTTGAAGAATTTCCTTTAAGTTAAGCGAAGACCGAATTCGTACTAAGGTTTCTGCCAACAAGCGATCGCGTTCTGCTGATAGACGTAATTGTGCTTCCACCTGCTTGCGTTCTGTAATGTCGTGATGAACTGCTAAAAGCGAAGGCAGACCATCTAAATCAATGATTTCGGCTGAAAGCAGCGTTGTAATTATCTTGCCAGACTTTTGCCGAAATTCAAATTCCAAGTTGCGAACAACTCCTGTGGCTTGCAACTCCTGTAACAAATTCTGACGAGCAAGATCGTGTACCCAAAGATTTAACTCAAAAGAAGTTTTACCAATCGCCTGATCTCGCTCATAACCTGAGAGTTTCACAAAACTGTCGTTAACTTCGATGAAGCGTCCTTCTTGGAGTGTGCTGATGGTAATTGAATCGGGGCTGCAACTAAAAGCTTTAGCAAATTTTTGGGCAAGATTTTGTAAAGCTACTTCTGCTTGTTTGCGTTCTGTGATATCTCGGACAATTGCTACCACCTCATCTTGACCACTCACTACCAACCGCGCCTCATAATCTTTAACTCCCAAAGGCGTTGGTAGTTGATATTCGCAAGTTTGTAAAGTTCCAGAATCTAAAGTTTTAGCGATCGCTTCCAGACTAATTGTGGCAACATCACTAGGCAATAACTCCTGCACATGTTTGCCAACTATTTCTTCTCTCGAAAGAGTGACATTTGCTCCCTCACTTTTCAAATCTAGATACTCACTATCACGGCTGATGCGAAACATTAAATCGGGGATAGCATCTAAAATTGCTTGATACCGCGCCTCACTCTCAAGCAATTTTTCTTGAGCTTGTTTTCGGTCTGTAATATCCATGACCAAGCCATTCCAAAGCAAATCACCTGCTTCTTGTCGTTCCGGTTGCGAAGTAGCTTGAATCCACTTAAGTTTCCCACTAGGCGTAATGATCCGACCTTCCCAATGCCAAGGTGTAATATTTGTAGTACAAAAAGCTATAGATTCTGCAAAAGCTTTTGTATCCTGTGGATGAATCAGTTTGTATAGCACCCGAAAGTCTTTCTGTATAGCTTCTGGTTCTAATTCATACAAATTTTCACAACCAGAACTAACATAAAGGACTAACACAGAACCATCCTGCTGTTGCAGAACTTGGAAAATTATTCCTGGTAAATTGACAGTAAGTTTTGAGAGCAAGTCAATAGCCTCTTGCTGGCAATTTGGTGTATACAGCGATTTTACAACGGTTTCATCCACTCTTTGACCCTTTGATACACAAGCTATTGATGTACAATTAAAAGCCAGAATAACTAATTTAACAGTTTTTATTCTGTAGGCATAATCGCTAACAGAATCAAAACTGCACCTTCTTTCAGAGTAGTTCCTGCTGAGGCGATCGCATTCCCCCAATCGGGTGAACCATTTGCCAGGGGTAAAATCAGGTGAAGCGATGCCGATAATTTATATTGAAAGTGCAATTGCTAAAGAATATCAAGATACTAGAGCAATCGAAAACACTCTTTTAGGGCGAATTACACTCGATTTGAATATCTGTCACGGCAAATCTTGCATCCGAGGAATGCGTTATCCATTTGAGCGATCGCTACTTCAGCGAGTTAGCATCTTAAAAACTGATCCAGTCAACTTTGATCGCAACAATCAGATAGAAAGTAGTTGATCGATACATTTAATCTAGTTTTACCTAAAGGCAGAAACTAATAATGGACATTCCAAAATAGGGATACTTTGTAATACATCCAAGGAGATATAAATGCAATTACAACAGATATCAGTTTTAGAAGAAACTCTTTGGCAAGCAGTTCTGAGTCGAGATCCCACAATTGACGGCAAGTTTTTCTACGGTGTTCGCTCTACAGGCGTTTATTGCCGACCTATTTGCCCTAGTCAAAGACCAAATCGCAATCAAGTTTGTTTCTTCGAGTCGGTACAAGAAGCTGAAATTGCAGGTTTTCGAGCTTGTAAGCGCTGTCAGCCACAATTTGAAACAGTTCCAAATCCGGCTTTGGCGAAAGTTTTAGCAGCATGTCGATACATTGAAGCACAAGGCGATCGCATCCCAACCCTCTCGGAATTATGTTCTCAGGTGGGAATGAGTTCTAGTTATCTGCAAAAGGTATTCAAGCAAATAATTGGCGTATCCCCTTTTCAGTATGCAGATGCGCTGCGTAGCCAACGATTGAAGCAGCGTCTTCAGTCAGGGGAGGAAATTGCTCATGCAGTTTACGACACGGGATATGGTTCAAGTAGCCAACTTTATGAAAAAGCACCTAAACAACTGGGAATGACACCAAAGGCTTACCAACAAGCTGGAAAGACAATCAGCATTGTTTATGCGATCGCTCCATGTCTACTAGGATATTTGCTTGTGGCAACAACAGAGAAGGGTATCTGTGCCGTTAAACTAGGTGATGAAGCAGACAAACTTGAACATATCTTGAACCAGGAATTTTACCAAGCGCACATCATGCGTGATGACCACACACACAAAGACTGGATACAAGCAATCCTCGACTTTATTGCAGGAGGTGAAACACATCTTGATTTACCACTTGATATTCGTGGCACAGCATTTCAGAAACAGGTGTGGCTAGCATTACAAAAAATTCCTTATGGCGAAACCTGCACTTACACTGATATTGCCTGTAATATTGCCAAACCCCAGGCAGTCCGAGCTGTAGGTAATGCTTGTGGAGCTAATCCGATCGCGCTGATTGTACCATGTCACCGGGTGTTGCGGGGTGATGGCAGTCTTGGCGGTTATCGCTGGGGAATTGAGCGCAAACAAAAACTGCTTACACAAGAATCAGAACGCACCGCGCGGGATTGATTAAAAAAATTCTTCCCCACAGACGCGATTAATCGCGTCTCTACCCACTCCCTTTTTCAAAGATGATTCAAACACCTGAACTAGAATCGCTGACTCCAGAAAATCTTACTCGTGGTTTAATGATGCTTGCCAATCTTGATCGTGATTTGGCTCAGATTTTAGAAACACTGGGGCCTCCACCGATGTGGCAAAGAGAACCAGGTTTTGCAACGCTGTTGTGCATCATTCTGGAACAGCAAGTTTCGGTCGCGGCTGCAAGGGCTGTATTTAATCGTCTATGTGCGGTTGTTGTAACTTTAACGCCAGAAAACTTTTTGATATTAGATGATGCTCAATTAAGAGCGATTGGATTCAGTCGGCAAAAGATTCTATACTGTCGTGGGTTGGCTCAGGCAATCGCAACTGGTCAGCTTGACCTAACCGAGCTGGAAAAAATGGATGAAACTGCGATCAGAACTGAGCTAAAGTGTCTCAAAGGTATAGGAGACTGGACTGTTGATATTTACTTGCTCATGGCGCTGCAACGTCCTGATGTCTTTCCTAAAGGCGATTTAGCGATCGCGATCGCTTTACAAAAACTCAAAAACTTAACGACGCGTCCAACACCAGTGCAACTCGAAGCGATGACACAGCACTGGCGACCGTGGCGAGCAGTTGCTGCAAGACTTTTATGGCACTACTACTTGAGTAATGCCAATAGTAAATCGGTTACAGTTTCCCCGTGAATACTCGTTCAGCCGGGCCTGTCATGTAAACTCGTTGGTCGATTTCTGACCATTCAATTTGCAAGGGGCCACCAGGTAATTCTATAGTGGCAATGCGATCGCATTTCCCAGTTAGTACACCAGCTACTAAAGAAGCACAAGCACCAGTCCCGCAAGCTAATGTAATCCCAGCACCCCGTTCCCACACCCGCATTTTCAAATAGTCACGACGCACCACTTGAATAAATTCGGTATTTATGCGTTGGGGAAAAACTGGGTGATGCTCAAATTTAGGGCCGATGGTTTCTAAAGGAATTGCTTTTACATCTTCCACAAAGGTAATGCAGTGGGGATTTCCCATATTTACACAGGTGACATCCCAAGTTTGCTCTGCTACCTCTAACGGCTGAGAAATTACTTTTTCTTGGGCGGGTGCAAGATTAGTTGGAATTTCACTAGCGAGTAATCTAGGTAAACCCATGTCTACTTTAACTTGACCATCAGATAAAAGTTGGGGAGTCATTACACCACCCAAAGTATGAATGCGATATGAGTCTTGATTCCGGGATTCCCCTTCTAAGTCTGCTAAAAAGCCAGCTAAACAGCGAATACCATTGCCACACATTTCTGGTTCTGAACCATCAGAATTAAAAATCCGCATGGTGTAATCAGTGCCATTTTCTCCAGGTAGGGCAAAAATTACACCATCAGCACCGATACCAAAATGGCGATCGCACAACTTGATGGCTTGCTCTGGAGTCACTACAGGCTCAGATGACGAGCGATTGTCAATCAGAATAAAGTCGTTGCCTAGACCATGATACTTAGTAAATTCGATTGCCATTTCTTCAAGGATGAATTATCAAGGATTAGTTACTCTTTATTTTGCCTTGTAGGTTCATCTTTACTAAAAATGCTTACCGAATTTGACACCACTTTACCCAGTATTATACAAGTCCAAAATCTGATTAAACAAACAACGCCAGTAGAGTTAAAGCTGCTGACTGGTGATGTGCTGACAGGAAAGGTTTTATGGCAAGATCCACAGTGTATCTGTATAGCTGATGAAGACACTCAGCACACCGTTTGGAAACAAGCGATCGCTTATATTAAACCCAAGAGTTAGTCAAAAATCGGTGTTTGGAACACCTCTTCCCACGGTGCTGGCTAAAATTTACCAGATTGGGAAAATCTTGTATAGCAAGGGACTGGGGACTGGGGACTGGGGACACAACGACTGCGCTCAGTGCATCGC
>NZ_CAXTNP010000115.1:11949-23258 GCF_964245575.1 uncultured Nostoc sp. | reverse complement strand
ACAGTTGTCAAGATGTTATCTTCATCTGCTCAAGGGCGCAAACCATTTTTACAAGTAATAATTGACTTAACTACTCTAGAAAAACGCGGTAAATTCTCAAGTTTTGGGGATTTAATTAGAGTTTATAATGGTAAACGTGGTCTACATATAGTAGTTGTTTATTTAGTTATAGGAAAGTGGCGCATACCTTGGAGTTTCCGTGTTTGGAGAGGTAAAGGTACTCTCATTTGCCCAGCTAGGACTCAAGCTAGTTAAGCGTTTACCTCAATGTTTAACTGAACGCTTTCAGGTCATTATTTTAGCTGATACTGCCTTTGGTAGCAAAGAATTTCTTCATGGGATACGCCAGCTTAAATATCATGCACTTACAGGCGTAGCTATTAGCCGTAAGTTAACTGATGGCAGACTTTTAAGGCATTTACATAAACAGGGACAACAAGTTTATTTAGTTGGTTTAAACTTTGCCGTTCCTGTATCTTGGTATTACTTAAAGCGCGACAATGGCAAACTAGAAAAACGTTTTGTTTTGTCTACTCGACCGATGAAAGCTTCAACTCTTAAATGGTGGGGTAAACGCAGATGGCAGATAGAAGGGTGGTTTAAAACCGCGAAGCATCGTTTCGGCTTACATCGTTTTGGGCAGGGTACTCTACTTGGAATGTATCGCTGGCTAATTCTTTCTCTAACTGCTTACCTGATTACTCATTGGACTTATTTATCCACTCAACTACCGTTACCACCTGATTGGGGTGAGGCTGCACAAACTGCACTTGAATCTATTTTGCCTCAACTAGTCGTGTCTCAGTTGTTACTTAATATTGAACGCTTGTTACCACTTGTACGTAGTTGTGGTTTTGACATTTATTTTTCCAGGTGCAAGATATGAGTAAAGCTAGATGAAGATGATTGAATTATCTGCTGCGTCAGCGATCGCTCATTTGTACCTACCATGCGTAAGGGCAATGGTACGGAAGCATCCTTAATATAGGCGATCGCACTCGGTACGCCTAACTAAATATAACTATTGTCACTGGAACTAATCAGCACAAAATAGTACAGGTTGCCTTACTAAAAATCTACAGCGATCGCAGCGTAGTATGTAGGCTCCACGAGTTGGGGCACGCAGGGATTTATACTACATTGTACTACAATAGTTACTTTTCAGGTAAAAGTAAAGCTAATGCTTCATGTCATTAGTAGTTTTTATGGGTTGTGAAAGTTCGTAGTCAGTGGCTTTAGTCCTTGAAATTGAGCGATAAATCGCTTATTAAAAACCTTTCAAAATTAATGACACAGACCACTAGCAAAATTGGGTAAAAAAAGATTTAATAGTGGCAATAGTATATAAGTAGTAAAAAATCATGACTAAAAATAAAAATTCAGGTGATAATTTTTGATTCCAAAAGCCTAAAAATATAAAAGGTATAGAAAAACCAAAGAAGAGCTTTCTTCCAAAAAGCCCACTAGCCAATACCAAAGTATCAGAACTATCACTACCCGATCCCAAAGTATTAGAACTTATAAAAAAAGCAATTACCCAAAAGCATTTAATTCAGTTTTACTACAAAAATTTTCAACGTATTGCAGAACCTCATACTCTTGGATTAAAAGATGAGGTTCTACAAGTTTTAATTTATCAAGTTGGTGGTCAGAGCGGTTCAGGTCAACTTCCTGATTGGAGGCGTATAAACCTAAATAATATGTTACGTCTTCAGATTCTTAATGAAACTTTCTTTAGCAAGCCTCCCTCCCCTTCTGGTAATCATAGTTCATGGGATGAAATCCTAGCTACTGTTAGTTAACTTTACAAAGTACGCAATGCTTACTATTTATAATGGTAAACATTGCCATACTTCATAACTTACTTATCCTCTCTTACAGGCAAAGGCATATCCAGAATCTCCATCAGCAAATCCAGACGAGAGGGGCGCGTTAGCAGTGGAACGATGTTCGGCAAACTGTAGTAGTCACCCGCAAAAGTGAACGTATCTACAGGTGCTTGCTGCTGCTTCAATTGACTCTCCACCCAGTTGTAATGAGTACCCACACGGACAATCACCACATTGGGCATTATCGCTAACTCCCGGCAGTAGGTCTTGTAGATTTCACCGAAGTAAGGAGCCGCATTCTCGCCTTCGTCTGTCACTAGGATAATCTGGTCAACAACCTGCTTTTTCCGCCGCATTGCTTCCAATGCACAGCCGATGCTAGTGCTACCGCCTGCTTTGATGTGCTGGAAAGCACGCTCCCAGTCGGTCAACTCCTTGCCCTTTGCCGTAAGAGCATAAGGAATGGTGTCGAAAGCGTAGACAAACAGTTCTGCCTGAGTGATACCAGAGATTAAGGCAGCGAGTTGCAAACCCGTCGCGATCGCATTCTCCATTGAGCCGGATTTGTCCACCAATAAAGCGGTTGGACGAGCGATCGCACCGCGCCGCTTCACCTGCTCGTTTGTCACCTTTTCCAATCGAGCAACGGTGTCTGCGTCAAAATCTGCGGTGTCTGTGGCAATCTGTGCTTTGAATGCTGAGACACGCGTACTCTTAGACGCTGCTTCCAGCTTAGAATCAATCAGCTTCTTGACTTCTGGGTGATCCATTGCACCTCTAGTCTGGAGAGACTTGAGATTGTTGATCGCTTCTTGAGGAGTCATGCTGTTGATTAACGCCACCAAGACAACTGGTGTGAGTTGCTTGATCGCACCAATTGCGATCGTGTATGGAATTTTGAACTCCACAATCAGCCGTGCCTGTTCTGCGGCATTTTCAGCCTTAGCAAGCTGCTTCAGCACATTTGCTAAGGAACCCTCACAAGGAGTATCGCCAAACAGAATCGCATTTGCTTGCTCATTTGGCTTGATGTGCAGCGAAGCATATAAGTGCTTCATTGCCTTACGACCTCGCAAAGCAGCGCGATCAAACAGAGCCGGATTGCTCTCTCGTGTCTTCAGGTAACGCCGTACCGCAGTCCGAGCCGAACGAGGCAGCTTGTTTTGCTGCTGCTTCATGAAGTCCACTACACGAGCCACTTGATAGGGTGGAAACTCTTGGAGCATCATAAATCCAGCATCTCGGTGTTCAGTTAAATTGCTAGTTAACAAGTAAGCAAGAAACACTTCCTTGTGGTCGCGGACATCACCATGACGCTGATACCAGACTGCCAGATGTCCGTAGAAGATGGGATCGAGTTCAACAATTAACTGATGAATTTCTGTGACTTGCTCTAGCTTGCGGTGAGGAGTTGTCAGCAAACTGTTGAGCATTTCTAGGCGCAGGTCACGTTCTGCGGTGTTCATAGGAACCTCCTTTAAGAATTTTGGATTTTGGATTTACGATTTTGGATTGCAATCGAAAATCCAAAATCTAAAATCCACGCATTGAAGGAGGCAGATGTTGCACGCGAAGTGATAAAGTCACCGCGCAAGTTGTGGAAGCACTGTGTATAATTTGTGCAGAGTTATGTAAGCTTCCGCGATCAGGGCACGGCAACAACTGCTAATTGAGAAATTTGATCAGCACTTACGCACTAAAAACCTAAAACCTAGATCCCCCCTAACCCCCCTTAAAAAGGGGAGAACTCTAAAAGCCCCCTTTTTAAGGGGGTTGGGGGATCTCTTATCTTCAAAAGCAGAAATCGTCAAATTCGTCGAAATCTTCCGGCTCGATGTTGAAAGACTTAATCTTCTTCATCATTCTCACCTCCATGTTTAAATGAAATAAGATCACCTCGTGCAAGTCGAAAAAGCTGTTGATTCACACACGGGATTTGAACCCGTAGTTGCTTGATCTCAAGTCAAGTGCCTTACCATTCGGCTAATATGTAAGCTTTTTCAGTTAGGGCACGAAGTGAAAATTTTAGGTTTTAAAAAGTTGATTTAAAATAAATCGAATTTCTTTCTTGTTACACTGCTGTTTCCTAACAGCGTAAATCATTCGACCTCTATACATTGCGGCAGAACAAGGTTATAAACAAAGTACAATTTAAATAATTGGAATTCCGCACAAGTTAGCAAAGCAGTTTTCACAGTTGCCTATACCAATTTGGCTACGCTCCCATCAAAGGGAGCGGCAGGACTTGAACCTGCATTCCGTTGCCGGAGTGTGTGTAGGCTTTACAAGTTAGGGCGCGGAATAAAACTATGCAGTTAGAAATGAAGCAAAGGCTTATGTTTTAAACTTTCTTCCCTCCTGCCTCCTTTAACTATAGACAGCTTCAGGACGGATGATCAAATCACCACTGGGACGGCGATCAATTACGTAAGCAGAGAGGCGATCGCTATTCACATCTAAATGCCGAGCAACGCGCTCCTTCACTGCTACATCATTCATCCCTGCTGCAATTCCCAATTGTGTTTTTGGCACATCAACAGAACGTCCTTCAAATCGAATATGAACCATTGCAATCACCTCTTGTTTTAATTACGAATTGATATTAGTGGATCTGATCGGGATTGAACCGATACCCTCCCTGTGAGAGTTACACTCACACCTCGTGCGAGTTGAAAAAGCTGTGGTAACACCGCAGGAATTGAACCTGCACTTATCGTTTTAGAGACGATCGCTCTACTATTGAGCTAGTATGTAAGCTTTTTGTGTCAGGGCACAAGTGATATCTGGGAACTCTACCGTTAGAGCTACAGACCCAAGGAAAGCATAATTGCGATGCTTTTATTTTCTTAAGGAAGCGTCTACACAACTTCAACCGAAGTAGAGTCTAGTGGAGCCGTCGGGAATTGAACCCGAATCCTGCAACCGTCCGTTTGTTGGCTTCGGAGCAGTCGAACACCAATCGCGGCCCCAAAAGTGGGTACTGCCAAAGGAAGTTGCTAAACTAATCCCCAAAAAGTGGCATCTATGCAATTGTCAAGGTTCCTAGAGGTTTTAGTTTTGCCTTTTGAGGAGGCTTTTTTCTTTATACTACACATGTAGTATTTAAATTACACGATGTCAAGGGGATACTACAAATTTCGCATTCCAATGCGAGTCATTTAGATTCTGTCTTCTAAAAGAAGAGAGGCTTTGAGGCTTACTCCCCAACGCTAGCTCTTAAGGGGCTGTTCTTGTTAGGTCTTTTTTTATAGTCTACTCAGCTAAAAATCGCGCTTATTGCGAAATTAACTACGGTTATCTATCTGAGCGCGTTGTAAACTTCCAGAGAAGTCAACATAAACACTTTTCCATTCTGTGAAAACATCCATTGCAGTAGTTCCAGCTTCTCGGTGTCCGTTACCGGTTTGTTTCACACCGCCAAAGGGCAAGTGTACCTCTGCGCCAATAGTGGGGCCGTTAATATAGGTGATACCTGCTTCGATGTCGCGCATGGCAGTAAAAGCCCGGTTGATATCGCGGGTGTAAACTGAAGAAGAAAGACCGTAATTGCTATCGTTGAGAATTGCGATCGCTTCCTCAAAAGAACTAACCTCAATCAATGCCACTACTGGCCCAAATATCTCTTCACGGGCGACGCGCATATCAGGAGTTACATTATCCAAAATAGTTGGTTGAAAGAAGTAACCGTTTTTCAATGAACCTTCACTAGCAATTTCTCCACCAATTAAAACCTTTGCTCCTTCCTCACGGGCGATATCCAAATACTTGCTCACCTGTTGGAGTTGCTTTTCATTGACAATCGGCCCAATATCTGTATTAGGTTCAGTGCCAGCACCCAAGCGTAACTTACTGGTACGCTCATGGAGCATGGTGGTAAATTCTTCTTTGATATCACGATGCAAAATCAGGCGACTGGTAGCTGTACACCGTTGACCGGTTGTCCCAAATGCTCCCCATACTGCACCATCTAAGGCAAGTTCCAAATCGGCATCTTCCATTACCACTTGGGCATTTTTACCACCCATTTCCAGACAGACACGCTTGTGAGTGCGTCCGCAAGTAGCGCCAACAAAAGCACCCGTTTCTGAAGAACCAGTAAACGATACCAAATCTACATTGGGATGCTCAACTAAAGCTTTCCCCGCCTCTTCTCCTACACCATGCACCAAGTTAATTACTCCTAGTGGTAAACCTGCTTGTTGGAAAATTTCAATCAATTTAGTTGCACAGGCAGAAGTATCTTCGGCAGGTTTGAGGATGACTGTATTGCCACACACCAAAGCTGGCATAGCTTTCCAGCAAGGAATTGCCACAGGAAAATTCCAGGGAGTAATTAAGGCACAAACTCCTATGGGCATCCGCACAGTCATGGCGAATTTATTGGACATTTCCGACGGTGTGGTTTGCCCAAATAGTCGCCGTCCTTCGCCAGCAGTGTAAAAGGCGCAGTCAATACCTTCTTGCACATCTCCCCTGGCTTCTGTCAGGGGTTTACCCATTTCCCGACTGATTAACTGGGCAAGTTCTTCTTTATGCTGGAGTAATATTTCCCCAACCCGAAAGATATATTCAGCCCTAGCTGGGGCCGGGACTTTGCGCCAACTGTGGTAGGCTTTACGGGCGGCGGCTACTGCTGTATCTACATCCTTGGCTTGGGAACGGGGAAATGTGGCAACCACTTCGGTTTTGTTAGCAGGGTTGCGACTTTCTAAAGTTGCTTCCTCTACAGCATTCAACCATTGACCGTCTATATAATTGCGGCAAGATAGCGGAGTTGTCATCTTGAAAATCTCCGGCTGATGATCCACTGAAACTTGTGTATTAAGTTTGCTTGCTTTCTAGGTTATCCTCAAGTCTGAGAAATTGGCGATACAACCAAATATCGATATAAAAATTAAGGGACTAACGCTAACACCCCCACAGGAGAACCAGAACCACCACGCAACCGGAGAAGGCCGATCGCTAGAGTAGTACCTTTCGGTGGCAGTTGATCCAAGTTGGTGAGATTCTCCAAAACAATACGCGGTTTCTCCAACACCAAATGGTTAATAGCAAAACTGTTATCCTGTCCGGGGTCTACACCATGAGTATCAATTCCTACCCCTGCTATTTGCCGCTCATCCAGTAATAATTGAGTCGCATCGCTGCCAAAGCCTGGAAAGTGAGCAATTCCTTGATAATCATGATTTAGGAATGCACTTTTATCAAACCACTTTTTTTGCCAACCAGTATTCAGTATAACTACGCAACCAGGATAAATTTCACCGTATTCTTCTTCCCAAGCCAGAACATCAGCAATAGTCAGGGCATAATCAGGATTAACTGCTGTGGCTTGGCGAATATCTATGACCACCGCAGGTACAACCAAAGACTGGGCGGGGTATTGGTCAATTCCCACAGCATAACTATGAAAACTGTTAGGGGCGTTGATATGAGTAGCGCTATGTTCCCCCAAGGAGAAACGTCGCAGGTAATAGCTATCATTATTCAGTTCAGCCACAGTTTCAAATTCTACTGGAGGGTCGCCAGACCATTGGGGAATATCTATGTCAATTACATGACTTAGGTGGATAACGCGTGTGTAAGTGATACTATTTTGACTTTGGGGTTGTATCATAATTCTTCTCTCCCCCTGCTTCTCTTCCCGAACTGCCTCAACCAAGAAATATCCTGAACCGAATGGTATCGGGGCTACACCTACGCAAAAATAATACTACCATTACAACGTTTTTTAAACAATTTAACAAAGTTTCGGGGTTTAATTCCCCTGCCTAACGACGGCAGCACGTTTTGATGCCTAAGCTAAATCCCCGTCACAAAACGTAATTGCGAATTGCGAATTGTGAATTGGTTTAACTGCAACATTTCTAGTCCTACTTCCCTGTATTAGAAGAAATAATCCCCAAATTCCTGTAAATTTCAGGTTTTTGGGGGGTTCAAATGTTGCAGCAAAAAGTGAATTAATCTTAGTTAACAAGCAATAGATTAATATCTGATTAAGTTTTAATTAAATTTGCGTAATATCTACGAATCGGGTTGCTGCTTGAATGGAATCATGATCGCAAACTCAGTACCTTCTCTTGGTGCTGAAATACACTGGATTTGCCCGCCATGTTTTTTTACAACAATTTGGTAACTAATTGATAACCCCATGCCCGTGCCTTTACCGACGGCTTTCGTAGTAAAGAAGGGGTCAAATACACGTTTGCGTACTTCCTCAGTCATGCCTGGGCCATTGTCGGCAATGCCAATGATTACATGGCCTTCTTGGATGAGGGTGCGAATGCGAATTTGGGGAGAAGTCATTTGTTTAGAGTTGTTTACTAATGACATAGGCGCTTCGCCTTCTTGCAGGGTATGACTAATGACAAATGACTCTTCAATTGCATCGATCGCATTTGTCAACAGATTCATAAACACCTGATTTATGTGTCCAGCGTGACACAGTACTGGTGGTAGGTTGCCGTAGTCTCGGATTACTTGGATTTCGGGATGTCCTGGTTTGGCTTTCAGGCGATTTTGCAACAGCAGCAAGGTGTTATCAATACCTTCATGAATATCTACTGGCTTTGTGCCGTCTTCATCAAGGCGAGAGAAATTGCGTAAAGATAGGACAATCTGCCGAATGCGTTCGGCTCCCATGTTCATGGAATCCAGGATTTTGGGCAAATCTTGCTTAATAAAGTCTAAATCAATGGCATAGATTTGTTGGTGAATCTCTGGTGTTGATGGGCAATCGTTCTGTTGATAAAGGTCTACCAAGTGCAGCAAATCCTTGATATATTCACGGGTGTGGCTAATATTGCCGTAAATAAAATTGACGGGATTATTGATTTCATGGGCAATACCTGCAACCAATTGTCCTAAACTGGACATTTTTTCAGTTTGAATCAGCTGCGCTTGGGTTTGTTTAAGTTCTAAGAGCGCCGCTTCTAGTTGCTGGGCTTTGTCTTGGGCAGTTTGGGCGGCAATTCGACTTTGGGTGTAAAGTTTGGCTTGGTCAATGGCGATCGCTAGTTGAACTGTAACTGCTTGTAGTAATTCTACTTCGTTGTCCAGCCAAGGACGGAAACCACTACAATAACCACAACTAAATGTGCCAATTTCGCCAGATTGGGTGTGTACAGGCAGCGACATAAACGCAGTGAAACCGAAATCCTCCAAAAACTGCCGTGCTATAGAATCGCCCATAGTCTTAATATCATCAATGCGGATGATTTCTCTGTTCAAGGTTTTGGCTGCGATTAGTTCGATTTCTGCATTAATTGCTTCTTGGTGGTTAAGCAGACATGGTAAAGAGGGACTTTTTGCCTGATATACACTCTCCCAGTAGGGTACATCAGCGTCTTGCCGATACCAATAGAAGGCGCAGCGATCGATCCGGAATAAGTTGCGAATTTCCTGCACTGCGGTTTCCACAATGTAATTGAGATCCAAGGAAGCTCGAATCTGACTAGAAAGACGATTGAGTAGGGCTTCCCGTTGGGCGCTTTCTCTGAGTGCAACTTCTGCTTGTTTGCGCTTGATGCCAATGGCAATCGCCTGGGCGGCAAATTCCAGTGCCGTGAAAGTTGATTCTGTCACCGTTTGGCGGGCAAACATGGCTATCACCCCTACAGTTTCATATTCAACAATCAGGGGATAGCCAGCAAAGGCAACCATACCCTCTCGTTGCGCCCATTCTTTGTTACTCACGCGGGGATCTGTCTGCACAGAGTTAGTTAGGTGGGGTTTGCCCTCTTCGGCAATTAAACCAATTTTGAATTGACCAACTGGCACACATTTATGGGGCCCATTAATGTGGGTGTACATCCCCGAACTGACTTGCAACTCCAATACGTTGTCTTGTTTGTTCAGCGTCCAGATGCGAGCAAAGGCTGCATCAAGATGTTCAACTAAAGCCTCAGTGCAGCGGTGCATCGTCTTCTGTAAGCTGTCATTCTGAGTAAGGGCCGCGTCTACATCGGCACGAAAATTTGCTAAACGCGATCGCTCTGCTAGAGCTTCCTCTGCTTGTTTGCGGTCAGTGGTGTCATAGCAAATACCAAGGAAGTTTAAAAAATTACCATTAACGTCTTTAATAACAGATGAGTTGCTTGTATGCCATCGCCAACTGCCATTTTTGTGTTTGACTCGATATTCCATTGCGTCTTGTTTTTCACCTGTTGTCAAAATTCTTTGGAAATAATCTGCACAAATAGACACATCGTCAGGATGTATAAGGGGAATAAAGGATTTACCTTCAATCTCTGCAACTTCATACCCCAAAATATCAGTCAAATTAGGAGAAACGTAAGACAATATCCCTTCAAGGGTCACTGCAAAAATAATGTCATGGGCGTTTTCGACCATGCTGCGAAACTTGGCATTGCTTTCTATTAATGCTGCTTGGATGTTGTCGTTAGTGTCGCGGACAATAACTATGATTTGCTGGTCTGGTAATGGTAATAACCTAGCTTCAAAATTGTTGTTTTCTTCTGAGAGCGGTAAGGTATATTCAAAACTGACTTCATATTGAGTTTCAAGTACTTGAGTTATTGCTTGGTGGAAGCGATCGCCTACAGCAGTCGGTAGACATTCTCGCAAACTCTTGCCCTGACAATCTCCTGTAGGAATATACGGATTCTCCATCAATCCTTGCTTGTAATCCAGGATAGTTCCATCAGCATTGAGACGAAAATATAAATCAGGAAGCAGTTGCAAAATCGCTGCAAATTCTGATGTTTTTTGGTGTAACTGTGCTTCAACTGCTTGGCGTTTTGCAGTTTCGGCTTGTAGTTGCTCTAGTGCTGTTGTTAATTCCGCTGTCTGTTTAAGTTCTGTAATTTCACGTAGATAATGAGAAGAATTTGTAGATGCCGAGGAGCTTTCTGTCATGATAGGTCGGCTTCCCACTATGGGCACTTCTGTTATATCTACACAATAACCGATGTAACCGACAAAGCTACCATCTGCTGCAAATCGTGGCGCAGCTGTATCTAAAATCCAGCGATATTCACCATCAGCCCGACGCAAACGATATTGCCTCTGAAACGAATCATGCACAGCAAATGCTCCCAGGTATATATCTTCACATCGCTGTCTATCTTCGGGATGGACGCTGCAAGTCCAGATATTGCCTATCTCCTCTTCTGGCACAGATGTAGACGCGCCTGTTGTTAGATATATTCCAGTAAATTCCAGCCAATTTGAATTGAAGTAACAGTAAAGTGCATTATATTCAGCCATCCAAATCATCACAGGAGCAGTATCCGCCTGCTGGCAAAATACTTTTTCATCCTGTTCTATTTCTTCCTCTTCGACCATGATTTGGTTAATGTTGCTCTGCACCTTTTTAGAAAACACTTTTTCCTGCCTGCTCTGCCTAAATTATTAAGGTAATAGTCTGAAAATAGGATTTGTTAATATATATATTTTTTCTGTTATCCTGCTATTTATTTTAATACTTTATTTAGTCTTATGTTTACAATAATTCCTTTT
>NZ_CAXTNP010000115.1:0-11939 GCF_964245575.1 uncultured Nostoc sp. | reverse complement strand
ACTGTAAATAAATTGAAAAAATGCTGAAGTTATCATTAAGATTAACTTCAGCATTTTTGGTAAAGTTTAAGCTATCCATATGTCAGTAAACTCATTTAATTTTGGCTCTTATTAAAATTACCTATAAATTCATCTTAGCTATGTAATCGCATTGCACAAAAACCTGATTTGGCTTCACGGAAACTATACGATTCACTATGAGGTGCTTACATCTTTATCAGAAATTCACAATAATCAGGAATTTCATATCAAATAAATATTGATTTTTTCTCAAGAAGAATTCAGCATGAATTAGAGTCGTGGCGACTATAAGTCGCAGGCCAGTTGCTTCTCCTGTTCGGAGACGCTACGCGTAGCTTGCTTAAGAGCAGGGGTAGAAGTCGGCAGAGAGAGCCGCCCAACGCGCTTGGCTATACAGACAAAACCCACCTCCGTGGGTTGGAAATTTTTGATTTTTCATGTTTTCCACGTAGGTAAACATTGTTTGTGTAGTAGCGAATTATATTCACCTAATACTTTTCGGACATTCTCTTAAAATAAAGAGTATAAAAGGGTTTAATACCCACATCTCTATTAAGGAGCCTTTAGTCAATTTGTGGTATAAAACTCTACTTTATTCATTCTGGCTCCTGAATTCTGACTTCTGAATTTTTCTTCAATTTTCCAATTCAAACCCGATTTCTCAAAATTGTCTTGACCGTTCAAAACCCCTCATACCAAAATCGCAAATTAAATGAGAGAAATGCTAAATGTGATATCAACACATTGCAACAATGGCTGGCAATGGGATTTTATATGTTATAAAGCTCACAGAAATTAATGTTAGGCGGAAACTACTTTATGGAACCAGATAAACTGGGCCGTTTTAAGGAGTACGGCGAATTCATTCTCCGAAAGATAGATTCTGTGCCCCAGCACCCTTCAAAACAAGAAGATTGGGTTCCAGCTAGTCTTGACGATTGTCTTCTTCGTCTGCGGTCAGCTGCCCAGAAAACTGTAGACCTTGCAACTTCACCTGTCAAAATTGGGGTGATGGGGGAATTCAGTAGTGGCAAAACTTTACTTTTAGGCAGTCTAATTGGATATGCTGATGCTTTGCCAGTCAGTGAAAACCCCACTACAGGTAATGTTACCGCCATACACATCATACCTCAAGACGATTTCGCAACTACTCAATTAAGTAATTTTACTGTAGATTATCTTTCGCATGAAGGGGTGCATGAGTGTCTACGCTTCATGTTAGGGGAAGCCAATAAACGGACAACAGCAGCAGGGCTTCCTCCTATACCAGTATCGAAACTCAACTCTGGCACAGATATTATTGGCTGGTGTGAAGAAGCATGGAATAACAGTAACAATTTAGAGCTACGTTATTTACTGCGAGAGTTGGTACTATTCCTACGGGCTTATCAAGCTTATGGGGAAGTTATGTGTGGTGGGCGCTACCAGATTGATGCTACCACCGCCCGCGAGGGGCTACAGCTAGTCGAACAGCCAATGGCAATCCAAACTTTGAAATTTGAGGATTTACCCCCAGCGCATATCCGATTACCGAGTCCACCCCAGAGGCTACCAACAAAGTTATTACAAAACAGCTTCCCACTGATCCGCCGCGTAGATATTGATGTAAAAATATCACGGGAAATTTGGGATTTTACAGGCGCAGCCAAATTTATTCTCATCGACTTTCCGGGATTAGGGGCTGCTAATTCGGGGGCTAGGGATACCTTTTTGTCGCTGCGAGAATTGGCAGAAGTACAAACAATTTTAGTACTGCTAAATGGTAAATCTCCTGGGAGCGATCGCGCCAATAAAATCTTTACGATGATGCAGCAGCAGCGACCGGGACAAGACCTAAAAGATTTAATTCTCGTAGGTGTAGGTCGCTTCGATCAACTACCCCTAGAGGGCGAGGGTGGCGAAAGAGAACTTGACCAACTGATTGAAGATAGCGATTTACAAGAGGAAACCGTTTTCCAAAAACTCAAAGTTCTCCAAACTACCATTGACGGTGCAGAAGCATTTACAACTCAAAAAGACCGCATCGTTTTACTGTCGCCACTGTTGGGACTAGCTGAATTGGCAAAACGTTCTAGTACCGTCAAAGCAGGCTCAACAGAGTTTTTGGCTAACTTAGACTATCCTGATTATCTAGATCGGTCTAAACGGCTACAAGATAAGTGGGAGCTATTAAGTGAACATCTGCTAGAATCTGACACTCGCAGTTATTTGGGCAGACAGCTAGGTTACTTTAGTCAAGATGGGGGACTTAGTAAGCTGCGGGAATTGATTCAAACCCACGTAGCGACTCATGGTCTAAAGCAACTGTATGAAGATACTCGGAGAGCGGCTGATGTGGTGAGTCAGCAACAAGATCACTTAAAGGACATCATAGATGAAATTCACGAGCAAGGTATCCCTACAGGCGATAGTCCCGCCTTTATCGAGTTGCGCTTTGTGGTGGAAAGCTTGGATAAAATCTACAGGAATTTTCAAAAAGATTTAGGGAAAGAACCACTCAAAGATCGGCGCGGTGTTGTCGTCAGCGATGTAGTGAAAGACGAACTTACCTTTAGAATCCTCAATTGGAACCAGTGGACTTTACTGTTCAACAAAGCCAACAATGGAGCGATCGCTCTGGCAGAATCTAAAGGTGCAGCTGGGAAATTATTTGATCGGGGAAATCGGGTCAATAGTTCCCTTCCGACTAAAAGCGATGATTTTTATCCAGTATTTGAGAAAACCGTTAAAGAAGTAGAAGATTTTGCCCGCGATCGCATCCATCAAGCAGTGGTAGATTTGTTGAATCAATTGTCAAATTATGTAGCCCCAGAACGCGAACAATTGCAGGCAATTTTCCATCCAGAAATGGAACAAGAAATCGAAGAAAAATTTGGTTTTGAAGATGCCGATCTTTTTTACAAATTATTACTAGGATGCGAGCCTAACGAATGGATTGAAGCAATCATCTCCGAAATCAGTAGTAAAAACAAAACCGTTGCGCCCGAAATCATCTTTCCCTTAGCGCGTCAAGACGATAAACACAACGTTGGTCAAATCTTTGACTGGGCACCCGAAAAAAGCCAAGGTTTACCCAGATCGAGCAATCACCAACTTTTAGTACTGCGGCTGCGAGATGAAATCACTGCTAGCGCCAGCCTCCATCTTGTGCAGTATGTTAGCGAAGTTAATCAACAAATAAATTCCGAACTTGAAGGTATTTTGGATCAAATTATTCCTAGTTTGCAAAACATTTCAAAAAAAGAAACTTTGCTGAGATATTTGGCGGCTGGAGACTTGCCATCTGAGATTGCAATTCCTACTTGGTTGCAGATTATTTCAGAACTTGCTGCTGTTTCTTACTTAGATGATTTGAGATAAGCTAACTCAGAAAGTGACTGATTGCGATGGGTACGGATATGAGGATGTGTTTGTGAGACGGGATGCGATTTTTTCTACAATTTCCAAGCATGTACCAGGGTTACTTTTCCAGTTAGTCGCCAAAGAAAAAAGCCAGTGCTAAAGAGAATCAGTGGTACAAGACTAAAGATTAAAAGTCTGTACCACAAAGATTCTCTAAATTTGTAATTTTATGATAAAACATTACAGTTTTTAGCCAGCTATAAAACAAACAACAGAAAGTGATACTATAATGAACCCTTTTCAACTCAACAAATATAGCGATCAAGAACCAAGCGAGAAACAACAAAAAAGATTTCCAGGATGGTTTGCTTTAGATTTTGGTACATCGAATTCTACAGTTACACTTTTCGATCCAATTGAAGTACCGATCGCAGAAATTTTACCTAAAGAACAAGAAATGCGGTTGCGCGATCGCTTATCACAATGGCTGAGTTCTCCCGCCTCAGTAGCTTTACCAGATGTCAGTGCTGATGATTGGGAAAAGTTTATTGTAGAAATTAGCAGAAACCTGGAGATAGAACCCAGCCAATTCAGCGAAGTCTTTGAAAGTGACAATAAAGAGCGGTTTTTGGAAGCAATTCGCCAAATTGAACTTTCCTTAGGAAACAGCGAGAGATTCCGCCGTGCTGTCAGCAAAAAACTTTACCAAATTTATCATGAGGTGTTTCGCGTCCCTACCCTAGAGTCGCAAAATCTGATTCCAGTTGTGCTGGATATCGATCGCCGCGATACGGAAATCCCCAGCGAGTCGGAAATTTCACAGTTAAGCGATTTAAAACTGCGGATGGGAAGGGAAGCTAGAGATAACCGAAAAAAAGCGATCGCTCAAGGTACAAGCAGTTCTTTAAAGGAAATTATCAGCAGGTTTCACCATTCACCCAAACGCTATTTTGGTCAGGAGCGGTTGTTTCCAGTTATTTTGGATGGTGAAGAAGAATTAATTACCGCGAACCAACTGATCCAATCTGCTTGGGCGCATTTAATCGAGTTAACTGAAGATTACCGCCAACGCGCCCAACGCAGGTTTTCAGAAGGGAATTTTTTAACAGCAGTTGTCACCTACCCCACTGTCGCCCCACCAGTTGTTCGCAAGGAAGTTAAGGAATTAGTTGAGCAGTTGGGGATCGACGATGTGCAAACTGCTTATGATGAAGCTGTTTCTGTGGCGATATTCTTTTTATGGCGAGAATTTGGTGGTAATCTCAACATTGGCATCGAGTCATTCAAAACCCGTTGTCGCCAAGCCGGAAACAAATGGTCACAAAATGTTCTCGTTTTGGATATTGGCGGGGGAACTACAGACTTAGCTTTAATTGAACTGACTTTAGAAGATAAAACTCCTACTTTTGCTGATTATGAAGACCGAGGTTTAGGAGGACGTTACTATAAACTCACTCCCAAATTATTAGGTTCATCTGGTCATTTACAGCTAGGTGGGGAGTTAATTACACTACGAATTTTTAGATTATTAAAAGTTGCGATCGCAGATTTTTTATTGACAGCAGTAGCAACAGGTGAGATAGAAAGCGAAAAACTAGAAGATTTAATTAACTCTGAGTTAAACGAGCGCTTTTTAGAACAAGGTAAATTCAAAAGTGGCAGTCTTTTAAAATGTTTAGATAAAGAGAATCCAGAAGGCGATATTACTTACAAAGATGCCCTAGATACTGCCGAGAAAGTATTACCCACCCGTTGGCAACAAGCACCTCAACGTCTGCAATCATTTTATATTCTTTGGGATCATGCGGAAGCAGCTAAACTTAAACTTGGGCTAAAGCCACCAGTAGATAATTCTCTATTAATCTTCACACTTTCTGAACAACAAATTTCCGAACTGCTCACCCAAAGCGGTGTTAAATTGCAAGTCAAAGATCCAAATAGCATCTGCATTACCCTAGATAACCAGCAATTTGAACGAGCCGCCGTTTCAGGAATTAAAGAAGCGATCGGTATTGCCAAAGGATTGATGGAAAGTCGCTTGCGCCCTGATGATATCACCAAAGATTCTTGGAATTCCCAAAAAGTTGATTGGTTAATTTTGTCTGGAAAAACTTGTAATTTAGACATAGTGCAGCGCCAAATCTACCAAGAATTTAGTAAATCTCCATATTTTGTGTGGAATCCAGAACGAATTACCTTTGTGCTGGAATTTACCAAATTAGCCACCTCCGCCGGTGCTTGCTATGCCGAGAAACTGCGAAGATTAAGGTTCGATCCAGAAGAGTCCAAAAGCTTGCTGCGTAAGGGAGCCAACCAGCTAGAAATTGATGTCAAAAATCTGTTTTATTATTTACCTTGCAACTTCAAACGCAAAACTCAAAGTAACGATTTACTCACCATATTCAAAGCCGGACAAGAACTCTATCAGCTCGCACCTTGGGAAACTGTCGCTAAGGTTCGTACTGCATGGCAAGGAATCCAATTAACTAATATTATTTACCGTCAAGACTACGAGGATGGAGATTTACGACTATGGGGTAGCTTCGACGGCAAAAACCTCATGAATCAACTGGGAATGCAAGAAGCAGAGTTTCTAAAAAAACTTAAAATCCAGTTTGAAATTGACCAAACCCTTGAATTTAGTGTGTTGCTTTGTCAGGGAAATCCCCACTATTTAATTGATATTCCTGGCATTGATTTGGAATCGGTAGTTTCAGAAAATTCAGCGCTATTTGCTGATGGCAAATTAAACTGGAATATTGCTGTAGAACGCTTCAATAAAGATTTAAATGATGGTGATATTGCCGTCAATGTTATTGAGTCCGCAACTGTTGATCAACCAGATGCCTATCATCTTGTGTTTGAAGTAGGAAATGATGGTAGTAAATTGTTTCAAAAATTTCACTATCTGCGCGATGGCGTGACGGAACCAGGAATTGGGTTAATTAGTAATCCCTTACCTCCCTTCCCGCAAACAGGCCAACACACCTTCTATGTTTATCAAACAGACGCCGAAACCAACAGCAAAAAATGGATAAGAATTGGCGCACTCAGCAAACCAGATGTGACAACAGATTACCCTTGCCAATATCGTGTAACTCTCGACGCTCAAGGTATTCTACGGATGCACGCCGGTGAAGTCCCTTACTGGACATCAAACAGTCAAGAATGCCTTAAAGAAGAGGGATGCGTTTATCTTGCTGAATTAGAATTGCAGCCCAACGAAGTTGATAAAGAACGCGATCCATTTTGCGGTATACATTAACTCTTGCATTAAACCTTTGCGTTCCTTTGCGCTAACCTTTGCGTTCCTCTGCGTTGAAAAAATTAAGATTTTTAAACGCAGAGGGGCGCAAAGTAAACGCTAAGGGGCGCAGAGGTTTACCAAGTTTAATTCGCTACAAAAATATTTGGAGGTGAGATTCATGCAGCACTTGCGTCAATTATTAGAGATAGAAAACTCAGAGTTAGCCCAGTTACTGCGGTTTAGTTTGTATGGACTAGAGGCGACTTTAAATCAGGCTCGCACAAAATTTCCACTAGATCCAGGATCTAAAATATGCGATGAGGTGCTGCAAGAACTTCATAACCTATTGGAACCTGCACCCTCACAGCAAAATACTGGTTGGGAAGATGCGCCAGATGATTTAAAACTAAGTCACCTGCGAGAAGTTTTTGATTCTGACTCAGAACTTAATTATTATCTGGGTAATTCCCAACTGCAAAGCACAACAGATTCTGATTTGTGGAATGAGATTCAACGCAAACTGTTGCGAGTACCAGAGGATTTAGCTACAACTTGGCGATCGCGCACCTTAGATTTAGCCCAAGAAGTTGGTGCGATCGCAGATAATTCTAACCTCTATCAACTTCCCTTTATCCGCGATGAAATTATCTACCCCGGCCTTAGTGGTACTGTTCAAACTCAGGGATTAATCTTGTATCAAAAAGCACTCCTAAATTCTCAAATTACCCAAGGGAATGTATCCGATTTACCAGCAGCATTCCTATTTTTATATATGAATTTTATCGAAATAGACCCAGATTTACATCATGCTTTAAAGAGCGTTTTTAGCTTCGATGTCATTTCCTTACACTCCAAACCAGAACAGCGCGATCAATATATTGATGCTTTAAGCGATCGCTTCCAACGCACCCAAAAAGCAGAGAAAAATACTGATCCCCTGTCAATTCTCCGTGCTTGGATTGACATGGACGAAGCAATACATTCCCTAGTATTTGTACCACCGGCTGAACGCTATTCTTGGTGGGGAAAGCTACAACATGAATCACGGCGCATTTTGAAGAAAGTCGCTGATGAAGCTGTTAATGCAGGTAATGAAGTGCGAATTCGGCAATTATCGGGACTTTATGCAGATATTTGTGCTTTATCCAAGGATGACTTACAACTAGACTGTGGTGGTATTCCTGGCGAAGTCTTAACTTGTCTTCGAGTATATGCGCGAATTAATCAAGAAGAATCTCCAGGTCGTGTAATATTTCGCTCATCACGCTAATTGCTGGCGAGTTTTCTAATTCTTGAGATTATGAGGCAAGGCAGACGATTTTGCGAATCCCCGCCTTGCCTCATAATCTAATGAAGGTAAAAACGTTTAAATTTATAAAATGCCCCAGAAGTGTAAAATCCCTTGACCAGAAAACACTTCAAGCGCAACGGCAGATAAAAAACCAATCATTGCAAAACGACCGTTCCAATTTTCGCTCTGAGGAGTGAAGCCCCAGCGCAAAGCATTAGGATCTTCTGAAACCGAAGGCGTAGTCTTCTTAACGTTTGCCATAAATAATACTCCGAGCTTTTACGTTGTAACAGTTATAACTGCCTGTAAAGTAATGTAACAGATTTTTACGAAAATGCAACATAAACTCAAGACAAAATTAAGTAGTATATATTGCGGGTACGTAGTTTTATGTCAGTAGGTTTGCGATCGCTCCATTTAGAAAATTAGTAGGGTAATTGTTGGAGATGAGCCTCTTTTAGGTTCTTTAACGCTTTGTTTAGATGAGCTACATTGGATTGTTGGTGGAGAATCTGCTATAGGTGCTCGTCCTATGAACATTGAATGGGTAAGAGATATTAGAGAACAGTGTATCCTAGCGAATGTGCCATTTTTCTTTAAACAATGGGGAGGCATTCAAAAGAAAAAATATGGCAGAGAACTTGATGGAAGAACTTGGGACGATTTTCCAGAAATTATAGCTGATAAAAGCACTAAACAACTATCATTCTTCAAATAGCTTGAATATTTCCTTAAATGATTATAAAAAGCCCTCTACGATATCCTGGTGGTAAATCGAAAGCAATAAATCAAATAGTTGAATACTTGCCGAAGAGCTTTTCAGAATTTCGGGAGCCTTTTGTGGGTGGTGGTTCTGTATTTATTTATTTAAGGCAACAGTTTCCTCATATCAAAATTTGGATTAACGATTTAAACTGCGAACTCTTCTTATTCTGGAAGGTTGCCCAGTCTGATATAACTCAGTTAGTGAAAGAAATTCGACATATTCAAGTCAAATATACAAATGGTAAATCACTATTTACAGAATTAACTAGTGTAAATGTCAATAATTTATCTGATTTAGAAAGAGCAGTTCGGTTTTTCGTACTTAATAGGATTACTTTTTCAGGAACTGTAGAATCAGGCGGTTTTTCTGAACAAGCTTTCTATAAAAGATTTACTGATTCTTCAATAGAACGGCTAGAAAAGTTAGAAAATATCTTATCAAAAAATGTCCAAATTACTAATTTGGATTACAGCCATCTATTAAAATCAGAAGGTAAAGATGTATTTTTATTTTTAGATCCACCATATTTTAGCGCTACAAAATCAAAACTATACGGTAAAGATGGTGACTTGCACACTTCTTTTGAACATCAGAGGTTTGCTAACCTTTTGCAACAATGTCATCATCGCTGGCTAATTACCTACGACGACTCACTGCACATTCGAGAAAATTTTCAATGGGCTAATATCTCAGAGTGGGAATTACAGTATGGAATGAATAACTATAAACAGAGTGGTGCGGCTAAAGGAAAAGAGTTATTCATTACTAACTACGAAGTTAAACTTAATTTGGAAAAAAAATCACAAGTTCAGGATCTTGCTAATCCAGCTTTGCAATTAAGCCTTGAGATTTAACCCTAACTTTAATAGCTTCCAATTTTCCGGTAGGATAACCCCATAACTCTCAATATAGCTACAACATACAAACCTTAGTATGATAACTTCCCCAATCCCTGCTCAAGAATCCTCTGCTAGCTGGTATGTCCTGCTGCAACAATTAATAGATGGCCAATCTTTATCCCGTACTCAAGCTGCTGAATTGATGCAAGCATGGCTCAGTGAAGCGGTTCCCCCAGAGTTATCAGGGGCTATTTTAACAGCGCTGAACTTTAGAGGCATTTCTGCCGACGAGTTGACTGGTATGGCTGAAGTATTACAATCTCAATCAAAACTGGGGACTGGGGAAGAATCTACCCAATCCCCAATCCCTAATCCCCAATCCCCAATCCCTCTAATTGATACCTGTGGCACTGGTGGAGATGGGTCATCAACCTTTAATATTTCTACAGCCGTTGCATTTGTCGCCGCAGCATCTGGTATACCTGTCGCCAAACATGGCAATCGTTCAGCGTCAAGTCTGACGGGAAGTGCAGATGTATTGGAAGCCTTGGGTGTAAACTTGAGTGCATCCAGTGAAAAGGTGCAAGCCGCACTACAAGAAGTCGGGATCACTTTCTTGTTTGCCCCTGGTTGGCATCCAGCACTCAAGGCGGTTGCCTCATTACGGCGGACTTTGAAAGTGCGAACAATTTTTAATTTACTCGGGCCGTTAGTAAATCCCTTGCGACCAACTGGGCAGGTAGTGGGCTTATATACTCCTAAGCTTTTGGCAACTGTTGCCGAAGCTTTACAGAATTTGGGCAAGGAAAAGGCGATTGTGCTGCATGGGCGAGAAAAACTTGATGAGGCTGGATTAGGAGATTTAACTGATTTGGCGGTGTTATCAGACAAAGAAGTACAGTTAACTACGATTAATCCCCTGGATTTGGATCTAACACCTGCTCCTATAGGTATGCTTCGAGGTGGGGATGTCCAAGAGAATGCGGTGATTCTGAAGGCGGTACTGCAAGGTAAGGGAACTCAGGCACAACAAGATGCAGTAGCCTTAAATGCGTCTTTGGCGCTGCAAGTAGGGGGTACGATCGCATTCCTCGATCACGCCCAAGGGATTAAAATCGCTAAGGATATCCTACAAAGCGGGGCAGCTTGGACGAAGTTGGAGCAGTTAGTTGAGTTTCTGGCGAATTAATTTGCGATCGCAATTGCGGACGAAACTCTACCACATTACGTTTGATAGTGACATCGTAGTTCCCAAAAAAGTCATGTCCTAAAAGTCCAGTTTCTAGTTCCGTACCTGCGATCGCTACTGCTACTCTATTCACTATTACCCCGCCAACTGCCATCGAATTAACATAGCCCACAGGAAATTCTACAGATCTGGAACTCGCGGTATTGGCCTTAGCTTTCCCCACTGGCACTATTCCCAAGGTATTTGCCATCTCTTGGGTAATTACAGTGCCACTGGCTCCCGTATCTACAATCATGTCAAATTGTTGCTGGCCATTAAAGGTGACTTCCACAATTGGCGTTCCACCAATTCGCCTTTTAATCGGGGCTGTAAATACTTGCTGATCTGGAATTACCACTGCTGATGAGGGCAAAGCTGGTTTTGGCGGTAACGGGTTTATTTGTTGTGGAGGCAATAGAGGTGAGGTATACTTTGGTGTGGTTATTGTCTGGGGAACCACAACTACTATCCTCTTCGGTTCGGCAACGCGCACAGGGCGAGGATTAGCTTGCTGCCTGGCATATTTAATTTGGCGGCGATATTCAGTAATTTTGGTTTGAGCGATCGCAAATTCTGGGCTTTGTCGCCGGACTCCTTGCATCAGCGCGATCGCATCCTGGTACTGATTCGCCACCAAAATCCAATCATCTGGAGATTGAGCAGATTGGCTGATACTCCAAGCGCCAACGGCTTTGTCTCGCCCCATCTCAAAAAGACTTGGTTCACTTTCAGACGGCTCTAGCGGCTCTAGCTGCTGTGCTTCTGGGGTAGGGGTAACTGCTGGTGTTGTTGGTTCGACGGCAGGCTGTACTGATGCCTGCTCCCCAATTGGCGCGGGTTGCTCATTGCCACCAGTCGCAGTGTTCCGTTGGTCTTCACTACAGGCAACACACAAAACTGCTAGAGCGCTTGATAGAAAAATTAGGGTTGCACGGGATAAAAAAGACTGAAGCATAATTAATTTTAACCGTCCAAGCTTTGCCAAAGCCACTCCCGCTAATTTATTTAATTCCCTTTTAATTTTAATTAACTATTCTAAAAACTCCCAATTGCTCAACTCATGGGATAATTAACAATCGCAGTATTGGGGAGTGGGGAGTAGGGAATAGGGAAGAAGCAGGAGAGGCAGGGGAGACAAAGGGACAAGATGACAAGGTGACAAGAGGTGAGAACTTGCAACAAGTCTTTCCCCTTGTCCCCAATCC
>NZ_CAXTNP010000114.1:0-23265 GCF_964245575.1 uncultured Nostoc sp. | reverse complement strand
AACTCGGAAGTTGAGCCTCTGAACTCGGATGTTGAGCCTTTAAACTCGAAATGTCCAGTTGAGAAATTAAAATCCTAATTTCTCCAGCACTGGCTTTGTGGAAACAACGTGGCGTTCTAAACCCAGTTCTTTTGGACTAACCCCAAGTGCCAAAGCAATCAACTGGGGTAAATGCAACACTGGTAAACCTAGCTTCTGTTCAATCACCTTTTCTACCTCTGGCTGACGCGAATCTAAATTTAAGTGGCACAGTGGACAAGGCGTAACTATACAGTCAGCACCAGAAGTCAAAGCGTCCTGAATATGCATCCCCGCCATCTTGAAAGATTGGGTAGTGGCATAGCTAGCAAGCGGCCAACCACAACATTGTGTCCGGCCTCGGTAATAAATTGGTGTCGCACCCACCGCCCGAAACATATTTTCCATCGCTTCTGGTTGGAAGGGGTCATCATAGGGCATAGATTTTTGGGCGCGGAGGAGATAACAGCCATAAAAAGCCGCACATTTTAATCCAGTTAACTTCCGGGTGACACGTTTGGTAATTTCCTCTAAACCGTAATCTGTTACCAAGGCGTAAAGGAGATGTTTAACGTCGGTACTGCCGCGATAAGGCGAACAGCCTTCTTTATCCAGTAAGCCATTAACCTGTTGAATGTACGCAGGGTCAGAAGTCTTACATTCTTTCAGGTGTTCGTTCACATGACCGATAACACCTTGACAAGTGCTGCAATGAGTAAGTAGGGGCAAATTTAATTCTTCTGCTAGGGCAATATTTCTGGCGTTGACTGTATCTTCCAGCAGTTTAGAATCTTCTTTAAATGTGCCAGAACCGCAGCAGGCAGCTTTTTTAAGTTCAACCAGTTCAATACCCAGTGCTTGGGTAAGCGCTTGAGTTGACTGGTAAAGTTCCCGACATGCCCCTTGAGCAACACAACCGGGGAAGTAAGCGTATTTGAGTGTCTGAGATAGCATAGAGGTATGTTTAGGTTAGAGCGATCGCTCTAAAACAATAACTGTTTTATTATTCTTTGTTAGCACCTAAGCTCTGATGTTTGACGTTCACCATCTCTTTAACCGTCTAGGTTCAAAGCCGCAGCGTCTATATATTCTGATTGCTAGCAAGGCTGTAAATACTGACCGAGACATTGTAAAAAAAGTTAGCAATAATTGGACAACCTAAACATTTACATACTGTTGGCAATGGCATAGTCCGCTCCCCTAGCCAATTCTAAGAAAACTTACCCGATTATTTTGAGTAAAAGAAGGGGTTTTCTAACAGAAAAACCCTTAGTAGTATACGGGCGATCGCGCTTGACGATAAGATGTATATGCTCAAAACAATGTTTCCCGTAAAGAGCAGAACCTAGCAACTGGTTAAGGACTTTTATTATTTATGAGCCAAACCGAACTTTTTGATAAGGTCAAGAAAATCGTCACCGAACAACTGAGTGTTGAAGATGCTGACAAAATCACTCCTCAGTCCAAATTTATGGAAGATTTAGGAGCAGATTCCTTGGATACCGTTGAACTGGTGATGGCTTTGGAAGAAGAATTTGATATCGAAATTCCTGACGAAGCTGCCGAACAGATTGTATCGGTTCAAGACGCAGTAGATTACATCAATAACAAAGTTACCGCATCAGCTTAAAAAGTTTTGAGTCTTTGAAGTTTAAATGGCAATGCCATGCCCCCTCTGGGCATCTAGGCAAAAATCACTGCTTTGACTTTTCACTGAGTGCTGAACGGTTAAAAGTTTCGGAGTTAGAGTTTTCGGAGGCAAAAGTTCGGAGTTTTCTCCATCTTTGGGTGCTTCCAAAACTCAGAACTCAGGACGGGCTAAACGCCCCGCTAACGCTAACGAAACTCAGCACTATTTAATGCCTGCTGCTTTTTCGCCACCTTTAACTGAATCATGACAGATAATACACGTAAACGCGTTGTTGTAACTGGTGTTGGCGCGATTACACCTATCGGTAACACAGCAACAGAATATTGGGATGGATTATTGAGTGGACGTAATGGCATTGACCACATCACATTTTTTGATGCGTCTCGCCATGATTGCCGCATTGCTGGAGAAGTAAAAAACTTCGATCCACATGATTACTTGGAACGCAAAGAGGCCAAGCGCATGGATCGATTTGCCCAATTTGGGGTTTCGGCAGCAAAACAGGCTATAGCTAACGCGCAGTTAGTTATTAATGAACTGAATGCAGAACAGGTAGGTGTCATGATCGGTTCTGGCGTTGGTGGCATTAAGGTATTAGAAGACCAGCAAACTATCTACCTCAACCGTGGGCCCGATCGCTGTAGTCCATTCATGATACCGATGATGATCGCCAATATGGCAGCAGGATTAACGGCAATTCACACGGGTGCTAAAGGGCCAAATTCCTGCCCTGTAACTGCTTGCGCTGCTGGCTCTAACGCTGTAGGCGATGCTTTTCGGTTAATTCAAGGAGGATATGCCCAGGCAATGATTTGCGGCGGAACAGAGTCGGCTGTGACACCATTATCGATGGCTGGGTTTGCCGCTTGCAAAGCCCTCTCTTTTCGCAATGACGATCCGCATAGAGCTTGCCGTCCCTTTGACCGCGATCGCGATGGATTTGTCTTGGGTGAAGGTTCAGGAATTTTAATTCTCGAAGAACTGCAACACGCCCTCAGTCGCGGCGCTCACATTTATGCCGAAATCATCGGCTATGGTATGACCTGTGACGCTTACCATATCACTTCCCCCGTTCCTGGTGGACTCGGAGCCGCTAGAGCAATAGAACTAGCGCTCAAAGATGCCAACATAACTCCCGAACAGATTAGCTATATTAATGCTCACGGCACTAGTACCCCAGCTAATGATTCAACTGAAACCTCAGCAATCAAAAAAGCCTTGGGAGAACATGCCTATAAGGTGGCAATTAGCTCCACTAAATCGATGACAGGTCATTTATTGGGCGGTTCTGGAGGTATTGAAGCAGTCGCAACAGTACTGGCGATCGCTAATGACCAAATTCCACCGACAATCAATCTGGAAAATCCTGATCCAGAGTGTGACTTAGATTACGTGCCTAACTATAGCCGCGCTCAAAAAGTCGAGGTGGCAATATCCAATTCTTTTGGGTTTGGCGGTCATAATGTCACACTGGCCTTTAAGAAATACGTCTAAAAGAAGTCAGGAGGCAGGAGGCAGGAGTCAGAATTCAGGAGTCAGAATTCAGTAGCTTTATCCGACTATGCTCGTTTGGCCAATGCTCCCTGCCCCCTGCCCAAAGTATCATAGATATCATTCCGATATAACTTAAGCGTTCAGCATGACCCAATTATCAGCTTGATTTATCACCAGAAACTCAGGAGATCCCGCTTGTCCATCGACAAGCGGGAGTGGGATGATGAGGATACTGTGGGGAATCTAAAATAACCCCAACAAGAGAAGCTACCAAGAGTGCTAACCCGTCGTTAAAAACAAGAGATTATGACTGTTGCAACCCAATCTGCCAAACAATTGTCCGTCGAAGAACTGGCTATTAACTCGATCCGCTTCTTGGCTATTGATGCCGTAGAAAAAGCAAAATCGGGACACCCAGGACTACCAATGGGCGCGGCTCCGATGGCTTTTGTCCTCTGGGATCGCTTTATGAAGTTTAATCCCAAGAATCCCAAATGGTTTAACCGCGATCGCTTTGTCTTGTCTGCTGGTCATGGCTCGATGTTACAGTATGCCCTACTGTACCTGACAGGCTATGATAGCGTCAGCATTGAAGATATCAAGCAATTCCGTCAATGGGAGTCCAAAACCCCTGGACACCCCGAAAACTTCATGACCCCAGGCGTGGAAGTCACAACTGGCCCCTTGGGTCAAGGAATTGCCAATGGAGTTGGTCTAGCGATCGCAGAGGCGCACCTGGCCGCTAAATTTAACAAACCCGATACCAAGATTGTTGACCATTACACTTACGTGATTGTGGGTGACGGTTGCAACATGGAAGGAATTTCTGGTGAAGCTTGTTCTTTCGCAGGACACTTGGGATTAGGCAAACTCATCGCTCTGTACGACGACAACCACATCTCCATCGACGGTTCCACCGATGTAGCATTCACCGAAGATGTTTCTAAGCGCTTTGAAGCTTACGGTTGGCACGTCCAACACGTCAAGGACGGCAACACTGACCTAGAAGCGATCGCCAAAGCAATTGAAGCAGCCAAAGCTGTTACTGATAAGCCTTCTTTCATTAAGGTAACAACCATTATTGGTTACGGTTCCCCCAATAAAGCAAACACTGCTGGTGTTCACGGTGCTGCCCTTGGCGGAGACGAAATCGCATTGACTCGGAAAAATTTGGGTTGGGAATACGAGCCTTTCGTAGTCCCAGAAGAGGCCCTCAACCACACACGCAAAGCAGTGGAACGTGGTGCAGGTTACGAAGACGAATGGAACAACACCTTTGCGGACTACAAAGCTAAGTATGGTCAAGAAGCAGCTGAATTTGAACGTTACATAAGCGGCAAACTACCTGATGGTTGGGATCAGGTACTACCCACCTACACCCCCGAAGACAAAGGACTGCCCACCCGCAAACACTCAGAAACTTGCCTCAATAAACTGGCAGGGGTTTTACCTGAATTGATTGGTGGTTCGGCTGACTTAACCCACTCTAACCTTACCGAAGTTAAGGGCAAAGGCGACTTCCAAAAAGGACACTACGAAAACCCCAACATCCACTTTGGGGTACGGGAACATGCTATGGGCGCAATCTGTAATGGTATAGCGCTGCACGCTTCAGGATTAATTCCCTACGGTGCTACCTTCTTGATCTTCACAGACTATATGCGTGCCGCCATCCGCTTATCCGCCCTTTCCCAAGCTGGCTCGATTTGGGTGATGACTCACGACTCCATTGGGCAAGGTGAAGATGGCCCCACCCACCAACCCATTGAAACTCTGGCTTCCTTGCGAGCCATTCCTAATTTAACGGTGTTTCGTCCCGCAGACGGTAACGAAACCTCTGGCGCTTATAAAATAGCGATCGAGAAGGCGAAGCAAAATGCTCCGTCTCTATTGGCATTTACCCGTCAAAATGTCCCGAACTTGGCAGGTACATCGGTTGAGGGCGTGGCGAAAGGTGGATACACCGTGGTAGATAGTGAAGGTACACCTGATATCATCCTGATTGGCACTGGTTCAGAACTGAGCCTCGCCGTCAGCGCAGCCGAAAAACTTACAGCCGAAGGCAAGAAAGTTCGTGTCGTCTCGCTACCTTCATGGGAACTGTTTGAAGCACAGGATGCGGCTTATAGAGAGTCCATTTTGCCGAAAGCTGTCACCAAGCGTTTATCTGTAGAAGCTGCTAGCAGTTTCGGTTGGCACAAATACGTGGGTACTGAAGGCGATTGCGTTAGCATTGATCGCTTTGGTGCTTCGGCTCCAGGCAATGTTTGTTTAGAGAAGTTTGGCTTTAGCGCTGATAATGTGTTAGCTAAGGCTAAACAATTATTGGGTTAATAGCAACAGAATATTCTTGAAATTGTGTGAGGTGGGCATCTTGTCCACCTTTTTTTTACGCTGAGGGAGATTGTTTATAATTAGGGGAATTATTTGATTAATGGAGGGAATTATGCCAGAAGTTGCTAATTATCATCAAGAACTGAGTAACCGCATATCACCAATCGTTGAAAAGCTAATTAAAGGTAATAGCTTATATCAAGTTAAGTTAAACCAACAGGAAATGATAGAAATGTTGGTAGAACTCTTTGGGCAGTTGTCACAAAAAGAAATGAGAGCTATTACCGAGCATGAACTGACACGCAGAATTGATAAGATTCTTGTCTTAGAGGCTGTTTCTGGTACGTTAAATGATTTGACCCCAGAGCAAATCAAAATGTACGATGAAGCAGTAAAACGAAAATAGATTAAGTGACTTATTTATTAGATACAAATATTGTTAGTTACATTTTGAGGAGAAATGCAACTGTTGGCAGGAAACTACGGGATGCTAATCGTTCGGGACAAGAAGTGTTTATCAGTTGTATAACTTATTATGAAGTTAAAAGAGGGCTTTTGTATGCAAATGCTACGAGGCAGCTAGCAGAATTTAATCAGTTTTCTCAAAAATATGAAGTTTTATTCTTGGATGATATAGAGATTATTGAGAGAGCCTGCGAAATCCATGTGGATTTAAAACGTAGGGGTTTGACGATACAAGAACAAGATATATTGATAGCGGCTACAGCAATTACACGCGGTTTAATTCTCGTTTCCAATGATTCTGATTTGCTGAGAGTGCAGGGAATTAATTTAGAGAATTGGGCAAGAACAGAACCTTGAGTTGGGTGTAGTGAGGAGAAAGCGATCGCACCTATAGCTAGGTTGAGCCTAAATTTAAACATCAGTTTTTGAAAGCCTCAAATCTTCTTTACGTTATTTTTTTGAAATCTAGTCAGCACTAGCTTTTGTGTAGTTTAGGTATAAAACCTCTTTAGTACGTATTTTTTAAATAAAATATGTATATAATCAGATTTAAAATATTTATTATATACGGTTTACTATAAATATTTAATATAGAGCCTGTACAAGTAAGCCAAAGATCATGCAGACCAAGCCTTAATGGTGCAAGTTGACTAAGGTTGAAAAGAAAACTTTCCCGAATATGAAATTTTTTACCGATTTACACCCCTTAATTTAACGGATAGGCTAGCGCACGCTCGTCTAAAATAAGACACATTCGGTGTGATCGACCTGATGGCGACTACACCAAGGAATGACCAAATACATAAACCAAGATCAATTCAAATACGCCATGACCAAAGAAGGTCATAGCAAGGAGTTTGTAATAATGATCGAGAACATAGCTAATGCCGTTGAAATTCTTCAGAAACGGAATGCTCGTTATTTCTACTCCAGTCCTTATTGGACTGAGCGAGTAGATAGAGCTATCGATACTTTGCTTCGCCATCCTCATTCCAGAAGGAAGTCATATCATCTAATTAAAAATGCGTTGAGCGATGCTAGAAAGGTGATGCATCGCCGCAGCCAAATTTGCCCAATTGCTGAAGTAAGAAATACTGAAGAAAATACTCAACTCCAACAATCTGTTGAGAATCTAGCCGATTCATCAGCAAATTCTGTAGAGTTCATTCTAGGCATAATAGACTGGTTAAACAACGCTCCTCTTAACAGCAATTACCGGACTATCTTATCTCTGCTCATGCAGGGTTATGAAGCAGAAGACATCGCTATACATCTTGGTCTTACTGTTAAACAAGCTCGTGTTCGCATCAGTCAAGCTCGCAGACGAGCCAAAGCTCTTTGGAAAGAGGATACGAATGTTTGAGCTTCTTCAGCAGCAACAGGCAAAATCAGCTACTTTACAAACCTTCCAAATTATAGAAGGGTATTACTAAAAATTCGACAGAAATTAACAAAGTTAGTCATCTTAATATCAGAGGAAAAAGCAAATCATGAATCAAACTCTAACTTCGCCTCAAAACTACACAGCAGAATTAATTCAGGTCGATAAAGCCCTAGAAAGTATGCGTGATTCTGGCTTTGACCTAGCAACGGCAGGAGGTGAAGTCATTGACAACTCAATCGAAGCTAAAGCACAATTTATCCGAATTCGTACTGTAGAGGGTACTGTAGCTAATGAAGTTACGATGACTGCCAAAAGTAAAACCAAGTTTTCCAAAGCTATTAAAGCGATCGCATTCGCTGATGATGGTATTGGAATACCGTATGATACATTACCTCACGTATTAACGCTTGGTTTTTCAACCCGCTATAATCAGCGTGATGGTTTGGGTCGATTTGGTGTAGGAATGAAGCTTGCTGCGATTAGTCAGGCAAGACGAATAGACATTTATACCCAACCTTTAGGTAGCAATCAAATATTCCATGCATACCTTGATTTGGATCTGGTTGCATCAGGTGAGCAGGTTTATATTCAAGGTGACATTGTTGATGCTTATCCTCCTGAGTACAATGACTTAATGCAACACCCAAAGAAAGGTACTGCCTTTGAGTCCGGCACATTAGTTATTTGGTCTAAAGTTGACCGTCTGACTGAAGGTGGTAAGTATGGTTCATCTCTTGATGAACGCCGCACAGGTTTTATTAAATTGATTGCTCGTGCATATCGCAAGTTTATTGACCAAGGGCTTTATATTGAAATCAATCAGTCTCGTATTACTCTTCACGACCCATTATTTCTACTGGAGAACCCGCGAGTGACACAGAACTTTGGTCGTGACCTTCGAGCAGAAATTATACAGCAGACAAAGCCTGGAGAAATTTCCATTGATGGTCATGAGGTGCAGGTTACAGTGACGCTCTATCCAGAGGAATTTCGTAAAAAGCGGGGACTTGGAGGTAGAGGAAGTAGAGACGAAAAGGAAAAGTTTGAAGACTTAAATATCCCCGATAATCAAGGGCGAGTTAGTTTACTCCGAAATGGGCGAGAAATTTATTACGAAATTATCCCTCGATTATTTACTGGAGGTGTTGATCAAGATATAGATCGCTTCATTGGGGTAGAGGTAAGTTTTCCTGCCACTTTGGACGAATACTTGCAAGTCCGTCATGTGAAACGGGGTGCTGAACCAGTATCTAAACTTCGTGAGAAGTTGCGGGAATTCCTTGTTAGACCTGTAAACGAAGGACGTAAACGTATAAGGAATGTATGGGACTCTACTGAAACAGTGGAGAGAAATGCTTCAGATGCACATGATTCGGCTCATGCAGCTGTTAAGCAAGCAGAACAAACATCACCTCAAGGCAAAGGTGGTATGAGTATTAGTCTTGAGACAGCAACTCAAATTGTCAACGATTTGTTAGCTGATATTAAAGTAAACCCAGACACAGATCCAGAAAAAGCAGAAGAGGTCAAACAAAAAATTCAAAATTTACCCATAACAATTTTTGATGGAGAATGGTCTGGTAAGGAATTATTTGAAATCACTCACCTCAATGGTAAAGCAATCATTAAATACAATTACCGTCATCCTTTCTTCCGAGAAATTTATGTTCCTATAAAAGATTTGGCGGGTCAAGATCCGAAAGAGATTAGTGCTGAAGATGCAATTAGGCTTGCTAGAAAGGTCGAAGTAGCCATAGATGTTCTATTTATGGCGTATGCTAAAGCTGAAAATATGCACTCTGACCCAGATAGTATTTACGACGATTTACGCAGCTATTGGGGACTACACGCCAATTCTTACACTCGTGAAGCACTACGTGACAAATAAAGCAATAACTTGGTGGGATAATCAGGGTAATTTGCTACAAACAGGATGGAAGCGATCGCAGCAAGCACAAGCACGATCGCAACACTTGGCTACTAAGCTAAGAGAATTAAATATTAACCCCGACAACTTAATTTAATTACTTTGGCAACTACCTTTAGATAGATAGGGTAAACACTAGGCAATTTCTCATTAGTAATCGCTTGCTAGTAATGAAAAAATGCAACTTTCATATCTAAAAAGTTATTATGCATAATTAATTCATCTTGTCAATACGTAATCCCTAGCATTACCTAAGAAATTAGTAAGGCCTTCTCTGGACTGAATCCATATTCATGCTTTCAGTAGATACAGTTATGACTTTGCAAATGCGATTATATATGTGTACTCGAACAATAAATGGTTGCTGTTGTTCAGATAAAAAAATCAGATTTTATCCGATTTCAGTAACTTTGGTTTTTAGCCAATTGTTTGATGTTTTGAGAAGGTAACACAATGAATAATATCCTAAAGCGCACACTTCTACCCAGCCTCATGGCTGCCAGTTTAGCTGGTGTAACCTTAGTTCCCGCCAAACCTGCTGCTGCTGATGACCAAGTACTAAGAGATGCAGGTATTGGGGCTGTTACCAATGTGGTAACCGGAGCTATTAGGGGAAATGGTAGTGTATTAGGCAATGCTGCCAAAGGTGGTGTCACTGGTGCAGCCGTCAATGGTGCAAATGGTTTGAGAAACCGTCGCAATCGCAATCACCGAAATATTGGTCAAGATGTCGGAGTCGGTGCAGGCGCTAGCGCAGTAACTGGCGTAATTACTGGCGATAGCAAAGATACCCTTGGGAATGCTGTTGATGGTGCAGCTGTAGGTGCAGCAATCCATCTGCTGACCAATGGCAAATAATTCCTAAATTCATCAGCAACAATCCTTCCCAACTTCTAACGGGTTGCACTTGTAAAAACTACGAACTTATCCCTCCTGTAATTCCTCTCCTTCTAGGATGAGCAAATTCAACCCCCTTTCCCTTGTAGGGAAAGGGGGTTGGTGGGTTAGATTTATATTGGGATATATGCCACCGTCAGGTTCAGATGACTTTAAACTTAATAGTAAACTCTAGCCCTTCAACGCCTTTCTAAAGTTTCGACGATAGGATTGATTTGTAATAAACAAAGCTGGCCATAGCAAAGATAAACCAATGCGATTGGTCAAAGTTGGATTAAAATTAGTCCGTCCAAAGCCATTCCAAAACTTCCAAACGCCGCCTCCGTAAACTACTATCAAGGCAAAAATAATAAAGTTACCCATTCCTATCAACTCCGTTAGTAACTGACAGAATTTAAGTTAAGTTTTACCACATGAGGTAAGCACATCATAACCAATACCAAGAAGGTATGACTAAACTCCTTAGCCTGGAACATCTAAGTTAGTTAAACACACATTCTCTTTTTCCAGTGTAGATTAGCCTCACGCATCGCAGCTAGTTATCACTGGTGCCAAGCTAGGTCAAAGCACCTAAAAAAACCCAAAACCTCATCTGAAACTTAGATGTTTTGACATCGTTCGTCGTCAAAAATTTATGTAAGCTTGTTATCTGCATTTATATAAAGCCTTTTCAATTTAAAGGGGCTACAAATGAGCAGCACAGACGTTTATTTTTACTTGTTATAATTTTCTGGCATACTTACTGCTGATAAACCTGCGATCGCTCGTAAGTTTTGGCAACGAATCAACTCGCTAAAATCTAAACTGGAACGCCCTTCAATTTTGGCTACCGCTTCAATTCCAGATAACAGGTGCTGCCCTGCTTCAGCTTCTGAATAACCACGCCGTTGTGCTATGCGAATTGCTGCTGCATCGGCATTTAACTCTGACTCAAGAGATTTATTAGTGCGCCAGATCCGAAAAATGGCGATCGCACTTAATCCCCCAGCTACGGCTACACCCACCACATCTGATTGTGCTGCTTCTAATAATCCGCCTAACAGACCCGCCAGTACTAGGCCTTGATAAATGTCGGGTTTAAACCACTTCACCCCCGTCAACCAGCTAACCATCTGCAACAGCAGCAAGTCTCGTTGCGGCTTTGTCAGACGACGCCACAAATCGAAATTAATATATATCGGTCGCGCCTGATTCCAGGGTTGGGGAAAGGAGGCGTCAATTACTTTTGCCTGTTCTGGCTTACTAACGATTTTTGTCGTCATCCGACCAGAGGCAGGCATCACATCTAACAAACGGCGAATTTCAACATTTGGCTCCATAAATTTAATTATTAGCCATAATGTGCATGGTAACTATTTTAGTTGTCATTCGTGTTAACCTTTGATTTGTGAGATGCTCTCACAGTTTTTCTAAATGGTTGTTCTATTAGTGAAAACTTCAATAAATGGCGAGAAAGTTAATAGATTCAGACCAAGCCATAAGAATATTGATTCAGCAGTTTGATAATGTGGCGGGATTTTATAGTATCCGTTTGCCGCTAAATTCAAAACCTCAAAGTTTTGGATAACCATTGCTACTACATTTGTAACAACATGGACGCTTTTGCTACCCTCCCGCCTGAATGGACGAATAAGGCAATACATGCATACAATTTTTGCTGTCCTAATTGCCACTCAAGTAGTCGAGAAGCTGAAAAAGTTTGGCTAAATCGGCGATCGCCTGTACTTACAGAAGACCGTCGTCGCAAATGGCAAGAGTTTTACTACTGTCACTGTGGCTCTGTCTGGTGGGCTTGGAGTAGCGATCGCCCCTCAACAGATATATCTAGTCAGCCAGATCATAATCCCACATAGCTAATTTTCTTCCTGAACAAAAGCCCACCTTGAGGTGGGCTTTTGTTTATCTAATTCTGAGCTTTATTTGCCATCACCAATTTTAGAAGGAGAAGGTGGTACGTAGAGTACCTACATATTCAGTGTCATTAGCGTCGTTATGCTCTGGATTGAAGATTACCAACAAACCAGGAGTGACTTGAATATTATCGGAAACCTTGAACTTGTAAAGACCCTCTAAGTGATAAGAGGTACTGTCGTCTAAGTTAGTATTGCCGACGACATTTTTGATGCTACCACCAGTAACTTTGGGTGGTTGACCAAAGATAACACCCAAGACGTTGCCTTCCCCACCAAAATCTCTCAAAGCAAGCGCTCCAGCCCAGTACCAAACATCAGCATCTGCACCCGCATTAGCACCAGTAATAGCATCAGCAGTTGTATAACCTCCCCAACCACTAAGAGCCAACTTAGGGCTAAATTGGAAGGTCGCTTCTACACCGTAGTTATTGGATTCGGTACGAGTACCAACCCCAAAAGGATTATTGGCAAAAGTACTACCTGTACCTTGGAAGAGGCTGTTAGCAGCATTGCCAGCCAAGTAACTATGGGCGTAAGTTAAACCAATATTGAAGGCTTTGCTAGGTTGAAAAGATAACTGACCAAAGATGGTGTTATCACCATCCAACAGCCCATTATTAAGACCGGAATTATTAGCACCAAAGATACCACCAGTACCACTTGTAGGTGCTAAATAAGCACCAGTCAAACTGAGAGGCCCGCCAGGATTGAAAGTAACAGTCAGACCAGCACCATTTTGACCTTGACGATAAATGGGGCTAAAACGTCCATAGCGAGAGAGCGCACCTTTACCAGAGCTTGCAAAGTCAGGGTTGAAGGTGTTTACGTTTTCGTATAATTCACCACCACTAGCGTCAACTTTGAAACGCAACGCATTAGCAAAGTTGAAAGCATAGTTGATTTTATCAATCACAATGGAGTTACCGTTATCTCCATCAAAACCCAAGCGAGTCATGTTAGTACCACTACCACTAACGGGTGTAGTAGCGGTTGCAGCAGCACCAACATTAGAAATGGTATTGTTAGCATTCAAACGGATCTGCAACTGGTCTTTACCAGTGAAACTGCTGAACAAGTTCAAACGCACCCGGTCAGAAAAAGTGGTGTTATAATTCAAGTCTTGATTTGAATTACCAGCAGGAACTGCTCTATTGTCACCAAAAACATCAGAGACGGCGAAAATTCCTTCTCCAACCAGCTTGGTGGTAGTAGAGAACTGATTAGCTTCCAACTCAGCAGTGCGGGCTTCTAGTCCATCGACGCGACCGCGCAGGGTTGCTAGTTCAGCAGAAAATTCTTCTCGTAAGCGCTGTAAAGTAGCCAGGTCTTGTTTAGTGACCAAATCGGCAGTAGCTGTAGCAATCAGTTCGTTAACCCGGTCTAAACAAGCATTCAAACCTGCGGCAAATTCATAACGGGTCAAAGCACGGTTACCACGATAGGTACTGTTGGGATAACCTGCAATACAGCCGTAACGCTCAACTAGAGATTGTAAAGCTTGGAATGCCCAATCTGTGGGCTGCACATCCGAAAATTGCGAAACTGATGTTACCTGGCTCATGCTGTTAGAATCTTGAGCTTCAGATAACTGGGCAACATTTGTTACCTGTTCGTTGACTTCAGCAGCTACAGCACTATTAGCAGCGAAAAATGCAGCAGCTAAAATAACTGGACTAACCTTACAAAGATTCCAGAATCGTTTTGTCATGTTATTACTCTCACTCACACCTACATAATCCAGTCAGAATAAAATGCTTATAGCACTTTAGTTTCAGGAATTTTACACACAATCACAGTTATGATAATACCTTTATACTGTGATAAATACAAGTACTTTAATATAGTACTGAACTATAATTTTGAATTATTTTATTTGGTAACCGCAAAATAATGCGGCGTTTGTGACGTAAAACTGTTCCTTCTTCCTCCAACTGTTGTAGGAGTCGGGTAACTGTGACTCGCGTGGTATTTAATACTTCAGCAATATCTTGATGGGTAACATTTAAATCAATTAGCTTACCCTTCTCTACATCACGTCCAAATTTTTCGCTTAACCACACTAAAAACTGCCATAAGCGTAGCGAAATTGGTTTTCGATGCACAATGCTTAGTAGCTTTTCTGCCTGTTGAATATGAGACAACAAAGCATTAATATCTTGATGCCACAAATGAGGTGGCACAATGCTTATTTCCACGCCTGTGAGACATTCAATCTGGTAGGGCTTAACTTTAGATAAAGGATAGCCAATCAGATCCCCTAGTCCCCAATAACCGAGAGTGATGAATGTTCCATCTTCACTCCACGTTAAGGTACGAACTGCACCGTGTTCAATCCGCCAAAGTACATCATTTTGAAGTGGAATTACTTCCCTACGGGTAAATATATGCTGGGTTAATTGTCCGCCCAAAGCAGAGCTATTTGACAGGACAGAAAAGTTTGAAGTAGGAGTTGTGGAATACATCATTAACCGGAACTACAGAATTATCAGGGAATCTCGCTATTTACAATCATTAAGAAACTCTAATAATTTGCATCAAATATTACCTATATAATTGGCAGTGTATTCTTCTCAATTAGAGCTAGAAACTAACTCAAAAAGTTTTTCTGTAAACAACTTATACATTGAGGTATTTATCAGTAAGATAGACCGGAATTTTTCAGTTGTTTATCTGTTACTTTAATTGTGCAAGTTTAAGAATAGGTAAGCTTTTAGTAAAATATTTAGTTAACTTACTTTTAAGTATTTAATATTTTCTTAAGATTCAGGAGATCCGTAGGCACAAATATAGGAATTAGATTTGATTCCTGAATTACTCGTAGAGAGTAGGGACTGGGGACTAGGGACTGGGGACTGGGAAGAAGGAATAAAGATGTACTGAGTTTTTTTCACGCAATCAAATATGAGTCCTAATATAGGAATTAGATTTGATTTCTAAACTTCTTTGTGTAGGTAGGGAGTAGGGAGTAGAGACGCGATTAATCGCGTCTCTACTAGGGAATCAGCCTTTTGTAGTTGAGGGCGAGTTGTTTTTTCACGCAATCAAATAGGAGTCCTAATATTTATGAAAATAGTAGGGTGTGTTACGGCTTTAAGTTAACGCACCGCTATGTAAGATGGTGCATTAGATGCTAATATCATGTTTTTGTTGACAAATCATATCGAAACATGCACCTAACACACCCTACAGTTTTATTCTTACTTTCTAAATAACCTTTTACAGGATTTGATAAATTCGTAGCGAATCAATTTTATAAAGTCTGCACTTTTGGAGCATTTAACTAATTTGCCACGGCTTTACGCAAAGCTGTACTAAGTCGCTTAAGTCGTCAGCCTTTGTTTGTAGAGGTAATGGCTAAAGCCTGTGGACTGATGAAGCGTCAATTAAGAGCGTTGACCGGTGACAATATATGATACCCTTTGACCGATATTAGTGGCATGATCTGCCATGCGTTCCAGACAACGAATTGCCAGTGCTAGCAGTACAATTGGCTCAACTACACCAGGTACATCGCGTTGTTGAGCTAAAGTCTGATAAACGCTATCATACGCATCGTCTACAGTATCATCTAGGTGCTTTAAACGGCGTCCACCGGCTTCATCGAAATCTCCCAAAGCCTTCAAGCTAGTTGCTAGCATCGACTGCGCGTGAAGGGACATAGTTTCAATGTCGGGCATTGACGCATGAGGGGCGTAAGGAAAAATTTTAATCGCAATTTCAGCTAAATCCTCAGCATAATCGCCAATGCGCTCTAAGTCGCGCACTAACTGCATAAAGGCACTTAAGCACCGCAAATCTTGAACTCTAGGCGCTTGCAGCGTCATAATCGCCGTACAGTCTGATTCAATTTGTCTATAAAAGCGATCAATCTTTTTATCTAATCGGGGAAGTTCCTCAGCTGCTGTTAAGTTACGAGCAAATAACGCTTGGTGGCTGAGGCGAAATGATTGTTCTACCAAAGCACCCATGCGTAATACATCCCGTTCTAAGCGCCTAATGGCGCGTGCTAGTTCGGGTCTTTGAGGATTAGGACTATAATCGATAGCTTTCACACTTGTTGTCTCAAAGGTGAAGATTATTATTAACTATAGTCTTGGCTTAAAGAGTTTGCCATAACTTCACAAAACTGGAGTTGCATCCACGCACCACCAGTTTCTGGATGGTTCATAGCTTTGATTGAACCACCGTGGGCGTGAATAATTTGCTCAACGATCGCTAATCCTAATCCATTGCCAACGATCGCTCCTATGGAGTTACCATCTTGTGAGGAATGGGTTCGCGCTTTATCTCCTCGATAAAATCGCTCAAAAACGTGGGGTAAATCTGCCTCGGAAAATCCGACTCCAGAATCAATAAGATTTATTTCGAGAATTGGGGAAACAGCATCATTATCCTTTGTTAATAAAATTTTCGCTTCAACGTAAATACTTGTAGAAGGAGGACTGTACTTAATGCTATTGTCTAGCAAGTTGAGAAAAACCTGGTAAATACGGGCTTGATCTGCCTTAATCCAAACATTTTCTGGCCCAGAATAAGAAAGAGACAGATGTTGACGCCCTGCCAAGGGTTCTAGTGTTTCCCAAACGGATGTAATTAGCGATCGCAATTCTACAACTTTGGCTTGCAATTGCATGTTTGGGTTTGCTTCCATTTGGGTGAGGTCTAGCCAGCTTTGCACCAAGTTAATCAGTCGGTCAACTTCTTGCATTAGGCGGTTAACCCAGCGATTTAAAGGTGGTTCCAAGCGGATTTGTAAAGTTTCCGCGACCAAGCGAATCGAGGTTAGTGGCGTTCTGAGTTCGTGTGCTAGATCAGAAAAAGAGCGATCGCGTACTTGATTTATATCTAATAGGGGTTGACGATTTTCTAAAAAGACTCCCACTTGTCCATTGGGTAAAGGCAAGCTAGATGCCCGTAAAGCCAAAGATTTTATTGTTGCCATCTCTGCCGCATCATCACAAGATGGATGAAATATCCATTCTCCCGTCTGTGGTTTTTGCAAATCACGAGTTTGCTCAATTAAATGGTCAAGTTCATAAGACCTTACCAACTCCAGTAACAAGCGCACCTGTTCTGGTTGCCAGTGCAGATACAAAATTTCCTGCGCCTGCCCATTACACCACAGCAGTTGATTTTCCTCATCCACCTGCAAATATCCCACTGGTGCAAAATCTAGCAGGTCTTGGTAAGTTTGCAACGACTGCTGCAAATCTTGTCGGTGCTGCTTCACCATTGCTATCTCCTGCCGCAACCCAGGAATCAGCAGCAGTCCCATCTTGTAAGAATGCGAGGTTAACGGTCGCAGTAAGCGCCCCAGGTAACGGTGAAGTTGAACCTGTTGCCAAACCCAAAACCCAATGCCTACCGCTAAACCCAGAAAAAATCCCAATAAAAGCATTTGAGTTGTTAGTTTCTTCGTGACTACTAAAAACTAACAACTATCCAAACTAATTATCCAAACCTATAGCCAAAACCTCGTACAGTCACAATATATTCGGGATGACTGGGGTCTTGCTCTAATTTTTCGCGCAACCATCGAATGTGAACGTCTACAGTTTTACTATCGCCAACGAAATCTGGCCCCCAAACTTGATCTAGCAATTGTTCCCGTGACCATACCCTGCGGGCGTAACTCATAAACAGTTCCAGCAAGCGGAACTCTTTGGGGGAAAGATTCACCTCGATACCACGAACTAGCACGCGGCATTCTTGGGGATTCAAGGTGATATCCTTGAATTTTAATACTGGTACTTGTGGTAAATTACTTAGGCGTTGGCGGCGCAGTAGAGCCCGACAACGAGCCACTAACTCGCGCATACTAAAGGGTTTAGTCAGGTAGTCATCTGCTCCCACCTCTAACCCCAGCACGCGGTCAGTTTCACTACCCTTAGCACTCAGCATTAAAATTGGTACTGGGTTTCCTTGATGACGCAGCAAACGGCAAATATCTAGCCCATTGATTTGAGGCAGCATCAAATCAAGAATGAGCAAATCAAAGGGAAGTTCCCCCGAATTGGTTTCAAAACTTTTGAGATACTCTATAGCAGACCGTCCATCGGGTGCTGTTGTCACCCCATAACCTTCCTCTTCAAGGGCTACAGCTAGCATTTCCTGGATTAATTCTTCATCTTCTACTACTAGAATTCGGCTGGTTTGTCCAATGTCCGTTCTAGCAGAGTATTTGGTCGATTCACTGGTATACATTGATATCACAAAAGTCTAGGACTGTGCTTGTATCAATTAGGATGATGAAATCTATTATCTAGCCTTACTGCAACGACTCTTCTACTAGGGTTGATTCTTTTAGATTTTCTTTACAAAAAGTAACATATACCACAGCACCCTCCTAAATCGTAAATCACTGTGATGCAATTATTATGAAGGGTTATCTTGACAAGAGCAGATTAAGTTGGGTATATTTACTTTAGTACAAAAGTACTAATGAGCAAGGGAAAACTATACCTGAAAAACAGAAATACACATGTGTGGAAAATTTATACCCAGCTAAGTGTCATCTGTTGATCATTTCAGTACTTACACTGTGCTAAAAATGTTGATTTAAAAGCTATTCTGATGTCTGCATAGGGTAGTCATTGGTATGGCTTGCTACCCAATAAATTATTGCCTATTGAAGGGAGTTGGAAGATGACTACAGTTGGAGTCAAGGACAGCAAACAACAACTAATGCAAGCATTTCAACAAATTATTATCCAAAGAAAAAAGCTGGAATCTAAAATAGCAACCAAACAAGAGGAAGCAGAAAAGGCAAAAAGTCAAGAAATTCTGCAATCAGCTTCTGCATATACAGTTGATAGTATTGTCAAAGGTTTAGCTGATTTACAATTGGAGTTTGGCAGTATTCTCAATGGATTATCTGAAAAACTAGCTCAGGAAAATTCCAAGTTAGATGAATTGAACCGAGCTATAGAAATTGAAACTCAACGCTTACAAGAGCTTCAACAAATCAGAGTTATAGCGGATACTCTAGACATTTTAAGTCAAGAACACCAAGAAAAATTAAAAATCCTAGAACAAGATACTATCAGCAAAAAAGAAGCACTAGAAAAAGAAGTTACAATCCGAAGAAAAGAATGGCAAAAAGAACAAGCAGAGTATGAAGAAAAGCTTCAAGTATATAACGATATATTAGCCAAAGAGCGCCAACAAGAACAAGAAGAATCTCAGTATAAATTAGAAACTACTCGTAAACTCAATACAGACAGCTACGAAGCGATAAAGCGCCAACAACAAAGGGAAATACAAGTTAATTCTCAAAAAAAAGAAAAAGATTGGAAAGAACGAGAAAAAATATTCACTGAACGCCAACCACTCTTTGCAGACTATCAACAAAAGGTAGCTAGATTTCCTAATGAGTTAGAAGAAGCTGTTAAAAAAGCTAGGGAAGAGGCAATTAAAGAAACAAGCCAAAAAGCTAAAATTGAGGCTGATTTATTTGAAAAGGAATGGGAAGCTAATAAACAAAGTTATGAACAAAGAATTCAATCTCTGGAAGAAACAATTAAGAAACAGTATGAGCAAATAGAAGGGATTTCTGCTCAATTGCAAACTGCATTAAAACAAGCACAAGACTTAGCTATGAGGGCTTTTAGTAGTTCTAATGCTAAATAGTTATAATTCTTTAATATTTTCATCATTTTTAATTCCTGAAGAGGAGGTTTGTTGTGGTGGTAAAAAAACCGACTGATAAGAATACTAAAGTAGAAATTATTCAGGCGTATGAGGAGTTAGCTAAAGAAAAAGCAGCGCTGAAATCGCAACTCGAACAAGTTGCTAAGGATAACCCGTCTGGAACTAAAGAACAGCCTAAATTAGAACAAAAAACAGCTATGAATCAGCTTTCTAGTGTCCAACAAAAGATGAACAATACAATTGAAAGCTTGGCGAAGATTCAATTAGGTTTTGGCAGTGCTGCTAATGAATTATCAGAACAGCTAACTACAAAAGCTTCTAAATTAGAAGAAATTAGGCGAACTTTAGAAGAAGAAATCCAAGAATTAATACAACTGCACAATTTAGAAATTTCTGATGATATCTTGGATACTCTCATCCAAGCCTATGAAGATAATATTAAAGCTTATCAGGAAGAATATAGCCAGTGTTATGAAGTGTTGTCTCAAGAAATATTAGTGCAAAGAAATACTTGGGGAAAAGAACAAGAGGAACAGCAACGAACGGTAAAAGAACGGAATGAAAACTTGAATAAAACTCGGCAACGCGATGTTTCAGAGTACAAGTATAATTTAGAACTCCAGCGACAATTGCAAAGTGACGAATACGAACAAGAACATAAAGCACTATATAAGCAACTGGAAGAATTACTACAAGAAACAGAAAAACAGTGGGCTGAACGAGAGAAAGCGATTTTTGAGAAAGAGAAGCAATTTGAAGAATTAAAAGCAAAGGTAGAGGTTTTTCCGAAAGATAAAGAAGCAGCGATCAAAAAAGCTACAGAAGAAGGCAAAGGTATCGCCCACTACCAAGCTAAAGTAAAATCAGATTTATATTATAAAGAAGTGGAAGGGCAAAAGCGTTTCTATGAACAAAGGCTGCAATCTCTAGAACAAACTATTACTAATCAAGAGACGCGGATTCAAAATATTTCTAAACAACTTGAATCGGCCCTGAAACAGGTTCAAGATTTGGCGGTTAAAGCTATTGAAGGTACTTCAAATGTTAATTCCTATCAGGCTATTAAAGAAATAGCTTTAGAGCAAGCAAAGACTCAAGCGAAAAACAAATAAGCTAATTTATTTTTGATGACAATTGTAGAGACTTAATTTAAGTCTCTACAAGGAACTATAGCGATTCTCGAGCCTTGTAAGGTACAATAACCCCCTCCCTACTCTTCAATAGCTTGCCCTGATGTACACTTATATAATGCTTTTTATTCGGTTTTATTTGGTTTTTTGATGTCTGCGGGAGGCTGTGGTTTCTTCTTCTTTGTTCCGGTAGCTTGTGTTTGCCTAAATGCTTGATTGGAATTTGGTTCTTGACTAGACATAATACTAAATTTTAAAATCTACTATAGTATCTACATCAGGGGTATTGTTGATTACAGAAATATATCACAGATACACCTGCTGCCATTTGCGATCGCTTAAATGTTGTCGAGCCGTAAGGTTCCCAGTCAAGTTCTAAGTCATCAAGTAGGATTTTAACCATGTCGCCGATTAATTCTTTGTCAACTTCATCTTCTGGTGAAGGCATCCGAATCTCTAACACCCCTTGATAGTAAGCAACTCGTGCAGCGTGATGTTCTGCAAGTTCCTTTAGAATTGCTTCAAACTCTACCCAACTGATCTCGCGCAATGTCAAGCACTGCCCTGGTTGAAGGTCGATCTGGTGTAGTTGCAGTGTAACAACCATTTCATCCTCCGTACCTTCACTGTTTAGCTAAAACAAATAGCTGGACTGGTTAAGAGAGCCACCACTGTACTTGGAGTACCGAGTACAGTGTGTTTTTCACCAGAGACAGAAAATGTCAAGCAAAGGTAGAAAAACCAAGATTCGGTGGAATATCCTGAATCCGCCCAGGCCCGATCGCTCGCAATGCTTCTTTGAGTAAAATATCCCCAGTGTACAAAGCACGTCCGACAATCACACCAGTCACGCCTTGAGGTTCTAACGCCAACAAACTCAACAAATCGGTGAGAGAACTTACCCCGCCAGAGGCAATTATCGGGATAGAAATTACTGCTGCAAGTTCTCGCAAAGCTTCTAAATTGGGGCCTGTAAGTGTACCGTCTCGCTGGATATCTGTGTAAATTATGGCGGCTGCACCCAATTCTTGCATTTGTACAGCCAGTTGAGTTGCTAAAACTTCTGAGGTTTCTAACCAACCGCGAGTTGCTACGCGGCCGTTACGGGCATCAATACCGATAATAATCTGTTCGGGAAATTCTTGGCAGAGTTGTTGCACTAGCTGGGGTTGTTCTACGGCGATGGTTCCAAGAATTGCCCACTGTACGCCTAGATTGAATACTTGTTGGACGCTGGTACGATCGCGCAATCCTCCACCAATTTCAATTGGCACTGATACCGCATGAGCGATCGCTTCAATTGCCCCCAAATTTACTACTTTACCTGCTTTGGCACCATCTAAATCAACTATATGCAATCTAGCAGCACCTTGATCTACCCACTGTTTGGCAACATCAGCAGGATTTTCGCTAAAAACTTGCGAGCGATCGTAGTCTCCTTGATATAGTCGCACACAGCGACCTTCTAGTAAATCAATTGCTGGAATTACATCCATTTACCTTTTCCTCATAACTCAACACAATCAAACACTAGTTTTTCATTTTTAATTGCCTTACAGCTTGCCCAAAACCCAGCACAAGCAAGATGTTAGAAAGGGTCAAAAATACTTCTGCACTTCCGTGCAACCAATCTACATTGGCTAAAGACTCGCCATAATGCAATACAGCATAAATCCCCACCGGGATGGTAATGGCAACAAAAACGAGAGTGCCGTAAAATCCATACAGCGCTAAACGCGGCATTTGCGGACTGCGGCTGATAAACCACAAGAAACCCAAATAGGGAAACAGTGAAAGTGCAAACAGGGTTTCTTTAGAAATCATTGCTCTGAGTTAATAGGTTTTGGTTCAACAGTGTTAGGAGACTTAGTAGAACGCCAAATCAAATACGCTGCTGCCCAAAGCGTAAAATTACCAACTAAGGTCATGGTAGCTTGAAGCGTTACCAACCATTCTAGAGATTCGGCGTTGTCAAAATAATGCCAGGTACAAGCACACATGGCGCTGACCAAAGCTGGTAACATGGCAAGGGATAATCCCCACCAATTGCGATTACCAGTGAGTTCGCCGTAAGTCCAAATTAACCAAATGGCGACAATCCACTCAATAACGCTAGAAATATGAATAATCCAGGTGGGAATCGATAGGGCGTGCATAAGAAAGTTAGGAGTTAGGAGACGCGATTAATCGCGTCTGTACAACAAAAGTTAGGAGTAGAGACGCGATTAATCGCGTCTGTAGAGGAGTAGAGACGCGATTAATCGCGTCTGTAGAGGAGTAAAGGTGTCAAGGTGATATGTAGCTTGAATTTTATATTTGTTTAAACAAAATCTTTGCTTGTTCTTTTAGAATTTTAAAGATTCCAAGTTCAAAGGTTCAAGTGTCGAGTTCAGAGGCTCAAC
>NZ_CAXTNP010000113.1:0-23377 GCF_964245575.1 uncultured Nostoc sp. | reverse complement strand
ACCATCACCTGCAACACCATCACCTGAAACACCATCACCTGCAACACCATCACCTACTTCAACAGTAAACTTGTCTGATGTTCCCTCAGATTATTGGGCGCGTCCCTTCATTCAAGCCCTAGCAGACAATAACGTGATTAGTGGCTTTCCTGATGGCAGCTTTCGGCCGAATCAAGGTGTGACTCGTGCAGAGTTTGCTGCCCTGATTCAAAAAGCTTTCCCTAACCAAAATCGAGTTCGGCAATTAAGCGCAGGTGGATTTAGTGATGTTCCTGCTGGCTATTGGGCGGCTTCTGCAATTCAGAACGCCTACGAAACTGGATTTTTAGCAGGTTATCCTGGGAACGTGTTTAGACCAAACGAACAAATACAGAAGGTACAGGCGATCGTTGCTGTAACCAATGGTTTGGGTTTAACTGCTAGCAGCACTGGAACCAGTAGTGACCTCAGCACTTACTACACGGACGCCTCAGCTATCCCGAACTATGCTGTTGCTAGTGTGACAACAGCAACACAATCTAATATTGTTGTTAATTATCCAGATGTAAAACAACTCAATCCGCAACAGCCCCTAACTCGTGCTGAAGCTGCGGCACTCTTATATCAAGCTTTGGCTAAACAGGGAAGAGTGCAACCTATTGCGAGCAATCTTCCAGCTACTCAATATATTGTCGGTGGAACTCAAACTGGTACTGATATTGTTTCTCTTGCTGCATCCAGTAATTCTTTGACAACTCTGACTTCTTTATTAAGGACATCAGGTTTAGCAGATATTCTTCAACAGCCTGGCCCTTATACAGTCTTCGCTCCAACAGATCAAGCATTTGCTGCTTTACCTGCTGCTACCTTACAGCAGTTACAGCAACCAGAAAACAGAGATGCATTGATTAAGATTTTGTCATATCATGTAGTTCCTGGTGCAGTAACTTCTAGTCAACTCTCGGCTGGAGAACTGAAAACCTCTGAACAAAGCCCTGTAAATATTAAAATCAATTCTGCTAACAATCAAGTCTCGGTGAATAATGCCACAGTTATCCAGGCGGACGTGAAAGCTAGCAATGGTGTTATCCATGCAATTAATCAAGTCCTCGTCCCACCTGATGTTAACATCAGTCAGTTAAATCAACCACCAACAGGAACCACAGATGGTACAACGCCTCAGGTGAGACCAGGTAGAACTACTCTTGGTGGCCCTAGCTATATTGGAGTTGCTGGTAACATTGGTTTGAGTGGCGACGATACAGCTCTGAGCGATGGTAACTTTGCAGCAATCAGCAAAATTGGTCTGACACGCAATATATCAGTGCGACCAGCGGTGATCTTTGGAGATGATACACTGTTTATGGTTCCCTTGACTTTGGATTTTTCTCCCCGCACAGCAGGGGCGGTGGGCGAAAGAACCTTTGCGATATCTCCTTATATTGGTGCTGGCGTAGCCATTGAAGCTAATCTCGATACTGATATTGGATTACTGCTAACTGGTGGTGTCGACCTTCCTGTTGGTTCTCGATTTACGGTGACAGGTGCTGTAAATGCTGCTTTTCTGGATGACACTGATGTAGGGCTACTATTTGGAGTTGGCTACAACTTCTAAGTAAATAAAAGTAGAACACGCGGTAGGGTAGCACAGATGTGCTACCCTTGTGTATTAAAACAAATTGAAAACAGCTATAATACTAGGCTTGAATCAAACTGTATTAAGGTCGTTTGATGGCTAAAGTAAGCCCATCAGCAATGGGGACAACAGAGAGCGTTACCCGTTCATCATGATGTAACTTCTCGTTGAGCGCCCGGATAGCTTGGGTGCTTTCATCTTGATTTTGCGGATCAGCAACAAGTCCAGACCATAAAACATTATCAATAGCAATCAATCCACCTGGACGAATTAATTGCAGCGATCGCTCATAATATCCATCATAATTTTCTTTATCAGCATCAATAAAAGCAAAATCAAATGTCTCGGCTTGCCCAGTTGCCAACAGCTGATCTAAAGTTTCTAAAGCTGGTGCTAATCGCAAATCGATTTTATCGGCAACCCCGGCTTGCTGCCAATACCGCCGGGCGATCGCAGTAAATTCTTCACTCACATCAGCAGCGATTATCTTCCCATCAGGCGGTAGCGCCAAAGCTACAGAAAGTGAGCTATAACCTGTAAATACTCCAACTTCCAGGGTTTTCTTGGCTCCAATAAGCTGCACCAAAAGTCTCATAAACTGCCCTTGTTCTGGTGAAATCTGCATTCCACTTCGGGGATGGCTGGCAGTTTCTTGGCGCAACTTCAAAAGAATCTCTGGTTCCCGCAGCGAAACGGATAAAAGGTAATTATATACTTGGTTATTAAGACCTATAGACTGTTTTGGCATGGTAGGTGAGAGAATTAAAAGAATCTACAGTTATACTATCGCCCAAGAGTAGTTTTTCAGGAATCCCCAGTCAGCTTAATCTCTGTCGTCTTCATCTGGGTATATTTACACAGCGTTATTTTAGAATTTCACTTCTAAGTTTTCAATTATACCTTGGGTGATGACATCAGAAGTTTGGAACTTGATGTCAGGCCAGAGGTGGCTGAATTTGCAACTGTAATATGGTTATCCACCAGAAAAGCAAGAAAAGGGGATGGTGCTGCAACAGGTGAGCAATTCGAAATATTTAAAAACCTGCCAAAATGGCAACCTGATTCTAATTAACCAAGTTAAATTGTACAAAGATAAACGACTTCAAGGGTTTTGTTATCAGGGTCTACCACGTAAGCAAATTCCTTTTGTAAAACACTATCTACTAAGTGATTTGCAAAAAGAAAAAACTATCTTGACCAATTATTTGCAGACTATTTTCTGGACAGATAAATATCAATAATCAGGTTTGGCATTTGCTGCAACAGGAATATTAAATGCGTGCAGGCGTTGTTGTTGAAGTACGCATTAGCCCTGAAATAACGGGCAACGTCTGTATACATTCCTGTTCACTTCAGTGGCAAATGGCTGAGTGGGAGTTTGAAAGCTGACTGATATGCTTCCTCCCACTCTCTTTTTATTTAATTCGTAATTCGTAATTATTGTTGAAACACTCGCGGGGAATTGTGAGGTATTTTTACATATTTGGGATGCTCTCATCAAAACATAAACTATCATTAAAAATGAGTATCCCGTAAAAACTCAATAATCGCTGCATTCAACACTTCAAAAGCACCAGTTGAGGCATCATGATAGCAGTTAGACAAAATTTGTAATTTAGAATTGGGGATATGCTGATGTAATTTTTCACCATGACTAACAGGAAACCAACTATCTTGCTCACCCCACAAAACTAGTGTGGGACACTTAATTGCACTCAGGTTATTTTGAATTTGGGTGAGCATATTTGGCTTATTTGCTTGCCAATTCTCAATTTCTCGCGCTGCTATTTGTAACTCTTCGGCGACTTTTGCAACCGTACCAGGAAATTCAATAAACGGGTAAGTTATCCAATAGACATCTTTCTGCGTCAAAATTGACGGATCAAATAATACCCGACGTCTTTCTATTGCCATAATTTCTCTCAATAGAGGTGCAAACAAATATGCCAGACGTAAAGAATCAATTGTTTGTATTATTTCCAGGGGCGTTTGGGCAAGTAACCACATAGCCCAATGGGGTAGACGTTCGGCAAAAATAGGTACGTTTACGACTACAAGCCGCCCGACTAACTGCGGATTTTCTTGAGCAAGGGCAAGGGCAACCAATCCCCCCAGAGATTCAGCCACAATCACTGCGGGTTCATCACATAATGCTTCAATAACTCTTTTAAACTCAATAACTTGATGGCCGTTATCTTCTCTACGCGACAATGGTTTTTCAGAAAAACCAAAACATTTTGCATCAAAACAAATTACCCGAAAATATTTAGATAATGGAGCTATACTATGACGCCAATTATAGCTCCAACTCCCCATGCCATGTAATAAAATTAGCGGTTTACCTTTACCTTTTTCGCCATAAGCAATTTGTACAGGATACCCTTTTGCATCAGTAATAATTAGACTTTGCCGCCCTTTAGGAAAAGTAGCTTGCCACCAATCTTTCATTCCATTATCAATAAATAATTTAACCACCAGTTAAGGCATTCCATAGCATTCTAATTAGTATCACTGGTAATGCTACTAAAACAATGGAGATCAGCAACAATCCTACCAAGACACCAAAGATAAACCACCTGTCTGCACTCTTTTGCTGACTGGGAAACTTTAAGTACTCTTCCAATAGCTTGATATTATTAGTGTTAGCTCTCCAGGCAAAATCAAAAAAGTCTCCCAAAACTGGGACAGCGCCTACTAAGCCATCAATGATCACATTCAGAACCATTTTACCTAAAGTGGCTCTAGATACACCCAGTCGCGCTGCTTCTAGGATGATGTAGCTAGAAAACATGATTCCCAAAAAATCACCACCAATAGGTATAAGTCCTAAAATTGGATCTAGACCAAAACCAATCTGTGTACCAGGAATGGTAATAACGTTATCCAGCAGCCGACTTAACTGACGTAACCGCTTCAAGGTGTGTGCTTTGGCTTCAGGTTCAATCATCGAAAATCGAGGAGGAGAATCAGACATGAAGGCGATCGCTAACTGTGTATTGAATCGTTAGATATTTTACTCCCCTACTAAACTTTTGCAAAAATTTCCTCAGGGATTTCTAGCGATATTTACAAATTAATATTTTTCAGGAGATTCTGACTGTGCTTTTGGGCGCATATCTTCGCCGACAGTCACGTTCAACTGATCGCCGATTAACAGAACCGCAGCACTCATCGACAGCCAAAGCATTAAAACTATCACAGCCCCTACTGCACCATAGACTTTATTATAATTGCCAAAATTCGCCACATAAAGCCGAAATAGGGCAGACAATATCGCCCAAAAAACAGCTGCTAAAATTGCTCCAGGCATCATTGGCGTGCCTGAGTTCCACTGGCTTGGGCCATAGCGATAGACAAAGCTAAAGGCGACAGCAACAATACTTAAAGCTAAAGGCCAACGTAAAAGCTGCCAAAGATGCAACAAGATGATCAAAGAACTATTTCCGCGCACTACCATTCCCAGCAGCAAATCGCTGGTAAACACTAAGAAAGAAGCCAACACTAAAAGCAACATAGTACCGACTGTTAATCCTAGAGAGACGAGCTTGGCTTTCCAAAAGGGACGGATTTGTTCTGAAGGAATTTGATGGATTTGGTCGAAGGCGGTCATCGCGGTACTCACAGCCCCAGAAGCAGTCCAAATTGCTAATACAAAGCTCAGAGAAAATAAACCAGTGTTTTTGGAGTTAGTAATTTCTGTAGTGGCAAAATCACGAATCAAGTCGAGAGCTTGTTCTGGTAGGACTTGACTTAGTTGTGTCGCCAGTTGTTTGAAAGTAGCTTGTAAAGATTCTGCCAATAAGCCAATGGCTGTGACGATCGCAAGAATTGCAGGAAACAGCGATAACATGGCATTGAAGGCAATTTCCGAGGCGAGTCCAAAAAGTCGTCTTTCGATTGTCCTGGCAAAAGTTTTTTTGAGCGTGCGCCAATTGAGGTGGCGAAAGAAGCGTAAAAAACGAGGCTTTGGCATGACTTAGAGTTAAAACTGGTTGGCTTTATTAACTACTGTGCCAAATTTTGCGTAGCGTGTTACGTTTTCATTTCAAATTTAGAGGATAGAAGGCTTACAGGGTGAGGATATACAGAAACTCCCCTCTGGTGTGAAGGGAGCCAGGAATTAGATATTAGGGATTGGATTTTATTGACTCTGAGGTGTTACTTTAAAAAACTTTTGATGCCAATATGGATTGGTCAGTCTTTAGGATCAAAGTAGTACTCTTTTTCTAATGAAAAAAGAAACCATCATGCTTTTTTGATTGACGAAAAATGTAACTTTAGTCCTTTTATAGTACGAATAAGGGTAATAATGGCTGAAAATACTAATAAAACGATAACTTTAACACAAGAGTGGTTGACAGAAATCCAGACACTCAAAGAGCAGATGGCGGGACTTCAAGGCGATCGCGATACGGCTTGGGAAAGCGCCCAAAAATGGCGTCAGCTTTACAACACAGAAGCAGAACAACGGCGCACGGATGCCCAATTGGCCCAACAGGCGATCGCATCCCTCAAGGCAGACTTGCATAAACTCCGGGGTCTTGAGATGGAGACACTGCCTGCTGGGACACCAGTAACAGCGATCCAACAAGAAATAGAACAACTAAAATCTGTGGAGGAATTGCAAGCTAAACTCATTACCGTAATCAAAGAACGCGATCGCCTCTTGCAAGCTTTGAAAACTGAGCAGGATAACCACGCTCAAACCCGCAATAGCCTTACTACTGCTTTGGGTGATGCTATTGATAGCTTGACACGCGAACGAGCCAAAGGAGAAAAAGAAAGTCAATGACCCGCCTAAACCCCGGTTTCTTTAACAAACCAGGGTTCTTGTTGTTCACAAATGATTTAGGACTGCTACATAAGGTTGAGCTATTTATCGCCCAACGACTAAAACTTTGTTTTCAGTGTAATTGCGGTTCTCGATAATTTAAGCGGCGTGAAAAGCTAGGAGTATTAACAAAGTAGTGTTTATGCTTTCACTTTACTCAAAGCGTCATTAATCAATGTCCTCATCTGGAGAACCACCTGTTGAATCCTACCATCCACCGTCGGGTTACTCGTTACGGCGTGGCACTTTACAAGATATCCAATCGTACAACTTTAATTCTTCATTTTGGATTATTGCTATAGCTTTCTTGTGGCTAGTTATTAGCATCCGTTCACTTTTGGAAGCGTGGCTAAATAAATTATCTATCATTCATAAAGCCTATTTGTTTGAATATGGAAAGTTACCAGAGAATATCTTTTTTGAAGATTTGCAATATATTCTCCCATCATTAAAGGAAGTTAATTGGTCGTTTATCTTGGTAATGGGATCTGGAATTATTACTGCATTTTTAATTGTAGTTACACTTAAGCATCTAATCCCCAGGTTGTTAGCATCACAATCTCCCAATCGTACCGTGTGGGTAGCTGAATATCAACAGCAAATTGTTGGATGGGCAATACTTTTACAACGCTCGAACTACACTATACTTTCTACATTTTTTATTACTTCACAACATCGATCGCGGGGTGTTGGTTCATATCTACTCTGGAGTTGTTTAAAGAATATTGGGCAGCCAGTCTATCTTATCTGTCTTCCTCAATTGCAATCTTTTTACGCTCGATTTGGCTTTGTTGCACTTCTCAAAGAGCAAGTCCCTAAAGAACTGCGGTTTTCTAAAATATCCTGTATGGGTTTATTGGGTAAACCAATACCTATCACAAACCAGCCATCAACTAATGTATTACCATCTGGTATTTTAATTCGCCCATTCCAAAACTTTGAAGAACAATTCAATTTTTACACAACTTTTTGGCACAGAAAGCAATTTAGAAACTCTCGGCTTTATGTTTTTAGCTTAATCGCCTTCGTATCAAGCAGTGCTTTTATCTTATTGGGCGTAACTTTTGGCAGTCTCAGAGCAATATTTGGTTTAACATGGTTAGCTAACTTTGATTTTTATTTTTTGGGTATTCAATTTTTAGGAATTACCATAGCTGCCTGGTTGTATTTAGAACTGATGATTTTGATGTGGTTTTCTGCCAGATGGCAAGAGTGGATTATTGAACAGGATGGTCGTGCGATCGGCTACATTCACTTTTCTCAACAAGCAGAGTGTTCCATACTATACAATTTATATGTTGAACCACAGGAGCAGCTAGACAATTTTAGTAAGTTGTTGTTAGCTCGTCTCAGCCGCCAAATAGCACTACCTTTATACTTCAATTGCCCACGTCAAAATAGGCAGTTTTATACTGGATTGGGTTTTACACCAGTTAATCGTAATAAACTACCGTTTGAATTAAAAATTCTCCAACTGACTAATCAAATACCTCTTAAACTTACACACCAGGGAGCTATAAACTTAATTACACAACTGCCTCAATTCATAGAGTTAATTAATTCTAATTATAGGATTTCGTCAACTATTCCTCAAAAACCACAAGTTAAAAAAATATATAATATCAAGAAAGTTTTGATTCAAGTTGTAGCTGATTTACTTATAGCATTCATGATTGCGCCAGCCTTCCAACTCCCTCAAATGTATGCTGAACTCAAGCACCAAACTCAAATAGAAAATCCTAGTAATAAACAGGTTGGCAAGATTTTAGTAGGGCAAGAACATATACGGGTATTAGCGATTGCATACGATAATCAAACCCTAATTAGTGGTAATGAAAACGAAACTATCACAATTTGTAATTTGAGCAATCAAAGCCTAGAAAAAACTATCAGCCTGCCTTCTGGCTCTGGTAAAATTCAATCTTTGGCAGTGAGTCCAGACAAAGAAACTTTAGTTATTGGAACATCAAAAGGCATAATTCAAGTATGGAATTATAAAAATGGCACAATTAAAGCAATACTTTCTCCTGGTCACTTAGGAAATATCATAGCATTAAAAATTAGTTCTGATGGTCAAAAGTTAGTTATTGGGAGTTGGAATGATGCAGTGGTAAAAGTTTGGGATCTACGCCTGGGTCAACTTCAAGACACTCTTAATACTGGTGCTAATAATGTTTTGTCTTTAGCAATCAGTCAAGATAGTCAAACTATCTATATTGGCTTATTTGGCACAATCCAGATTTGGCATTTAGAGCGTCAATTATTTGTAGATAAATTAGCTGCTCATTCTCGTGAAATCGAAGCGATCGCTGTTAGTACAGATGGCAAATTATTAGTAAGTGGTGGGACAGGTCGCCTAATAAGTCAAAGTGAGATGTCGAGCAATATTTGGATGGTAAAAGTTTGGGATGCTCAGACCTTAAAACTGTTAAAAACATTACAAGGAGATTCTAGTTCAATATACAAATTAATTCTCAGTCCCGATGCTAAAACAGTTATTTTTGATAGTTGTTGTAAAGCCCATTTTTGGGACTGGATAAATAATAAAGACATTACAGATATTCATGGACTAGTTCGTAATACTGTACTCAGCCCCAACAGCAAAACTATTGTCAGTGTTGCGTCTGATGGCAAAACAATGACTATCACAGATTTAGAAACTTTGAGGATGTTGTGAAAGTCGTGAGCATACTAAAAACCTCTCTCCTTTAACGCTACGGTGTAAACTCCAAAAAATAAATTATCCAATTTTTGGAATCAAAACGGCTTTTCCTGGCCCTGCTCTCTGCCCCCTGCCCTAAAAGGGTTCGCGTAGCGTCCCGCAGGGATGGGATATTTTTTTACTTGCAAGTCCCTAACGCTATTCTTGTCTCGGCTGAATGCCAGATGCAATTAATGTCTCTATCGACTTGCTATCCAAGGGTTTGGAGAACAAATATCCCTGTGCGTACTTGCATTTCATGGCTCTAAGTAGTGCCAGTTGCTCTACAGTTTCTACGCCCTCTGCTATTACATCTATATTTCGACTCTGGGCTAGGGTGATGATCGCTTGAACAATTTCTAAGTTTTCTCCGTTAACACCAATCTTAGTAATAAAAGAACGATCAATCTTCAAGGCATTACTTGGAAAGCGGTGCAGGTAATTCAAGGATGAATAGCCTATACCAAAATCATCCAAGTGTAATTGGATATTCATCTGTTGCAGTTGCAAGAGCATAAAAGTTGCTGATTGAATATTTTCCATCAGTATGCTTTCGGTAATCTCTAGCTTTAAATTGTTGCCTTCCAGACCAGTCTCTTGCATAATTTGGGAAATTTGCTCAATTAGCCCGGATTGGGAAAACTGTTTAGTAGAAAGATTTACACTAATTGTTAAGGGTGGGTCACTAGGAAATTGTATTTGCCAAGCACGCATCTGCCGACAAGCTTCGCCCAGTACCCAATAACCAATAGGGATAATCAACCCAGTTTCTTCCGCCAGTGGGATAAAGTTGTCTGGAGAAACTAATCCTTGTTGCGGGTGCTGCCAGCGAACCAGAGCCTCGAAGCCAATAATTTTGTAAGTTTCTAATAACACAATTGGCTGGTAGTAAACCTGAAACTCTTGGCGTTCAATTGCCCGTCGTAGATCCATCTCTAACTCTAATAGCTTCGTTACTTGCCTGTACATGCTTGAGTCAAATATCTCATGGCGTGCCTTACCTAATGTCTTAGCGCGATACATTGCAATGTCAGCATCGCGCAGGAGTTCCTCTGGTAGGCTGTAATTACCTTTATTTAAAGCGATGCCAATGCTGACGGTGGTAAATACCTCATATCCACTGAGTTGGAATGCAGATGTCAGAGCTTTGTGTATCCGCTCCACTACGCCTGTTACGTCATTGATGTTGTTGAGATCCTCAAGCAAAATTGTAAACTCATCTCCCCCTAGACGAGCAACTGTGTCTCCAGCACGCAGGCAGTTCTCCAGTCTGCGAGCAAGGGCAATTAGTAGTTGATCGCCAATCATGTGACCGAGACTGTCGTTGACAACTTTGAAGCGATCTAGGTCTAGAAAGAGAACAGCAAATGTATAGTCCGCACGTCGTTTTGCCAGCATCAGCGCACGTTCTAGTCGTTCCATAAATAAGACGCGGTTTGGCAGACCGGTTAGTATATCGTGAAAAGCGTCATAAATTAATTGCGCCTCTGCAAGTTTTAGAGCAGTAATGTTGCGAGCGATACTTAAAACAAAATATACTGAACCGTCGCTAGCCAATTCAGGCACAAGACGGGTATGGTAATGTTTTATTTGGGAAGCGATCGCTAAACTGCATTCAAACTCGGTTTCTTGCTTAGTTTGAAAAACTTGCCCAAGCTTATGATCGCATATCCGACAAAATTCTTCTGGCAGATTTAACTCTGCGTTTGTTTTGCCGATAAATGTTTCGGCTGATATTCCTGTAACCTTTTCAATAACTGGATTAACGTAAACGTAGCGTAATTGAGTGTTAAATCTGGAAATAATATCAGGTGCATTTTCAACTAGTGCTTTGAATTCTTGCTGGCGACGCGCTAGTGCCTCCAATATCTGCTTACGCTCAGTGATATCCTGAAAAACGCAAACTGCACCTGTGATGTTACCGTTGTCATCTTTAATTGCTGCAATACTATCATCAATTGGGATTTCAACACCGTTTTTAGCAATAAGTATCGTTTGTTCTGGTAGACCGACAGTAACGCCAGACTGAAGGACTTGCTTTATCGGACTTTCAATTATTATCCGAGTTTCTTCATGAGCAATATTGAATATTTCTGTTGCTTCTTTACCAAATGCATCTGAATAATTCCAACCCGTCAGTTCCTCTGCAATAGGGTTCATAAAAGTCACAGATCCAGATTCGTTGCTAGTAATTACAGCATCTCCAATACTTTTAAGTACAGCAGTCAGCCATTGTTCATTCTGTTTTAATTTTTTTTCTGTCTGATGTTTGGAAAGGGTAATTTCAATGGTGAACTTTAATTCCTTTTCTTTGAAAGGCTTGAGAATGTAGCCAAACGGTTCTGTTTCCTTTGCTCGATTCAATGTTGATTCATCTGCATTAGCAGTAAGATATATTACTGGTACTTTAAAAACATTATGAATTATCTGAGCGGCCTCTACACCGTCCATCTTTCCTTTGAGGTGAATATCCATTAGAACTAAATCTAGAGAATCATCTGCTGCTTTCTTAATTGCTTCTTCTCCAGAATCGGCAAGCCCAATAACAGTGTATCCAAATTTTCTGAGGCGACTTTGTATATCCATTGCTACGATGATTTCATCTTCAACAACTAATATATTTATTGGCTTCATGATTTTGTTAAATTTATAATTTTATAAATTTTTAGTCGGGAATATAATTTTATACTCTACTCCGTTATAGCTGATCAAATCGATATTGCCTTGTAGCTGATGTATTAGACCTTTGACTAATCGCAAACCTAATGATTCTGTAGCTTGAAAGTCAAAATCTTGGGCAAAACCAATACCATTATCACTGATAGTTAGTCTAAGTAAATTTGCTTCTATGGAGCAAAATTCAATACAAATTTCTCCCGGCTCTCTTTGGGGAAAGGCATATTTTAGGGAATTTGAAATAAGTTCATTGATAATCAAACCGCAAGGAATAGCTGCATCAATGACTAGAAAAACCTCCTCAACGTTCATTTTCAAGGTAATAGCGCTGGAATTAACGTTGTATGAATAAAATAAATTAGTTACTAAATCTTGGATATAGTCAGCAAAATTAATCTTTGCCAAGTCTTGAGATTGATATAGTTTCTCGTGGATCAGAGCCATTGATTCAATTCGGTTCTGGCTATCTTTGAATACCTCAAGAGCTTGATTGTCCTTGAGATACTCTGCTTGCAGGTTGAGCAGACTAGAAATAATCTGCAAATTATTTTTTACCCGGTGATGAATTTCTTTCAATAGCACCTCTTTTTCTTGAAGCGATGCTTTAATCTGCTCCTCTGCTTGTTTACGCTCCCGTCTCACCTGTGCCTCACGCAACTCGCGGGCAACAGCAGGGATAAGTCGTGCTAAATTGCCTTTAATGATGTAGTCATGGGCACCAGCTTTCATGGCAGCTACTGCGGTATCTTCACCAATAGTGCCTGAGACAATAATAAATGGCAAGTCAAGTCCACTTTCCTTGACTTGCTTCAATGCAGCAGGGGCGCTAAAGGTGGGCATGGAATAATCACAGATGACGATATCCCATGTTTGCCCTGCGATCGCAGCTTTCATGGCTGTGGGTGTATCAATCCGTTCAAAGGTTACTTGATAGCCACCACGTTGCAGTTCACGCAGCACCAACAAAGCGTCATCTTCTGAATCCTCAACAAGTAATACGCGCAGTGGTATACCCATGTAATTCGTAATTCGTAATTCGTAATTCGTAATTCGTAATTAAGAAAGTCAGCTTTGCATCTATATTTTGGAGGCAGGAGGCTCAGTTGTAACCCACTTTTAAAAACGTGGGATTGATCTTGGACGGTTTGATATCTCGTGGCACTTCTGCGACGCTCGCTGACTCGCTCTAAGCGAAGCTATGCCGAAGGCTTTACGCTGCGCTATCGATACAATTCTTTTTTTAAACTGGGTAATGACCCAGAATTAAAGTTTTTATTCATACTTCTTTCCTCCTGCTCCCAGCAAGAACTGCCCCCTTTGGTAAGCTATACCCTTGGTGGTGATTCGTTTAAGACAAACCAGTACAACCCTAGTTGTCGGACTGCTTCACTGAATTGGGAAAAGTCTACTGGTTTGCGAACATAGCTGTTGGCACCCAAGCTGTAACCATTAATTAAGTCTTGCTCCTCCTTGGACGAGGTGAGAATGACGACGGGAAGGATTCTTGTTCTGTCGTCGGTTCGCAGGTGTCGCAAAACTTCCAAACCATCCATTTTGGGCAATTTCAAATCCAAGAGGATGAGATTCGGCATAACGCTCATGTCGCGATCGGCGTACACACCTTTCCCAAAGAGATAATCTAGGGCTTCTACCCCATCGCGTGCCACTACTACCTCGTTCATAATATTGTTTTTCTTGAGTGCGCGTAGGGTTAGCGCTTCATCGTCAGGATTATCTTCTACAAGTAAAATCATGTTGTATGTTCTCCTATAGTTAAAGGGTGAAGTAAAATGTTGCGCCTTGCTCTACTGCACTCTCAGCCCAGACACGGCCACCATGACGGTGAACAATCCGTTGCACAGTAGCTAGTCCAATGCCAGTACCTTCAAACTCAGTCATGGCGTGTAGGCGCTGAAAAGCACCGAAGAGTTTGTCAATATAGGCCATATCGAAGCCTGTGCCATCATCACGGACAAAATACACATGGGTGTCATCTTGCTGCAAAAGCCCAAATTCTATGCGTGCTTTTTGATTTTTTCCTGTAAACTTCCACGCATTACCCAGCAGGTTTTCTAGCACAATCCTTAACAGATGAGCATCACCATTGGCAAGCAATCCCGGTGTAATGACAAACTCTACTTGGCGTTCTGGTTGTGTTTTGTGCAACTCTGTAGCGATCGCCTCCACCAGTGCGCTCAGATCCACATTTTCGCAACGCATCTCACTACGCGTCAGTCGTGACAGATTCAGTAAATCGTCGATCAGTTGTGCCATTCGCTGGGTGGCTGCACGCACTCGCTGGAGGTAGTTTTGACCTAGTGCGTCGAGGTTATCACTATAATCTTCTAGTAGCGCTTGGCTAAAGCCGTCGATGCTCCGCAAGGGGGCCCGCAGATCGTGAGACACAGAATAACTAAATGCTTCCATCTCTTTATTAGTGGCTTCGAGTTGTGCTGTGCGTTCTGCAACTCGCTGCTCAAGCTGGACGTTCAGCCGCAGAATCTCTGACTCCGCCCTTTTGCGCTCATTAATTTCAGTTTGTAATTCTTCGTTAGTGTTTCTCAGTTCGGCAGTCCGTTTGCTAACCTCTATTTCTAACTCATCACGAGCTTTTTGCAGAAAATTTTCCATCCGCTTGCGTTTTACAAGTTCCTGATTGGTAATTATCGCTGCTAAACCGACGATCGCAGAAGCGATAACGCTGCCAAAAATAGTCAAGAAAGTTGTTTGATGAGCGCTGGCGTTTGCCTTTATTGACCGCTGTTTCAACAACTCATTCTCTTCGTTCTCCATCGCTGTAGTCAGCATTCGGATGTCCTGCATGATCTGCTGACCCTGATCTGTCTGAACTATTTGCAGCGCGGACTCTAAATTTTTGCTCCTGGCGTTAATCGCCTGTTCCATCAAAACTAGTTTTTTGGCAATCAGGGGTTCAAGGCGATCGAGCCGCCGTTGTTGATTGAGGTTATCCGCAGTCAATTGGCGCAGAGCTTTAAGTTTCTGAGCAATCTCGTCAGTTGCTGTGCGGTAGGGTTCTAGATACCGTTCTTTACCCGTGAGAAGATAGCCCCGTTGTCCAGTCTCTGCATCTTTGATCTGTGACATTACTTCTTTAGTCTTTTCCAGTACCTCGCGTGTATGTGTTACCCATTGAGCGTTTTCTCTATACTGAAGCAAACTAAGATACGAGACTACGCCAACACCAGTCATAATTGCGACTGCTATTACAAAACTGCCCGTATTCTTTTTGTAAATAGCCCATTCCATTTTTTACCTTCCTAGTTGAAAAAGTAGCTGCTGACTAAATTGGTAAAAACGGTGAGCCAGCTCTGTAGACGGGTAACACCCATTAGTGCAGCATTAGCGACCTTAGAAAGTCCGTACCCCTATCTCTAAGCAAGCTACGCATTAGCATCTTTGTTCGCATAGCGTACCGCACAGAAGCAGAAGGGTGACTAGCAGCCCCAGTCCAAGCGGCTATATCTTCGTTCCACCAAACAAGACCCATGAAAAAATGGGCTTGCTGAATAAGAAAACCGATATAGAGACGCGATATATCGCGTCTCTACCTCTTGATTCATACTCTAAATCAGTAATACCAAAAGTTTTTCACGGTACTAATCATCATAGCAGTGTTAAATGATACCAACTTTTTTAACTTTTAGAGCAAATTCGCTTTAATAGCTCTAATAAAGGATATCTATATTAGTTAATTATTGGGAGCGTATATTTCCTGACTCATAGGAAGACAAATAATAAATTTTATGAAATTTTTCAGTATATCCTGCAGCCATTTTCAAGAGATTCTCGCTTGCAGAAATTATGTAAATATGCTACTTTAATTCAGCAATTACACTTAAAAAGCTCTGCTAAAATTAGCTTGATATTAGCTTGGTGTGCTGAATACGTAGACTAGATAGAGACATAAAGCAATGTCAGTGACGCTTCGGAATTGCTGAAATAAGGTAAAAATAATAGGGCATGGAGATAATTAACTCATGCAACTAACTCAAGGCAAGGTAAAGTACCCATGCTCAGGCGCTTAATTGTGATTGTTACTGCCGCTATACTCTTTAACAGTTCCTTGACGCTGGCACAGACTAAAAAACCCAAACTACCGGATAAATTTCCTCCAAATCCCCTAGAAATTACCACACCCGATCCACTCCTACCACGTTTGCCCAAGGATAAACAGCCGTTAACTCTCCCAGAACAGCAAAAGTTAGAACCAGCGCTAGATGCGTTAAATCAAGAAGCAGCAGCAAAACTGCAAGCAGGAGATCAGGTGGCGGCGTTTGAAATATGGAACCGGGAACTTCGTTTGCGGCGCTTTTTAGGTTCATTAGCAGAGGTGCAAGCACTATCACGAGTCGGGGCGATCGCTTGGAAGCAAAATGATGGGCAGGAAGTACAATATATTACGCAGCGATTGCAAGCAATTCAAAAGCAGGCACAATCTCAGAAAACAACTGCCCCAATTGATCTAGAATTGTGGCGATCGCTAGGTCAAGCTTATCAAAATGTGCGATCGCCTAAACTAGCTGTGGAAGCTTACGACCAAGTTTTGTTAGTGGTGCGAGAGGAAAAAAATACAACAGCAGTAGTAGAAACCCTCAAGACAATTGGGGAACTACATTTGAGTTGGTTTGATTATCCCAAAGCCGCCCCAATCTACGAGGAATTGTTGGGTTTAGCGACTTCTCAAGGCGAACGTGTCAACGAGGTAACATATCTGCAACAGCTGGCCGAAATTTACGACCAGACAAACCAACCGCAGCAATCATTGAATGTACTTAATAAACTAGTAGAAATTTACGTTAGTGAAAATAATCTTACTGCAATACCAGAATTAAAGCTAGCGATCGCACCACATTACGAATCTCTAGCAAAGGAAAATCCTAACTTACTGCTAGAAGCTTTTAAAAATTATCAAGAAGCTTATACCATTGCTTGGCAATTAAAGGAGTACGTTCGTGCAGGTGAAGCTTTGCAGAAGTTAATTGCGCTGTACCGTTCTCAAGGACAAACAGACGAAGCTTTGCAAGCTAGCCAAATTCTTGTGGAGACAGAGACGCAAGCCGCCAACTTTTACGGGCTGATGCAAGCTTATGACCAAATTGGGCAATTGTATTTAGAACGCAAAGAGTTTCCTCAAGCACTAACAGCTTTTCAAAAAGGGTTAGAATTAGCGCAACAACTCAAACATGAGGAAGCATACTTTACAGGGCAAATTGAAAAAGTCTCGAAAGCAAATTTGTAGCCAATATTAGATAGTTGAATGAAATTGAAGTCAACTTTCGTAGTGGCTATGAGTGAATTCCCTACGAAGACTGATTTTGACACCTTGGCGGAGCTTTCCTGCTCCGCTCCTGAATTCTGACGAATGTATTCTTCTTCAATAATGAACGAGGACATTACCCAATTGCTCCTATGAGGGTAGAGTTGGGAATCTGACAGGGTTTGTATCAAAATGCAGAGTTACCTTTGCTGCGGTGGTGGAATGCACAAGGAAATTTATTGTTAACAGGTTATGATGAACGCACTGAAGTTGAGCGACAAAGGGCTGAAGTTGAGCCAGAGAAGCGGGAGAGAATTGTAGAAAAATTGCGTACTCTCTCTGCTGAACAACTCAACGCTTTAGGAATTGATCCAGAAATGTTGGATTAGGAAAAAGTTTCTTAGTTAGCTCTGGTGTTATTTTGGGTAATCTTACTAAAGAATCTTTAGATATACCAGGGTTTACATGGCAACTTCACCACGAATCGAGTCTAGCAATCTGAGTATAGCGGATCTATTCAGAGAGTTTTATTCAGTACCAGATTTTCAGAGAGAATATGTTTGGGAAAAAAGCAATGTTGAAAAGTTACTTCAGGATATTGTGTATGAGTTGTATGACGAAGGGGAAGCTGTAGAAGATGCCGAGTATTTTCTAGGTTCTATTGTTGTATTCCGTGATGAAACCGAAAGTTCTCAGTTAATTGATGGGCAGCAAAGATTAACAACTATTTATCTAACGTTCTGTGCTATTCGTGATTATCTTCTTGAGTTTAGGAAACCATCTAAAGTCGTAGAAGGATTAATCGCTGGAGTTGCCCAAGATTTAAAAACTGGTGAAGATATTAATAAATATAGACTGACACTTCAATATGGGGACGGTGCTGAAGTATTAAAGACTATTGCAGCTAAAGGAATCACTGTAGAAAAAATTGATACACAAAGTTCAGCTTCGGCTAAACGTCTTGTTGAAGCATATGAAACAATTCGAGAGTTTTTATCAGAAATGTTTGTAGAAACTTTTGAGCGAATATTAAAATTTTCTTCAGTATTAAGTAATAAAGTAAAGTTAATAAAAATTGAGACACCTAATCTTAAGAATGCTCTGAAAGTGTTTGAAACAATTAATGATCGTGGAGTAGGTCTTAGTTCATTAGATTTACTAAAAAATTATTTGTTTATTAATATATCAACCCAATCAAATTCCAGTCCAAAATTATATTGGGAAAAACTAAAAAAACAATGGGATAAGTTAACAAAAATCTTACATATCTGTGGAGAGTATCCCATGCAATTTCTGCGTTATTATATCATGTCACATTATGAAATAAATTTACAAAATAACTTTCCTGAAGAAGCTGTATATGAATGGTTTGTTGAAAATAGTCATGAACATAAAATTCGTGAGAATCCATTTAATTTTGTTGAACGTCTAGTCACTACAAGTGAATATTATGCAAATTTTACCAAGGGAGAAAATATAGATGGCTCTGTTAATCCATATCTTAAAAATATCAAAAGACTTCAAGGAAGATATAGTCAGCATTTTGTATTACTACTTGCGGCTAAGGATCTTCCTAAAGATTTATTTATAGAGCTTTGTTATCAAATTGAAAACTTATTATTCGTATATACTATTACTCGCTCAACCCGTAAAGATGTGAATATGATTCGTAGCTTCTCACAGTGGAGTAAAAGTCTAAGAGAAGTTAAGACTTCTGAGCAATTCAAAGATTTTATTGACAGGAACTTTAAAGCTGAATTAGCTTCTCTATCTCTAGATTTTGATCTTGCCTTTCGTGGATTAACCGAGTCTAAGATAGCAAAATTTCGTATGCGTTACATACTAGCTAAACTCACTCAGTTCGTTGATGAACAGGCTTACAGTAATTCCAATTCACTAGATTGGTATTTGAACAAGTCAGTAACCATAGAACATATCTTGCCAAAATCTTCAAAAGAATATATCAAAGATGAATTTGATAAGCCTACAGAATATGATTCATATCTTGAGAAGCTTGGCAACTTAATTCTTTTAGAAAAGACAATTAATAGTTCTATTTCGGATAATACATTTGATTCCAAGAAAAATGGATACCGTGAATCTCAACTTTTATTAACTCGTTCCCTTGTAGAAAAACCTAACGTTGCAACAAATACACAGTTAAACCGCACTGTAAAATCCCTCAGCCTTTACCACTTTGATATTTGGGATTCAACAGCTATAGAGAAACGTCAAGAGATGTTAACAAATTTAGCCAGACGAGTTTGGGGTTTAGAGACTTAGTATAGTATCCGATAGTATAAACATTATCGCAAAATACCTTGTCTGTTCAGGCGATGCAATATTATAATTTACATCTCTCGAAGAGTCAATTTTTATCGCTATTGTCTGTAAATGCCACATCTTCATATATAGCTGCGATCGCACACCGAAAATCAACGCTACTTAAATGCACTTCTTCTTCTTTTTCATAAGGGTAAAGTACCCAATGTCCTTCCTGATTGCGGCGGAAGCATTCTACACTCATTCGGTCTGGTGAAATTAGCACATATTCTTGTAGTGATTCTAAGTGTCGATAACTAGCAAATTTTTTTCCTCTGTCATAGCCTTCAGTTGACTCAGAAAGCACTTCGATAATTAAGCAAGGATAGCACTTAAAATATTCAAATTCTTTATCTCGTGCATCGCAAGTCACCATTACATCAGGATAAAAATAGCGATTTATGACATCAATTTGTGTTTTCATGTCTAACATATAGACACGGCAACCACTACCCCGGAGATGGTTTCGTAGCAGTATAAACAAATTTCCTACTATAGTAACATGAGCATCACTTGCCCCTGCCATTGCGTAGACTTGCCCATCAATATACTCGTGTTTGATTTCACTTACTTTCTCGCCTTCTAAATATTCTTCTGGGGAGATATAGTACTCACTTTGGCTAATGACCATTTTTGTACCTTAGTAGTTTTATCAAACATTTTAACTCATACAACAAATCTAATGGGCGACAGCGCCACCAGTTGGCTTCACCTTTTTGAGGAATAAAATGGCAATTCCACTAACTAACAAAGCAATGCCAATAAAGTAGAAACAATCGTTAAAAGCCATCACAAACGCTTCCCGACGGACAATGTTGGATATAGATGCGATCGCCTGATTTTGTGCTGTACTCAAATCTGCTCCGCGACTAACAAAATACTGCGTCATTTGGTCAATTCGCTGTTGAGTTTCTGGATTATATAAAGATACTCCATCACCCAATCTATTCGAGTGAAATTGCTCTCTATTTGCTAATAAAGTCGCTAAAGAAGCAATTCCGATAGAACCGCCCAGATTCCGCATCATATTAAATAAACCACTTGCCGAACCTGCTTCTTTCGGACTCAAACCACCAGTGGCAATAGAACTAAGCGGCACCATAATTAGGGGTTGTCCCATTGCACGCACAAATTGCGACCAACGTAATTGATCTAATCCTGTTTCATTAGTCATTCCAGAGTTCATAAATGCACTGATGGAAAACAAAATCACACCAAAAGCTACCATGAAACGCACATCAATACGTTGCATCAATTTTGGTATGAGGGGAATAATAAACAGTTGGGGAATACCAGCCCAAATTAATACTTCACCAATTTGCAGAGCATTATATTTTTGAATTTGGGCGAGATACAACGGTAAAATATAAATTGAACCGTACAATCCTACTCCCAGCGACACATTGACAATACTCGCTAAACCAAAGTTCCGCCTAAGCACAAGCCGTAAATTAATAAATGGTTGCTTACGAGTTAATTCTATAAAGAAAAATATTGCCAAAAAAATTACTGCAATTACACTTAAGCGCACAATTAACGCTGAACCAAACCAATCTTTGCGGCTACCTTCTTCTAAAACAACTTGCAGGGAACCTAAGCCAATAGCCATTGCAATAATTCCCCACCAGTCACCTTGTTTGAGTAAATTAATTTGGGGTTTTTCTTGCTTAATTCCGTACCAAACACCAGCCAGCATTAATGCCCCTGGAATTACATTTATATAAAAGTTGTATTCCCAACCAAAATTTTCTGTTAACCAACCTCCTAATGTTGGACCAATTGAGGGTGCAAAAACTGCACTAAACCCAAATGCAGCTAACCCAACTGATTGTTTAGATTGGGGTAAAGTTGTTAAGACAACTGTCATAGCTGTAGGAATTAATACTCCTCCACTAAAACCTTGTAAAGCACGAAAGAAAATCATGGAATTAAGATCCCATGCCCAACCACAGCAAATAGAAAAGAAGATAAATAGTGCAGTATTGACTAATAAATAACGTTGCAGAGAAAATACTCGTGACAACCATCCTGTTAGAGGAATTACCACAATTTCGGCTACGAGATACGCGGTAGAAATCCAAGAACCTTCTTCGAGAGTTGCTCCTAAACTTGCTTGAATATCTTGCAGCGAAGCATTAGTTATTTGAATATCCAACACCGCCATAAATGCACCAAGCATACTAGCTAATACACCAATCCAGGTTTTTAGCGGTACACGCTCTGGTGGTAAAGCAGGATTTTGCCCTTGCTGACGAATTACACCTGTATTAGCCATAACTTTGTTCCATTTTCAAAGGTTAAGTAGCAAAAAATGTTCTTATTAAATCTTATATCAACATGTTCTTTGTCTCTGCGTGAGCTATCAGCAATGCTAAAAATTAAAAAAGAATTGCTATAGAAAGCTCCATTAAGATAAATCTAAATTTAACTGCGGTTATTTATCTTAAACTTCTTGAGTCGTAATAATCCCCTTTTGCTCATAAATTGGACGCATTATTTTTCTTAAAGCAGGCAACTGTCTGCTAAAAATAATTGACCCTAAAATACAAACTATCCCATCAATCATTAAAGTGTTAGGAGCGCTAATATAACTTGCTAAAAAACCTCCTAATAAATTACCCACGGGAATCATCCCCAAAAATGACATTGTATATAAGCTCATCAATCGCCCGCGTTTATCGTCTTCGACAATGGTTTGTAAAAATGTGTTGCTAGCAGCAATCTGGAGAATTGTTCCTAAGCCAACAAATAACATTGTAAATAAAGAAAGTGGTAAAAATCGAGACAAAGAAAAGCCGATTAAACCAGTTCCTAAAATTGCTGGAGCTAAGGCAATCAATTTCCCAATTCCTAAGATTGTTTGGCGCGTAGCTAGATAAATACCACCAGTTAAGGCTCCAACTCCAGATGCTGCCATCAAAAAACCCAAACTTTCTGCACCACCTTTGAGAACTTGTTCGGCAATAACTGGGACGAGAACAGTGTTTTGTAGTCCCATGAGGCTGACTAAAGCTGATAGCAATAAAATGGAGCGAATAGGTGAGAAGCTAAAGGCATATACAAATCCCTCTTTAACTTTTTGTAAGGGATTACCGTCAGTTACCGAATTTTTCCAAGGTTTAACTTTCATTGCTAATAAAGCGGCGATTACAGCAATGTAGCTCAAACCATCAATTAAAAAACAATAGCCAGTTCCAACGCTAGCAATTAATAAACCGCCGATCGCAGGGCCAATTAATCTAGCACCGTTGAACATCGTTGAGTTGATGGCGATCGCATTGGCTAAATCTTCTCTACGCTCAACCAATTCTGGCACAAAAGCTTGACGGGCTGGCGCATCTAAGGCGTTAATAAATCCTTGGAACAAACTCAAGGCAATGATCTGCCATACCTCAATTACACCAGTTAGCGCCAGCACTGCTAATGTTAACGATTGAATCATCGCCAAGATTTGCGTACCAATTAAGGTACGATACCGAGAAAAGCGATCTACAAATACTCCGCCAAAGGGAGCTAAAAAAAAGTTAGGAATTTGACTCGAAAATCCCACAACCCCTAGCATTAATGGGGAGTTTGTCAAGTCATAAACTAGCCAAATCGTGGCAAGTTGCGTCATCCACGTCCCAATTAGGGAAATACCTTGCCCAGCAAAAAACAGCTGGTAGTTTCTTGATCTTAAAGCAGGTAGTAGCGGTTTTTTCATGTCAGGCTTGCTTTATACCTATCTGCTTTCATAAATATCATCTCATCTCATCTCTATACGCCTGTCTTTGGATGTAGGAGAATGTCATAGGCAGAAAGAGGTTTTTCATCTGTTTACAGGCAATTTCCTATTAATGATGTCCGGTTGATTACTTATTAAACGCCAACAACTCTCCACCCCGCCAAATGCTACGCTTTATCTCCCTGCCCCTAATCCCCAGAGGGGGCCCCGAGTTCCCCGCTCATCGGGAG
>NZ_CAXTNP010000112.1:0-23518 GCF_964245575.1 uncultured Nostoc sp. | reverse complement strand
GACTTTGTTCATCCTCCCACATTTTGTATTTCACTCAAGCGAGAACCGCTATAATCAATCAAGCACTGGCGTTGGTGGGCGAATGATGTGCGATCGCTTTTACTCGTGTTACTGTAAATTGGTACGATCGCTATCGCTAACATCATCAAATCTCCTAACGAACCGCGACGAAACCAGCTTGCTGAATTGCCTTTTGCCCCTGGTCAGTTAATAAAAGATTGGCATAAGCATTTCCAATCTGCTGTTCCCGACCTTTATTCTGCTTAATAATCACAGACAAATTAGCAATCATCGGATAGCTGCCATTTTTGATCGCCTGAGTATTTAGCTGGTTGCGCTGACGTGGACACTGTTCAGGCGAAACCATCGGCTCCCGATAGGGGGTAATTAGCTGACCAGAAGTCCGACCCAATGGCAAAGCCTTCACGCTACATTGAAAGACTACTGAACGAGCAGAAGCGTAATACACACCACCAGGGGTTTTACTGAGTTGGCGCACTCCATCTGTAGTAGAGTAGACATACTGCACATTAGAGCCAAATGCTTGCCCTTTCAAGTCGCTGTTGCTAGAGAATATTACTGTATCTGCGTCCTCTGGTCGTTGAGACAAAGGTGTAATGGCTAGGTTTGGCCCACCTACTTGATTCCAGTTAGTAATTTTCCCCAAATAAATCTGCTGTAATTGGTCAACAGTTAAACCAGGCACATTGAGTGATGGATTGACTACCACTGCTATGCCATCCATACCCACCTGACGTTCCTTAAGGGTGAAGCCTCGCTCTTTTGCCATAGCTTGTTCTTCATCTGTAAGGGGACGGGAGGATTGAGCAAAGTCTAGTTTCCCATCAAGCAACATCCGAATGCCGGAGCTAGAACCAGGGCTACCATTAACAGGGTTTACATAGCGTAATTGTAGTTCCGGGCGATCGCTCTGGATCTGAGAATCTACCAATTGCCGGATAGATGCCCAAGCTGTACTGCCTCCGTAGTTAAATGAGGCATTGGGGACATCAGCAACTGTCTGAAAAGTTGATGCAGTACTAGAGACGGTGTTGGAACTTTGATTAGAGGAATTAATGCTGTTGCGGGACAATAAATTCGGCTTAAGTAACCACCAAAGCAGTCCGCCAATAACCATAAGTGTCAGCACTTTACCAATAATCAAACCTCTAAGAAACAGGCCTATTTCACCGTTAATTAAAGCTTTTCTTTGATTTGTATTGTCCATATCTTTTAATGTTGTTTATTCTATTTATCCTACAGGAATCTATAAATATTTAGGTGAAAAGCAAATCTGGAATAAGCTAGTAAATAGCGGATTTTATGATTGCTGGTAAATGATTAAGTCTTTCTCATGTATTAAGGCTCAATTTACGATTGGTAGTCTTTGCAATGGTGGGATTGCTTTTATTAACTCCTCAGTTAGCTACTGATTTAGCTACTTGGCGATTCACCTTAATATTATTGAACCGTGGCTCAACCAATTTTTCTCTAAAATTCTTTAATTGAGTAGGTTGGTTTGGAGGTGATGTACCTGTATTAATAAATGTATAGATTAAAACTAGTACTATTAAACTAGTGATAGCACCAAGCCCTACTCCCAACAGCAAAAGAAAATTTTTATAATTTATAAAATAGCTATCATCAGTGTTTTGGTTTATGCCAGTAGATTGTAAAAACTCTGACAACGCCAGATCAGAATTAAGTGCTTGCAAAGCTTCTGTGGCAGATTGGTAACGCTGGCTATAGCGATCGCAAACCATTGTATCTAAAATATTTGCCAGAGCGTCACTTACCTCTGCCTGATCGCGCCAGAGAACTTCTCCAGTATTGGGATCTTCTTGTAGTTGCTCAGGTATTAAACCTGTTAAAGCTTGAATACCAATCATCCCTACTGCATAGATATCGCTGCAAAGTTTTGGCTTTCCTTTAGCCTGTTCGCTTGGCATATAGCCAGGAGTCCCAACAGAAATTGTTAAGCCTGCTCCTAAAGCACCAATTTTCTTAATACTCCCAAAGTCAATTAGCACAATCTTCTGATCCGAGTGCCGCCGCATTAAATTTTGGGGCTTAATATCCCGGTGAATAATGTTATTTTGGTGGACGAAGCGCAGCACTTCCAGGATCTCTTTTAATAAATTTAAGACTGCATTCTCGCTAAGACGCTGACCTGGTACAATTTCTTGAGTCAATGCATGACCGTCAATAAATTCTTGGACTAAATAGAAATCTCCATCTTCATTAAAATGGGCAAATAGTCTAGGAATTTGGTCGTGGTCATTACCTAGCTGGTATAAAACTTCCGCTTCTCGATCAAATAGGCTTTTAGCGATGGGTAGAACAGCAGGATTGGTATCTTTTGGGTGGAAATGTTTGACGACACAATGGGGCCGTCCTGGTAAATCTAGGTCTACGGCTAAGTAGGTATCACCAGATCCCCCGCTTCCTAAGTGTTTGACAATCTCAAAGCGATTCCGAAGTGTTTTTCTAGCCAGAGAGTATTGATGTTTTTTACGTCTAGCACCTGATAACAAGTAAGTATTACCATATCCTCCGCTTTCTAACAGTTTGACTGTCTCAAAGCGACTTCGGAGTTTTTTTCTAACTAGAGGGTTCTGGCTCATGTGGCGTATACTACTCGTTAATTTACTTACCATTTAGAGCTTGGGTGAGGTGATGAATACTAGCCGCTACATTTGTTGGTATTTGAGGTAGTCAGCTTCTCAGGCGACCTATGCTTTTGAACAGTTTTATGATTAGCTGCTTGATTGCTTCATTTCATCCCTTTATGGGTATCTTAATATAAAAATTTACTTTTGTAGTATTTCTATAATTTTATCACTTAAGTAAATTTAACACTAGTCCCCAGTGGTTATAACTGCCGGCAGACGACAACATTCAGGACGTCAGGATATTTATTTTAAATGTTGGGTCTGATTGCTGACAAAACCTGGAACAGTGGCATTTAAAGGCACAAATATCCTTAGAGTGTCTACCAGAATTGTGTTACCAGATTTTAGCCATTACTAACGGCGATCACTTGTCATATCAACGCAAGTTTGGCAAAACTCAAAAAGAACAACAGCAAGAGCAGGTAAGCTTGGGGGTAAATATCGAGTGATGAATTTTGAGGTAAATAGGTGTAACTTGTCAATTTTTTAGTTATTCAATAGCTTTTACAAAACATCCAACTTTTCCAACCTTTCCTACTTTTTACTTGCGCCTATATTACTTGCAATAACTCAGTTGCATTTAGCAAAACTCATAGTCGAATAAGTCTACGCTGATTTTAATATATTTTTTGTAGCTCTTACTAGGTAAAGGATACAACTGTTTTATAGAAAGTAAAAAACGTTTTAGATAACTTTCCAGATATTTAATCTTCTAGAAACAGTCTCAATACTGCGTAGGTTTTGCCTAAAAAATAACTGCAATGTAGGTTGGGTTTCGTTTCTGAACCCAACATTTTCAAAGATTTGTTGGGTTTCACTTCGTACCCCTACGGGGATCTTGCTACAACCCAACTTACAAATCTTTTTAACAAAGCAGTATTGGAAACAGTTTTAATTTAGATTTTGCTGCCAGCCAAGAGATAAAATAATGTGATTTCAGGGCAGCTAGCTGCAACAGCAGCATTTAATTAATGAAAAAAGCCCCCACTAGGGGGCCTATTAAGTTATCCGCGTGGAATGAACAACTAATAATTAATACTCACAGTAGATACAGTAATCCGAACAAAATAATCCAAATTACATCAACGAAGTGCCAGTAGATTTCGGCTGCTTCAATGCCAAAGTGCTTTTCGTTACTGTAGTGACCCGGTACGCGCGATCGCCACAACACGGCTACAATTGCCAAAACGCCAATAGTAACGTGCAATCCGTGGAAACCAGTCAAAACGTAAAATGCACTAGCAAATAAATTGGTAGTTAAACCAAATTCTAAATGGGTATATTCATATACTTGACCCACCAAGAAGATAGCACCCATTGCAGCCGTAATTGCTAACCAAATCTGGGCACCCCGCGCATCGTTCTTTTTGATAGCAGTATCGGCATTGTGCATGACAAAACTACTAGAAATTAGATTGATGGTGTTGACTCCAGGTAGCAATAGTTCTAACTCTGGGGTACCTGCTGGGGGCCATGCCGGTAAGGTAGCACGGAAAGCCAAATAGGCTCCGAACAACCCCATAAAAATCATCCCTTCAGCAATCAGGAAGACAATTAGCCCAAACATACGATGGTCTGGATGTTCTTCGTGATGACCGACGGACGCTTGTGCCGCGTGGTGATGATTCAGTTCAGTTTTAGCTGGGTCAATAGTTTGACTTTGCATGAATTTTGATAAGTGGGGAATGGGGAATGGGGGGTGAGAGTTAGGAGTTAGGAGTTAGGAGTTAGGAGTTAGGAATTGTCATAACTCATCATTCATAACTCATAACTCTTCACTCCTAACTCTATTTCCGGTCTTCAGGATTAGCAGCAACTGCCGGGTCGGGTTCTGCTCTTAATACTGAGTTTGGGCCAGCAGATAAGACTGGATTGGGATCAGACAAAGGTACACCTTCTTTAGCGTTTTCCAAACCGTAGTCGTAGGGGCCTGTAGCCAGTACTGGAGTTTGATCAAAATTCTCGATCGCAGGTGGTGATGTCGTCATCCACTCTAAGGTCAATGCTCTCCAGGGATTATTACTAGCTTTTTCGCCGTATAACCAACTCCAAATGGCATTGATGATGAAGGGGAATGTCGAAACTGCTAGTATGTAAGCGCCATAAGTGCAGATTTCGTTGAGGAAGGTAAATTTGGGGTCATACTGGGCGATACGGCGGTTCATGCCCATTAATCCCAGCTTGTGCATAGGTAAGAAGGTCATATTTAGACCAACTATTGTTAAGGCAAAGTGAACCTTACCCCAAAATTCGTTCAGCATCCGTCCCGTCATTTTCGGGAACCAATGGTAAATCGCCGCATAAATGCCGAGAACGCTACCACCAAACAGGACGTAGTGCAAGTGTGCCACCACAAAATAGGTATCGTGAACGTGAATATCAAAGGGCACTGCTGCCAACATCACGCCACTGATCCCGCCAATCACAAAGGTGCCAACAAAGCCCATTGCGAACAGCATGGCACTGTTAAGCCGGATTTTCCCACCCCACATGGTTGCTAACCAACTGAATATTTTAATTCCCGTGGGTACGGCAATGATCATGGTGGTGATCATAAAGAACATCCGCAGCCAACCGGGGATACCACTGGTAAACATGTGGTGCGCCCAAACAATTAGCCCCAGAAAGCTAATGGCAAGAGAGGAATAAGCGATCGCTTTATAGCCAAAAATCGGCTTGCGGGAATGCACGGGGATAATTTCTGAAATTGCCCCAAAAAAGGGCAAAATCATAATGTAAACTGCTGGGTGGGAGTAAAACCAGAACATGTGCTGGTATACCACTGGGTCGCCACCCCCAGTCGGGTTAAAAAATGTCGTTCCTGCCAATAAGTCAAAGGCCAGCAGAATTAGACCTGCTGCTAACACTGGCGTAGATACCAGAGTCAGTGCTGAAGTAGCAAACATAGCCCAGCAGAACAAGGGCATTTGGTGAACCCCCATACCAGGAATACGCATCCTGAGCAATGTGACGAGGAAATTGATTGCCCCTAAAATCGATGACGTACCTAGTAGGAGGACGCTCATAATCCAAATTCCCTCACCTACTTGACCTGTTACCAAGCTCAGGGGAGGGTAGGAAGTCCAACCTGCATCCGGTGCATCGCCTACCACTAAACTAGCGATCAACAATAAACCCGCAGGGGGAATCATCCAAAAGGCAACAGCATTCAAGCGCGGAAATGCCATATCCTTTGCCCCAATCATCAAAGGAATGAGGAAGTTAGCAAAACCCGCACCAGCTGGCACGATCCACAAGAAAATCATGATCGTGGCGTGCAGCGTAAATAAGCTGTTGTAAACTTCTGGGGTGACGAAATCAACTTCTGGGGTTCGCAGTTCTGTACGAACCAAGTCAGCCATCACGCCACCGATACAGTAAAAAATGAATGTAGTGACTAGGTATTGAATCCCAATCACCTTATGGTCGGTGTTGAAACTAAAATAGTCTTGCCATTTTCTCATCCCTGGCTCCTCAACAAGAGCAGGGGCGTTGGCAGTTTCTTGCACTTGAGCTTGGGTCATTTGTCATTTGTCCTTTGTCACTTGTCCTTTGTCACTTGTCCTTTGTCACTTGTCCTTTGTCCTTTGTCATTTGTATAAGTACTAATGACCAGTGACTAATGACTAATGATTAATGACCAATGACTATTTGTGAACTTGATGGAGGATTTCTGGCTGAATTCCCATATCCTTGGTGTAAGGGGCGAGAAATTCATTTGGGGATAGATTCGCAGGGTTAACAGCAACGGCTTGATTTAGTGTTTCTTTGCTGGCAACTAGTTGTTCTTGCACCCATTTGTCAAAGGCTTCTTCTGGCTCAACGACTACTGTTGCTCTCATCGCACCGTGGTAGGGGCCACAAAGTTCAGCACAGATTAGGGTATAATCTCCTGCTTTCCTGGGGGTGAAACGAATCTCACTTTGCCTACCAGGGATCGCATCTTGTTTCAGGCGGAACTCTGGCACCCAGAAGGCGTGGATGACATCGTTGGCTGTCATATTGATTTCCACTTCACGCCCGATGGGGACGTGCATTTCACCTGTAGTTATACCAGTTTCAGGATAGGTGAAAATCCAGGCATATTGTAGACCAGTGACATTGACCTGTAATCCTGCTGGTTTGCCTGCTTTATCAGGAGTTCCCCCAATTGTCGGAGCAACACTACCGACACCAGGAGCATTCCGCAGTTGGGGAATTTGGTCAGCATTACGAACTTCTGCCGTAGCTGGGTCTTGCATTGCCTCATCAGATTTTTCTTGATTGAGGTTGGGTTCGGTGCTGGGAGGAGTATCGTTTAAAGTTGCTGCCATAGCACTTCCAGGCATTGCCATCGACTCCTGATTCATCGGCGCTTGATGGATAGCATGGGGATCAAAGCCACCGATTTCGTTGTAGACATCAAAGCTGTAAACAGAAATACCGATAACGATAATTGCTGGGATCGCCGTCCAGAGAATTTCTAAAGGTACATTGCCCTCAACTGGTAGGCCGTCTTCATTATCACCTGCACGCCGACGGTATTTAAATGCAGAGTAAATTAAAATACCTTCTACGAGCAGGAATATACCTGTAGAAATGACCATCATCGCGTTGAACAGACCATCCACCAATACAGCTTCATCTGTGGCTGCTGCTGGCAACAGTCCGTGATTTTGACCGTACCAAAGGCTGGCGAGCGTTAGCACGATGCCAATGAGTAATGTCCAGATTGAACTTGGAATCTTCACGGCTTACTTAATTGAATTTACTACGTTATCTTAAAGCTGCTCACTTACTAAGGTAGTCTAGGCTGTCAGACATAGGGGACAAAGGTCTGAAATTTTTATTAATTTTTTTGGCTATTTCATTAATTTTGAGTATGAGTTTACTATCATACAACGCCAAAAATAGATGTGAATCAGTAAAAAAATTTAAGGAAAAATTTAGAATGTTTAAATTAATTGTGATTAATTAATTTTTGACATCTTGAAAAATACCTAAAGCTTCAGGCAAAACCTTTCTAGAGTGATTCAAAGTATAAGTGAGTGCTAATCTATAAAACCTTAGCCTATACGCTAGGGTGAAGATAGGACGCTAAAAGAAAATTGAAAATTTTAAGAGAGCCACCAAGAACGGGCAGAAGGTATCATTCATGAGCGAATTTGTCCTACAACAACAAAATGAAGCGGCGCTTCAGCAGCAAAAGCCCAAGGAAATGATTCGTCGCTTGGTGTGGAAAATATGCATAGCCACCTTAATTTTGATGGCAATAGGCAGTGCCACCCGCGTGATGAATGCTGGACTTGCTTGCCCAGACTGGCCCTTATGCTATGGCGAACTGGTGCCAGCCAAGCAAATGAATCTCCAAGTGTTTTTGGAGTGGTTTCACAGATTGGATGCAGCTTTAATTGGTGTAAGCGCGATCGCACTCTTCGGCTTGTCCTGGTGGCATCGTCGTTTCTTACCCAGATGGCTACCTTGGGCATCCACATTCGCCCTGTTTTTAATTGTCTTCCAAGGTATCTTGGGGGGACTCACCGTTACCGAACTGTTGCGGTTTGATATCGTTACCGCTCACTTAGGAACGGCGCTGTTGTTTTTTACCACTCTCCTGATTATCGGTACAGCACTCACCCCCTATCAGGGGAATGGAACCGTTGGTAAGTTGCCTTGGGTCGGTTTAACTGCTGCTGTTCTGGTTTACCTGCAAAGTCTGCTAGGTGCTTTGGTAGGTTCTCGCTGGGCGCTACACCAATGCCTCGGCGGTTCTCAACTTTGTACTGTAATGTACAGCCATATTGCTGGTTTGGTGCCGCCTTCCTTGGCAACCTTGGCAATGGTATTTATCTGTTGGCGGACACCAGCACTACATCCAGCCTTGCGGCGACTGGCAAATATGGCTGGTGGGTTGTTGATCTTACAAATCTTGTTGGGATTCGCCACTTTCAAATTACATCTCCAAGTCGAGCCTCTCACCGTCTCTCACCAAGCTATAGGAGCAGCTTTGCTGGGTACTTTGGTGGCTTTCACAGTTCTCGCACTGCGTGACTCAGTTAGTGCTGAGTCACGAGTGCTGAGTGCTGAATAGGGAATGGGGCATTAGGCATTGGGCATTAGGCATTGGGTATTGGGTATGGGGCATGGGGCATTGGTCAATAATTAATAGTTCTTCTCCTCCTGCTCCCCCTGCTTCCTCTGCTCCCCACTCCCTACTAAACGATGAAAGCCGCAACGGCGAGTATTGCGACCCACGCAGGTGCAGAAAATCTGTGTTTTGATTTGCCTGAAAGAGCCAGCTTGAGCGGGGGCTGCATATAAGTTGTTGAAAAATAAGGAACCAGAGCCAAAATGATTGAGACTAATGTCTCTCGCCACCACGAAACATTTCTACAGGTAATTCAAAGTTACTACCAGCTGACGAAGCCTCGGATTATTCCGTTACTTTTGATTACTACAGCTGGGAGTATGTGGATTGCTGCTAAGGGAGAAGTAGATCCATTGCTGTTGCTAGTAACTCTCACTGGTGGCACCTTGGCGGCTGCAAGCGCCCAGACGATTAACTGTGTCTATGACCGGGATATTGATTATGACATGGAGCGGACGCGCCATCGTCCGATACCTTCCGGTAAGGTGCAGCCGCGCGATGCTCTAATTTTTGCGATCGCACTGGCGACAATTTCCTTTACACTTTTGGCAGTATTTGCCAACCTGTTAGCCGCGCTGCTAGCCTTCTCTGGCATCGTTTTTTATATTCTGGTTTATACCCACTGGCTGAAACGCCACAGTACCCAAAATATTGTCATTGGTGGGGCCGCTGGAGCAATTCCGGCGTTAGTGGGTTGGGCTGCTGTCACGGGCACATTAAGCTGGTCAGCATGGTTAATTTTTGCCATCGTCTTTTTGTGGACACCACCCCATTTCTGGGCTTTAGCTCTGATGATTCGGGACGATTACGCAAAAGTTGGGATACCAATGCTACCTGTGATTGAAGGTGATACGGCAACCGTGCGGCAGATTTGGTACTATACGCTGATCACTGTAGTTGCAACCCTGTTATTGGTTTATCCTTTGGGTGCAAGTGGAATTCTTTATGCTGCGATCGCTGTAATTCTGGGAGGATTATTTATCCACAAATCTTGGCGTTTGTTGCAAAATCCAGAAGATCGCGCTGTAGCTAAAGAGTTGTTTCTCTTTTCCATCTCCTACATGATGCTGTTGTGTCTGGGGATGGTAGTTGATAGTCTTCCCGTTACCCATAATCTAATTAGTGCGGTAAGTAATCATCTGCATTTTATTGGTTAGGGGATGCAAAATTTAGCGATCGCGTTGGTAAAAGGGCGCGATCGCATTTTCATAAATTAAAAAATATACATAATAATTAGAATTTGGCGGATTTGCGATTAAAAGTAAAATTTCAGTCATAGGCAAATTGATCAAAAAGCTAAATGTTGACAAATTACATTCGTACAGCATTGCACAAAGCAATTTACGAGTTGCTTGAGGATGGAACTTTTTATAGCGAAATTCCAGAATGTCAAGGAGTTTGGGCAAACGCTGCAACACTAGAAGCTTGCCGAGAAGATTTGCAAGATGCTCTTGAAGGATGGATTATTTTAGGATTGCGTTTGGGTCATACTCTACCGATACTTGATGGTGTTGATCTGAATTTCTCCAAAAAGGTCGCCTAATGCCACCCTTTGGATCGATTAATCGGCCGGATCTGATTCGTTATCTGAAAGATGCAGGTTTTGATGGCCCTTACCCAGGTGGTAAACATCAATACATGGTGAAAGGTGAATTAAAGCTGACAATTCCCAATCCACATCAGGGAGACATCAGCCCAAGCTTATTAAATAGAATATTACGTCAAGCTAATGTAAGCAGAGATGAGTGGGAAGCGTTATAAATTATATGCCTGAACGCTCATGAGACAATAATCTCTTGTATGATCGCGCCAGGGGCTAACTCAATTGATTCCGGCTGTAAATACAATTGAATTGCTTGTTTAATATTTTCCAAAACTTCTTCTTCAGTTTCTCCTGTTGAAGTACAGCCAGGTAACTCTGGACACCATACAGCCCAATCGCCTGTTTCTAGGTCTGATTTAAGAATCACGCGCCATTTCATAGCTTATCCTTTGGGATGTAATTATTCTAAATCGGGAACTGCAATGTCTACGATGGTCTACGCCTATCTATCTCTAATCAGGGATTTGAACAACTGGAATTAGAACAGTAAAGCATATTTAGGAATATATCAGCAGATAGTGTCTATGTTCAGTTTTCCCATTTTCTGCTTACTGGGTTTTACGAGTCTTTATATTTTTGAGCAGATTTATTTCTAGCGGCGGCTACAGTCTCAAGTTACTTTTGCTAGCGTAGTGATATAAGGTTTATCGCTTTCCAGGAAGCACCTGGAAACAAAAGGATTAATATGGCTCATTTAAATCAGCGTCGTCCCCAAAATGTCAACGGCGATTTTTATGTAGATACTACCTGTATTGATTGTGATACCTGTCGCTGGATGGCTCCTGAAGTATTTTATGATGTAGATGACCAATCGGCTGTTTATCATCAACCATTGAATGAGGCGGAAAGATTAGCAGCACTGGAAGCACTTTTATCTTGTCCTACTAGTTCTATTGGCACAGTTGATAAACCAAAAGATATCAAAGTAGCTCAAGAAAAGTTTCCAATATTAGTAGCGGAAAATGTTTACCACTGCGGCTATCATTCTGAAAAATCTTACGGTGCTGCTAGCTATTTAATTCAGCTTCCAGAAGGTAATATTTTGGTGGATTCTCCCCGGTTTACGCCGCCTTTAGTCAAGCGTTTAGAAGAACTGGGGCCAATTCGTTATATGTACTTAACTCATAAGGATGATGTGGCAGATCATCAAAAATTTGCCGAGCATTTTCAATGCGATCGCATCCTCCATGCTGATGATATTACTGCGGATACTCGCAATGTAGAAATACAGCTAACTGGTTTTGAACCATTTGCCTTGACTCCAGATTTATTAATTATCCCAGTTCCCGGTCATACCAAAGGACAAACTGTTTTACTCTACAAAAATAAGTTTCTGTTCACTGGCGATCATCTGGCTTGGTCAGAAAGCTTGCATCAACTGGCTGCATTCCGCGATTTCTGCTGGTATTCTTGGTCAGAACAGACTAAATCAATGCGTAACTTGGCTAATTACTCTTTTGAGTGGGTGCTACCAGGTCATGGGCGAAGGTTTCATGCTGATCGCGAAACCATACGCCAGCAGATGCACAAGTGTATTGAGTTGATGGAATCTTTGAATTGACCAAATAATTCATAATTATTCGGTTATATGGCAAAACCCACGAAAACCTAACCCCCTAACCCCCTTCCCGACACGGGAAGGGGGAAAATTCAAAGTCTCTCTCCTTTAAGGCTACGGTGTACACACAAGTACTTTCGTTCAGAATACAAGTACTTTCGTTCAGAACACAAGTACTTTCGTTCAGAACACAAGTACTTTCGTTCAGAACACAAGTCTTTTCATTCAGAACACAAGTCTTTTCATTCAGAACACAAGTACTTTCATTCAGAACACAAGTCTTTTTTGAGCTTTTGAGGGAATGAAACAGCTTTGCTTTTCGAGAGGGGTTGGGGAGATTAAAAGTCTGGGGAGCCACTGCACTCTAAAAGACTTGTGTTTACACGGTAGGCTTTAAGGAGAAAGATTTAGAGAGAGGTTATATTGCATACAAACCAGCGATCGCTATAACCTGGATTTTAACACCCTTTTAACCAAACACGGATTATGAAAAAGCTGATCAACAAGCCAGAAGACTTTGTGCGGGAAAGTCTAGAAGGTATGGCGGCGGCTCATTCCGATTTAATTAAACTGAACTACCATCCAACTTTTGTCTATCGAGCCAATGCACCTATTCCGGGTAAAGTAGCAATTATTTCTGGTGGTGGCAGTGGACATGAACCAATGCACGCTGGCTTCGTAGGCAGAGGAATGCTTGATGCAGCTTGTCCTGGCGAGGTTTTCACTTCACCTACTCCTGACCAAATGCTAGAAGCAGCCAAACAAGTAGATGGAGGCTCTGGTATCCTTTATATCGTCAAAAATTACAGTGGCGATGTCATGAACTTTGAGATGGCAACAGAGTTAGCCCGTAGTGAAGGCATTCGATCGCTAAATATTTTGATTGATGACGATGTAGCAGTCAAGGATAGCCTCTATACCCAAGGACGGCGGGGTGTAGGAACAACAATACTGGCGGAAAAAATTTGTGGTGCAGCCGCAGAGATGGGGTATGATTTGCCACAATTAGCAAATTTATGTCGCCGAGTAAATCTGAATGGGCGGAGTATGGGAATTGCTCTAACATCTTGTACAGTCCCCGCTAATGGAACCCCAACATTTGAATTGAGCGATCGCGAAATTGAATTAGGTATCGGTATCCACGGGGAACCAGGAACAGAACGTACAGCAATCAAATCAGTAGATGAAATCACCGAAATTTTAACGCGATCGCTCCTTGAAGATGCAGCATACAGCCGCACACTGCGCGAGTGGGATGAAAACAAGGGAGAATGGGTAGATGTAGAACTGATAAATCTACCATTTGCCAAAGGCGATCGCTTATTAGCTTTTGTCAATAGTATGGGTGGCACTCCGGTTTCCGAACTGTATATTGTTTACCGCAAACTCGCCCAAATCTGCGAACAGCAAGGATTGCAAATTGTGCGAAACTTGATTGGGCCTTACATTACATCTCTAGAAATGCAAGGTTGCTCCATTACCCTGCTGAAATTAGATGATGAGATGATCCGGCTATGGGATGCACCAGTAAAAACGCCAAGTTGGCACTGGGGAATTTGATAATTATGAATTACGAATTATTTTGATATGGTGAGTCAGGCGCAGATATTACAATGGTTGCACGCATTTGCAGCCGAGATAGAGGAAAATAAAGCATATTTGACAGAATTAGATGCTGCGATCGGAGATGCTGACCACGGGATCAATATGGATCGCGGCTTCAAAAAGGTAAGCGCTCAGTTACCAATTCTTACAGACAAGGACATCAGCAACATTCTCAAAACCGTCAGTATGACCTTGATTTCTTCCATTGGCGGTGCTAGTGGCCCTCTTTATGGCACCTGGTTTTTGCGAGCCAGTACAGCAGTCGTTGGTAAGCAAGAATTAACAGAACAAGATGTGTTAGGGCTACTCCAAGCAGGCTTAGACGGCGTGCTGCAACGTGGCAAAGCGCAACTAGGAGATAAAACAATGTTGGATGTGCTATCTCCGGCTGTAGCCGCTTTTGGGCAAGCTGTAGCAGAAAGTAAGGAAACGCTAGAAGCTATGCAACAGGCTGTAGCAGCAGCCCAAAGGGGGTTGCAAGAAACTATACCCATGCAGGCGAGAAAGGGACGGGCTAGCTACCTGGGAGAACGGAGTATCGGACATCTAGATCCAGGAGGGACTTCTGCTTATTTGATGTTGAAAAGTTTGTTATGGGTGTTGGAAAGTTCTGGGGAATAACGCTGGCTGTATCAAAGGGATAAATGGCTCACTACAAACGTTTCCACAAGCTAGTACCGCAAGGCGGAAGTCACGCATTCACGCATTCGACCCATTCAAAAGTATTGAATAATTCAGAATCCAGAGAGAACTCTCTTGCGCGGCTTTTGCTGCTCAAAAGTTCAAAGAATCAGAATCACTCTTCTTAGGAAATTGGGATCACCCACTTCGTCGTAAGGGAGTTTATCGTAGACATCGCCTAAAAATTCAAACTTATCTAATTATCTGATTGACAGCAGATATACTCTGGATGCGCCATTTACCTTGTTCTCGAATCAAATCATATTGAACTCGCAAATTCTCGCTAAAAGACTTTTGAAACTGACCATTTTCATATAACTGCTTCGCTTCCTTAACCATAGCTTTCACCACGGCACGATCTGCAAATAAATCACTTTTATCTATAGATTCTATCTTCAGACTATGGTCGTACTTGTAGTAGCTATTTTCTGACCTATACTGTTCACCAGTCTGGCGCGATTGAGACAAAGCTGAACCAGTTAAAATCTGCTCTAAATTATTAATCTCATGATTCGGCCCGAAAGCTTCAGCTTTGGTAGATAGCCAAATCTGAATGACTTCCTCTGCGATTGCATTTGTTAGAGGGCCTTGTGCTGATTCTGGTTTACTATTTGGATCAGGAATAGATATTGGTGGTTGATTTATCTCTACAAACAACTCTGAATCACGTACAGGTGGTGTAGGAAAAAACAGATTTTTTAACCATCCAAAAGTTGTTGTGGCTACCACCCAGAGAACTAATAGACTCACCAAAGAAATAAACACTCTCCAGACCAGCCGTGTTTTTCCTTCGATAGTGTTAGCAAAAGTTCGCCGCCGCCGGGGACGACGAGACTGAGGACGATTATCTGGTAGACGCTCTCGGCTAGCAGATGGAGTAGGTTTTCTTTGCCTACGCTTTTGTTTATGACCGGGCGTAGCACTTTTAGCTGAACCGTTTAAATGCTGATTAGTGCCTCTACTCATCCGTTCAGCAGCAGGAACATCTGATTTTACACTTGCAGATGAATTCCACATAGGTGGTGATAAGTTTGGATATTCAGACGTTTCTTTTCTTGAGGTTTTTGGCAAATCTGGGTCAGGTGTTCTGCTGTAATTAAATTGCTCTGAAGTCCTAGTTGAATTGTTGTGGAAAGGAGGATTATTTGTCTTGGGCTGAGGAAAATACTGAGGGTTAATTACAGCCCATTCATTAGTTGTTTCTGCATCCGTTGGCAGTGCTTCTAAATAAGCTTGCACCTGTTGGTTAGCAAAGTAATCTTTTAGAAAAGCTTGCTGGTTGGCTAAATCTCTAAAATGGGGAAATACTTCGTGTTGCAACCACTCTTCTGCATAAAGACACAGCCCCGGTAACAAATCTGGAGAGTCTTGAGATTTTTCCCGAATAAAAGCTAAAGCTTCGTACTCCTGACTAAGTTCTAAAACACGAGTTGCTTCTTCAGTTTGTCCCAAGAGTAATGCACATAGCGACTGTTCTAAATGTACATCTTGGCGCTTGCCCAAACGGATAAGCATTTGCCTTGCTTGACGAATTAAAGCAGGTTGCCGTTGAGCAAATCCCCGTGCTATCAAGGCATAAACAGCCAAGTAAGTGGCAACAGCAGAAGGACGTTTGCTTTGAGCTTCAAATAACTTGTGCTGTTCTGCGACTGTTAAGTGGTTGCGTAACTGCTGGATAAATCGCAGAAAATCATCTATATTTAAACCAGATTCATCATTGTTCGTGCCATCAATGCCACCACGATCTTCTAAAAGGGTTTGCAATAATTCCAAGCCTTGGCGTCGTTCGGCAGTTTTTTCTTGAGGTAGCGCTAACAACTCCAAAATTCGATATGGTCGCAATTTGTAAAGATCCGCCTGAATTTCTGCCTGTACAGTGGTGAACAACCCTTCACGTACTAGTAGTTCTTGACCAGTTTCTAGGGATATGGCGGCATTTTCGTAGTGACCTTGCTGCCACTGTTCACGACCTAATTCGAGACAAGCCAGGGCAACAGTAAGAATAACATCTGGATGTTCAGCGCTTTCGTATATTTCTTCGTCTGCTAAATTATTACTTTTTCTTACACTTTTAGCACCATTTTTATTTATCAGGTATGGACGACCTAGTTTCAATACAAGCTCGTATTCGCCCAACTCTTGCAAAATTAATAAAGCGCCAACTAATTCGTCTTGGCTAATTTCGATGCCCAGACTCTGGGTGTCGCTACCCCTTTTGGTGCTTTCTGGACGATTTTCCTTTGCTACTGCGGCAGCAGCAAGGTTATCAGGGTCATAGGCGTGGGCAAGATAGAGATGATCGTAGGTACTGCGTTGTTTTGGATCTGATAAAACCACGTAAGCTTCTTCTATGAGTTGTTTACGAGAAGAAATTGCTGCCTGAGAATACTCACGTCGGGGCAATTGTACAATGCGATCGCTATATGCCTGCCGCAATTGTTCATCACTTGCCGCCAACGGTAGTCCTAAAATTCGGTAGTAATCTAGCGGAATTCGCACAGCCTACTTCCCCTGCACCGTGATCAACATAATTCACCTAGAGCGTTCCAGGCCTGTAAAACCGTGCCATAACAATGCCGTATAGAATTTACTCTACAAGTGTATATTGCAACAACTTGTGTTGTACCTTCCCGAAATTTTGAGTCACATTCTAGTACTAATTTTTTGCTTTCGCCTAAAAAGCCTCAATTGTTTGTCTTAATTCTTAGTATTTTTGTTTAACACAACTATTATCAGCCTTCGATAGCACAAACCACAACTACCGCTTTTAATCACGGCATAATTGTTGTGGTTGCAAGAATCGATTGATGATTGATTTTTTCGGGACTTTCCCACTAGTACCGCAAGGCGGAAGTCAAAAGTCACTCATGCTTTAATTTTGGGCTTTCTGGCTGTAATGAAATAGTAGGTTAATTTCCAAAGACCTGTACTATGAGGTCAATAAAATACCACTATTGGAGGTATTACCCTGATAACTAGAGAAAAAATAATATCATAATTTATCTTTAATTACAATTACCTATTTGGGGATATAGATTTTTGCCCCCTTTTTTTTAAATTGTTAATGAATATGCAGAAAGCAGTCTATGTTGATTGCTAGTCTATGAAGGGGAATATTTAGGAGTACTGAGTGCTGAGTTCTGAGTAAGAAGTAATGAGTAAGACGTAGTACTTGTGAATCTTTTCACTCAGTACTTACTACTCGTAACTGATTTGATGCCTAATCGGTCTAATTTTACTTTTTACTCAGCACTGGCTCAACGCCTCGCTATCGCTAACGGTACTCAGCACTGTTTCCGTGAAAGAGAAAAACTCAAAGCGGCAGATGTTGCCCTTAGAGTCAAATCCTCACGGGACATGGGCTGAAAAGTTAAAAATCAAAAAATTAAAAATTCAGCTATTCCCTAAGACCCTTTTTTGGTGCATAAATAAAGTTTGATTGTTGAGTCTTGCAAACGCTAGCCTGTTAAAAGCTGAGGTGTTATCAGACCAACTTATTTAAGACCGTAAGTTTAAGTACAACAGGGATACTCAAAAATAATGGTTCAAGAGCGTACTTTACCCACATTTAATCCTGCTACTACGCACATTACTAAGGAAGAAGGATTACGGTTGTATGAGGACATGGTGTTAGGACGCTTGTTTGAAGACAAGTGCGCTGAAATGTACTACAGGGGCAAAATGTTTGGTTTTGTCCATTTGTACAACGGTCAAGAAGCCGTTTGCAGTGGTGTTGTGCAGTCAATGCGACCGGGTGAAGATTACGTTTGTAGTACTTACCGCGACCACGTTCATGCTCTGAGTGCGGGTGTACCAGCAAAAGAGGTAATGGCAGAATTATTTGGCAAAGCCACAGGTTGCAGCAAAGGGCGCGGTGGTTCCATGCACATGTTTTCTGCCGAACATCGCTTGCTGGGTGGCTACGCTTTTGTGGCTGAGGGAATTCCTGTGGCAGCTGGAGCGGCTTTTCAAAGCAAATACCGCCGCGAAGTGCTAGGAGATAAAAATGCTGACCAAGTGACAGCTTGCTTTTTTGGCGACGGTGCAGCTAACAATGGTCAGTTTTTCGAGACGCTAAATATGGCAGCCCTCTGGAAACTACCAATTCTTTTTGTAGTCGAAAATAATAAGTGGGCCATTGGTATGTCTCACGAACGAGCCACTTCCCAGCCAGAGATTTATAAAAAAGCCAGTGTATTTAACATGGTGGGTGTGGAAGTCGATGGTATGGATGTACTGGCAGTCCGAGCCGTAGCCCAAGAAGCTGTAGCCCGTGCCCGCGCAGGTGAAGGCCCAACATTAATTGAGGCGCTTACCTACCGCTTCCGGGGTCACTCCTTGGCTGACCCAGATGAAATGCGAAGCAAAGCGGAAAAAGAATTTTGGTTCGCCCGTGACCCAATTAAGAAGTTGGCAGCTTATTTGCTGGAGCAAAACCTGGCGGATGAGAGAGAAATCAAAGCAATTGATCGTAAAATTCAGGATGTAATCGACGAAGCGGTTAAATTTGCCGAAAGCAGCCCTGAACCAGACCCCAGCGAGTTATATCGTTTCGTGTTTGCAGAAGACGAATAAATTTTGGGGATTGGGGACTGGGGACTGGGGACTGGGAAAGAGTTATTTTAATCCCTAATCCCCAATCCCTAATCCCCAATCCTCAATCCCTAATCCCCAATCCCCAATCCCAGGACTAAAATTTGTGTTTAGCATTGCAGTTCAAAAGCAACAGTACAAGACCTACATTCTTTCTGACGAAGGCGCTGGTTCTCAATTAGATGTCGTACCAGAACGTGGTGGTATCATCACCCGTTGGCGTATTCAAGGGCAAGAAATTTTCTATCTAGACACTGAACGCTTTACTCATCCTGAGTTGAGTGTCAGAGGTGGGAATCCAATTTTATTTCCTATTTGTGGCAATCTACCAGATAATACTTACACTCACAACGGGCAACAATATACTCTTAAACAACACGGTTTTGCCCGTGAATTGCCGTGGTCAGCAACAGAACAAAAAACTGGAGATAAAGCTAGTCTCACTGTTGTTCTTGATAGCAATGAGCAAACCTTGGCAGTTTATCCTTTTGATTTTCAGCTGGCTTTCACCTACGAACTTCAAGGTAATACCCTAGAAGTTCGCCAGCAGTATAAAAACTTGTCATCCACACCAATGCCTTTTTCGGCCGGTTTCCATCCCTACTTTCTGTGTGGTGATAAAACTCAGTTAGAGTTTGAAATTCCCTCTAAGCAGTATCAAGACAATCAAACTAAGGAAATTCACTCTTTTGACGGCAATTTTGACTTTAACCGTGATGAAATTGATTTTGCCTTTGGACAGTTAACGAGTCAATCAGCCACTGCTATAGATCGCAGCCGGAAGTTAAAACTCACTTTGGATTATGATGATTTCTCTACTTGGCTGGTATTTTGGACAGTCAAAGGCAAAGAATTCTACTGTCTAGAACCGTGGAGTGCCACCCGTAACTCTCTCAATACTGGTGATAACCTGACTGTGTTAGCACCAGGAGCTAGCCATACAGCATCTATAAGGTTGACCGCTAATTTTTTCTAAACCCCTTTACAAATCTACAGATATCTATGCTATGATGGCAAAGTTGCGAAATGCAGCGAAAGGGTCGCTAACTCAACGGTAGAGTACTCGGCTTTTAACCGATTAGTTCCGGGTTCGAATCCCGGGCGACCCATATAAAAGTTTAAAAAATACTCGCTGAAGCTTTTGAGATGAGCGCAGAGGCGAGTTTTATTGTTAGTAAAATTTTGTGAATGCGATCGCTCTGGGGAATAAAAAATCAGATGAGCGATCGCTTTTCGCTGAAGATAAAAGAAAGATTACAGATTAATTTAAATTACTAAGTTTTCAGCCTATTTCAGTAATTTTACGGCTACTTTAGGGCGGGCTGAATGTGAATAACTGAATTTGAGCTTTTCAATTGGAAGTAACAGACAGATGCAGGCGAATTTGAGTAAAAAGCTTTTATTTCCTTAGCAGGTCTGGAAACTCAGAATGCATATTTACTGATGTTGGCTGTTAAATATGGCTTAAAAACCCAAATTTTGTATATAAGTATACTATACAAAAATCAGAAAAACTTAAATGTTAATCCTTTAATACTTAAGGGAATACTAATTAAAGTTGTGTAAGGCTGACTCTTTTCCTTTTATAGGAACAAAAAAAAGAGTATTTAGAATGCACAATAGTCAAAAATTTGGGTATGCCCTTTATTTATTAATTTAGGTAGTAAACTAGTATGGGAAACTTGATAAACGAGCAAGCCCAAGAAGCTTTGTTTCGCCTAGCAGCAATTGTGGAGTCCTCTGAGGATGCTATTATCAGCAAAACCTTAGATGGAGTGATTGTTAGCTGGAATCTTGGCGCAGAAAGAATATTTGGCTATAAGGAAAAAGAAGTACTTGGTCAACATGGGACAATACTTATTCCTACTGATCGCATCAACGAGGAAGCCCAAATTATTCAGAAATTGAGGCAAGGAGAACGAGTTGAACACTTTGAAACCGTGCGTCAACACAAAGATGGGACACTGATTGATATCTCACTGACAATTTCTCCAATTAAAAATTCGATAGGTACAATCATTGGTATCTCCAAAATTGCTCGTAATATCAGTCATAGTAAACAAGTTGAAAAAGCCTTGCGAGAGTCAGAAGCTCAACTGCGTCAGAAAGCAATTGAGCTGGAAAGTACCTTACTTGAACTGAAGCGAATGCAGACTCAGCTAGTGCAAAATGAGAAAATGTCTAGTTTAGGGCAGTTAGTCGCTGGGGTAGCGCATGAAATTAATAACCCAGTGAACTTCATCTATGCCAACCTCATGCCTGCCAATGAGTATACTCAAGACCTATTAAAACTGCTGCGGTTGTATCAAAAGCATTATCCCACGCCAGTGACGGAAATCCAGCAGAAAAGCAAGGAGATCGACCTAGATTTCCTGCTAGAAGATTTGCCCAAGTTACTTTCCTCAATGGAAGTTGGAGCAGTCCGGATTCAAACGATTGTGGGATCTTTACGGAACTTCTCCCGTATGGACGAAGCTGAGATCAAACAGGTGAACATCCATGAGGGCATTGATAGTACGCTGATGATTTTGCAGCATCGCCTGAAAGGCAAGTCTGACCGCGAAATTAAAGTGGTTAAGAATTATGGCAACCTGCCGTTGGTTGAGTGCAAAGCTTCTCAACTGAACCAGGTATTTATGAATATCATTTGCAATGCAATCGATGCCCTTGAAGAACGAGACCAAAAGCTCACTTTTGAGGAAATTGAGCAACAGCCCAGTCAAATTCGGATTTTTACTCAAATGCTTGATTCACATCAGGTACAGATTCGGATTGCAGATAACGGTCAAGGTATCCCAAAAATCGCTCAAGAACAATTATTTGACCCATTCTTTACCACTAAGCCAGTTGGCAAGGGGACTGGATTGGGGTTGTCTATCAGCTACCAGATTGTGACTGAGAAGCATAATGGCTCATTGCGGTGCCATTCCATACCCAGTCAGGAAACCGAGTTTGTGATTGAGATCCCGATTCGACAGACTGTTTAAACAATGTTTCATAAATTTAGGTATCTAATCTTACTTTAGTGCAAAACTTTTCGGTCTACTGAATTTGAATACTTATAAAGAGCGATCGCTGATCATTCATTTAGGCGTTTAGGAAATGCGATTGCTTTTAATTTGAATTGAGATTTTGCAGATGGTTTAAGTGCGATCGCACTTGCGTAGCGTCTTCGCACAAAAGTGTTCCCAACCGTTGTAGGCGATCGCCTTTAGTGAGCAATCTAGGATACAGAGTTACCAAAGCCTTTAAACGTGGCGTAACTTACCATACAGTAGAATAGGTGAAATATAAGGCATGTTTATGAACAGGCATGTTTATGAACGATGGCGTAAACTTTTTCAACATAGACACACGACACTAGTTATAATTTCCTATAAGTTGAAAAAACTCTTAAGATTTAGCGTAATAATTACGCTTCTCTCACACCGACTAGCTGACAACCACATTAGGAGGACTATCTATGGCGCTTGTACCACTGCGGCTGCTGTTGGATCATGCAGCTGAAAACGGTTACGGCATCCCAGCTTTCAACGTTAACAATTTGGAGCAGATTCAGGCGATCCTGAAGGCTGCTGTCGAGACAGATAGCCCCGTAATTTTACAAGCTTCACGCGGCGCTCGTAATTATGCAGGAGAAAACTTTCTCCGCCACTTGATTTTGGCAGCAGTAGAAACCTATCCTCACATTCCCATTGTCATGCACCAAGATCATGGTAATGCGCCTGCTACCTGCTACTCAGCAATTAAGAACAACTTCACCAGCGTGATGATGGATGGTTCTTTAGAAGCTGATGCTAAGACCCCCGCTAGCTTCGAGTACAACGTTAATGTTACCCGCGAAGTTGTAAATGTAGCTCATGCTCTAGGTGTCAGCGTTGAAGGCGAACTCGGTTGTTTGGGTTCTCTAGAAACTGGTGCTGGTGAAGCTGAAGATGGTCACGGGTTTGAGGGTACACTCGACCACTCGCAACTGCTAACCGACCCCGATGAAGCTGTTGACTTCGTAGAAGCAACCCAAGTAGATGCTTTGGCTGTTGCCATTGGCACAAGCCACGGTGCTTACAAGTTTACCCGCAAGCCGACTGGGGAAATTTTGGCAATCAGCCGCATTGAAGAAATTCACCGCCGTTTGCCCAACACCCACTTGGTAATGCATGGTTCATCCTCTGTACCAGAAGATTTACTGGCGCTAATTAACCAGTATGGTGGTGCAATTCCTGAAACCTACGGTGTACCTGTAGAAGAAATCCAAAAAGGGATCAAGAGCGGTGTACGTAAAGTAAATATTGACACCGACAACCGTTTGGCTATTACTGCTGCTGTACGTGAAGCTTTGGCTAAAAAACCAGAGGAATTTGACCCCCGTCACTTCCTCAAGCCTTCTATTACATACATGCAGAAGGTTTGTGCTGAACGCTATCAGCAATTTGGCACAGCTGGCAACGCCAGCAAGATTAAGCAAATTTCTTTGGAAGATTTTGCTGCTAAGTATGCTAAAGGTGAACTCAACGTTGTTACCAAGGCAGCTGCTAAAGTTTAATTTTGACAACAAATAAGTAGGGGCATAGTGCTGCTATGCTCCTAAAAAACTGATAATTTTAATGTTGGCAGAAACCGGGTAACCACCCGGTTTTTTGTTGTATTCATAAAGGCTGGGAATGGGGAATGGGGAATGG
>NZ_CAXTNP010000111.1:0-23684 GCF_964245575.1 uncultured Nostoc sp. | reverse complement strand
TTCGACTTCTCTACGAGACGCACTCGCGTTCGCTCAGTACAAGTGCCCAATGCCCAATGCCCCAAGTTAAATTAAACTCATAACTTATAACTATTAAACTCATATAACTAATACTGCTGCAATGGTTTTTAATTGGTTCCGTCGTAAATATAACGATTCCTCTGACACTCCCTCTGATAATAAACAGCAAGAAACTCCTCCTGCACAAGAACCTCAGCCAGAGCCAGCCGAAACGTTAACACCAACTGCTGAAACTGCTCCAGACACAACGATAGACTTGTTAGCGTTTGCTAAAGCTGCTTACAAAAATATTCAGCAAAAACAACAAGCCGAGGTAGTAGAAACCCCTGCAGATTCAGCAGATGCCTCACCAGCATCAGCACAACCTGAACCCGCAGAAACGGCAATTGCGGAAATTACCGAACCAAAAGTAATTGAGGAACCTGTTAGTACAACCCTAGAAACAGCACAGCCAGAAGTTATTCAAGCTGCTACTGAAGAAGAAATTACAGAAGATTCCTCAGTAGCAGCAATTGCTGATCAAGATGTCTCCAGCCCAGAACTCACGGCAAATGAAGCTGAACCAACGCTCACCGAATCACTAGCTACGCCAGAGGCAACACAGCCAACAGCACTATCCTTCTTAGAACGGGCGGCGGCAGAACGGCAAGCCAAGCTGGAACAACTAATGGCCACCGCCATTGAAGTTCCAGAACCAGAGGTAGTACAGCCAGTAGCTGCAACTTCAGAGACAGGAGAGGAAATTCCTGGACTGGTATTTGATGATGGGTTTGTCTGGTCGGCGAAAGTTTTAGCAGCTCAAGGTAGAAGTCCAGAAGATGTTTCTGTTGAGGAAATTACCTGGCTGAAAAAGCTCAGGCAAGGGTTAGACAAAACTCGTCGTAGCATTCTTAACCAACTTAAGGCGATCGTTGGTCAAGGACCGCTAAACCAAGCTGCTGTGACAGAAATTGAGGCATTGCTCCTGCAAGCTGATGTGGGTGTAGAAGCGACAGACTTTATTATCAATGCCCTACAGACAAAACTTCGAGAAGAAGTTACTGCACCTGAAGAAGCGATCGCTTACCTGAAAAAAATCCTCCGGGATATGCTGGATGCGCCAAGCAAAACATCCCAGAAAACTACCTTTACCCCAGAAAAAGAAACCTTGAATATTTGGTTAATCACTGGGGTGAATGGTGCCGGTAAAACTACCACCATCGGCAAAATTGCCCATCTGGGACAAAAATCTGGTTATAAATGCTTGATTGGGGCAGCAGACACCTTCCGCGCCGCCGCCGTGGAGCAGGTAAAGGTTTGGGGTAGTAGAAGCGGTGTGGAAGTAATTTCCAATCCGGGAAAGAATACAGATCCGGCAGCAGTTGTATTTGATGCGATCGCTGCCGCTCAAGCGCGTCAAACCGAATTACTTCTGGTTGATACAGCTGGGCGACTGCAAAACAAGAAAAATTTAATGGACGAACTTAGCAAAATCCGGCGAATTATCGACAAAAAAGCCCCAAATGCCAAAGTAGAATCTCTTTTAGTTCTAGATGCCACTTTAGGACAAAATGGACTACGGCAAGCCGAAGTTTTCTCTCAAGCTGCCCAACTGAGTGGCGTTGTCTTAACTAAGCTCGATGGTACAGCCAAAGGCGGCGTTGCCCTTGCCGTTGTGCAACAGCTAGGTTTACCCATTCGCTTTATTGGTGCTGGCGAAGGAATTGAAGACCTGCGCCCCTTTTCTAGCTATGAGTTTGTCGAGGCTCTCTTGAGTGGCTAATTGAAAAATTTTGAGTTGAGGAAGAGGCAAGGGAGCTCTTAGCTCAAAGTTTGGGAGAAGGAAAAGAATTGGGATTCGACACTTCGGCTACGCTCAGTAACCACCCAATCAATTCGAGAACCACTTATTAGAAGTGGGGAACGTAAGAAGATGTTCTCCCCTTCATTTCACGGCTCGATGTTAGGGTGATTTACCCAAGCTTTTAGCCCCCTTCAAGGAACTGCCTCTTGCTTAAATATTTTTCTTGACAACTGATAAATTTAAGGATGACGGATCTGGTATTATCACTTGAACTCATTAGAAACAGATCAAGTCCATAAATCATGAGTTTGTCACAATAAATGCATAACTTTTGCTAAAATCTCAAGCTAATGCCTTTTTTTAACGCTCTGAATGGGCATTTAGTTGCAACACACAAAACCCCCGAAGCTTCCATCTTGCAGCAATTTAAAGGGCAAGCGAGACGCTCACCCATACAAATACAACTATTGCAAGATGGACAGCATTCTGAGCGGTCAACAGTGCGTTGGGGAGCCAGCACAGATAAGTCCAGCACTGTGGGAGGGTTTGTCTTTGTAGGTGACTGGTGTTGGCTATAGCGACTTGTACTCTTGATCGAAGTAAGCTAGCAAGAGCGTCTCCGACAGGAGAAAAAACTGCGTTAGCGAGTTGGCAGAGCTGCACACTGCACCTAACTTACTTAAAAGTAGGAGTACGAGCATCATCTGTTTGCCCAGCGCCGACATCAGGAAAAAGACGGTTTCCGACGATCATAACTTCGGAAAATCGTCCACTGTGGACTCAAAAAGCGAATTGATGTAAGTAAGCTGATTCAACACTCCCAGGTGTATTCTCAGCTCCTACTTGCGAAAGTATCTACAAATATTTTTTGTAGTAAATCGAGGTTTTTACTCAAAAAACTTCCAGTCTCCTAGTTGCCTCTGCCAAAACAGTTACTCTGGAAACGTTATGAGTTATTTTTTTAATAAAGTATTTTTATGACTTTAGAGATATGCTTTGGTAATTAAGTTATGAAAAAATGAAAAGCTTTCTTAACTATCACTGAAACTATAGGACTCCTATTTGATTTAAAAAAAAACTCCGTACAACTCGAAACGGCTGATTCCCTACTCCCTACTTCCTCACTCCCTGCCTACGCAAAGAAGTTCAGAAATCAAATCGGATTGCTATAGTAATTTTTACGGGTTGGTTTTTGACTAAAAATACATGATTTGAAATTACAAATATTCCATCAGAAATACAATAAGCAAATAAAATACTGATAAAAGTTGCCTGTTACGTCTTTATACTCTTGCTAAAGTGACAAGTCTTGTCTAAATATGGTTTAGCAATGCCAAAGCCAAAAGATTTATAAGTAATCTAAAATCTGCCAATATAAAGTGCAATAGTACCTGTGCCTGTGTCTCAACTGCCCTCTCAACCCATTGACAACAATAGTAGTGCCGCGACAGATGTCACACCAGTCGTAGCACTCAAAGAACTCGTGGCAAGGTTGCACCGGGAACAGAACAAAATTCAAGATTTGCTAAGTTCTTTAGGATTTGCCCTGAGAAGTTTCAATAATTTGAATCAGTTTTTGGAACTGATACCACTGATGGCAACAAGAGTGACAGATGCAGACGGCAGCGCCCTGTTTCTCTACAAACCTAATGGTCAAGTAAGATTAGAGCAGTTACATTGGCAAGATAGTCGCCAGCGAAAAAATATCCGCAAAGCGCTAGAAATAGCCAGCAGTCAAATCACGCTTCTACCCAATGCTGCCCCTCTAGCTAATGCCACGGGGATTTTGGATGACCAGATGCATCGCCATCTGGGACCAGATGTGCAAATCTTTGGTACGGCGATTCTGGTGAAGCATACAGAACGAGGATGGCTCTATGTCTTGAGCCGCGATCCAGAATATAGTTGGACAGAAACCAGGCAAAAGTTAGTTAGGTTAGTAGCAGACCAAACAGCAGTAGCGATCGAAAACGATGAACTAGCTGTAGAACTAAGAAAAAAAGAACGCCTAGACCAAGAACTAGAAATTGGCGCAGAAATTCAACGGCGACTTTTGCCACGTCAATGTCCCATAATTCCTGGTGCAGTCCTGGCGGCACGTTGTAAACCTGCCAATCGCGTCGGCGGGGACTACTATGACTTTATTGCTACCAATCATAATAAGATTCAGCCCAAGACCAAAGGCAGTACGGAAACTAGTCGCTGGGGTTTGGTTATTGGAGATGTCATGGGCAAAGGTGTTCCGGCTGGGCTGATTATGACGATGATGCGGGGAATGTTACGGGGAGAAGTGCTACATGGTAATTCCCCTGCCGGAATTCTACAAAACTTAAATAGAGTTATGTATGCGGATTTGGAAAATTCCCACCGCTTTGTAACGCTATTTTATTCAGAATATAATCCCCACAGCCGAATTTTATCTTATAGCAATGCGGCACACAATCCTCCCTTGTGGTGGCACGCAGCCACGAAAACTGTTAGCCGTTTAGATACTCTAGGAATGCTAATCGGTTTGGATGCTAACAGCCAATATGAAGATGCCCAGGCACAGTTAGAGCCTGGGGATACAATTATTTACTATACAGATGGCTTGACCGATGCCCCAGCTGCTGATGGCGATCGCTTCGATGAAGATAACTTTGTCGCTGGCTTCAATACGGCTTGCAAGTACTGCAATGGGCCAGAGGAGATTGTGGATTACCTATTTGACCAAGTTGAGCAATTCATTGGTGCTGATAAGCAAAACACTGATGATATGACACTAGTTGTTCTGCAAATTTTATAGTTATTAGCCATTTTTGCTTTGTCAAGTCATAATTAAACCGATGATGACTGGTGATTCACCACAGGGATTCTACTATATTTAATTTTTTATTTATTTTTTCTTTGAATTTCCGTAGCGATCGCCTAAATGGTCGCACATCAACCTTTTTTGGTGAATTGGTTGTATTTAGCCTTTAAGATAATACATAAAAAATGATCGTTAGAATACTTTTATGTTCAAGTAAAAACTATATATTTTGCACATCTAGCACAGTAGGAAACGCCGAGGGGGAGACTAGGTAAAATGTACAAGGGAAAAAGTAAAAGGTAAATTTACTTCTTCATTTTTGCTTTCTTTCTATCCTTGTGACGCAAGCATTTGGCCTGCTCTTTCTTAGCGTTTTAATTTTTCCTTTCTCCGCCGTAGCAAGTTCACAACAGCTACGACGGAGTTTTGCTTTCTTTGTTTCTAGAGCATGAGAATCATTGGAACAGAAAACCGAGTTAAGCTTAAAAAGCTTATCGTGTAAAAATTTTATTGAGTGGTTACTTGGCAATTTGAAAAGTGAGTTAAGCAACCACTTAACTAAAAAATAAGGGTTTAAGCGCCGAAAAACTTTTGTAGTACTCATGTAATGTCTGGAGTTTAGACTAAGAAGCAGTTATACCCCTGAAGGTGGGGCCGAAGAGGTTAAGTGAGTTATCTTTATATGTATTAATTGATGCAAAAGGCGAATTGTGAATGGTAAAGAATTGCTGAGACGTTACGCTGCTGGGGAAAGAAATTTTAGCCGGGTCGATCTCAAAGGAGCTAATCTTAGTGGAGTCCACCGCCGCTTTGACGTTGATGCTTATGCCGAACCCTACCGCCAGGGAATCACTTCCGATTTGAGTGGTATTAACTTTAGTGGTGCCGATTTGACTGAGGCTGACTTGAGAGGGGTTAATTTGGCTGGAGCCAACTTGAGTAATGCCAACTTGACCCGTGCTGATTTGAGTAAAAGCAATCTCACCAATACCGACTTGAGTGGGGCTAATTTGACCGAAGCCTTGCTGGAGTGGGCCGAGTTGGATGGTACTAATATGAGAGGGGCTAACTTGTTTCGTGCTGTAATCAGAGTTGGCGATGCATTTAGTCCCGATCTGACTGGAGCCAAAAATGTCAAGACCGTCGATTTTACTGGTATGCCTATAGAGTTGACTTTGGAGGACGGGACTGTTATCGACACTACTGACAACGATTGGTAAATTAGCTGTTTCTTGAGCCTCAACTAATAGAGGAGCTTGCAATTAATAAATTAGAAGAATTGTTATCGTCTCTTTTATCATCATGGCAAATCAAGAAACAAAAGATTTTAGATGGCTATTAGCTATTCTTGCGCTCCAGCTTTTTGCAGACTCCGCACCACATTCTTATAACCATTAAATTCTGCAATCATTAAAGCAGTATAACCACCTCGGTTTTTCAAATTCACATCTGCCCCAGCTTGCAGTAATAACTGCACAATTTCGCCGTAACCTGCTGAGGCAGCCCACATCAATCCTGTTGCCTTCGCTGAGTCTTGAAAATTCACATCTGCCCCCTTTGCCAGCAACAAATGTATTATCTCTGTGTGCTTGCGTTCGGTTGCCTTGATCAAAGCAGTTTTGCCATCATCGCCCGGAGTGTTGACATCAGCACCATAGTCTAGCAGCACTTTCACTGTTTGGGTATGTCCCTGTGATGCAGCCAGCGTCAAAGCTACTTCACCGAGGTTTTTCTCAGTAATATCTGCCCCGGAATGCAGCAATGCTTCGACGATATGGCTGTGTCCCTGCAATGCTGCTACAAGCAGTGGCGTATCACCCAGGTGGTTCCTAATTTGGACATCTGCACCCCTGTTAAGCAACACTTGCACGACATCAATGTAGCCTTCCACAACGGCAAGGTGTAGGGCTGTTTCACCATCTTGGTCTTGGAGATTAATTTCAGCACCTCGATTTAGTAAAGCTGCTGCGATCGCACTGTGTCCAGCCGCTACTGCTGCCGATAGGGCAGTTGCACCATCAGCGTTTTTCAGATTCACATCAGCCCCCCCCGCCAGCAGTACTTCCACAACCTCCAAATGTCCTAAATCTGCTGCTAATGTTAAGAGTGTCTCACCCTCCTCATCTCGGATATTGACATCGACACCAGTTTGGAGAATTGCTTGTAAAACTTGTATTTGTCCCTGCTTAACGGCGAGTTTCAACGCAGTATCATCATCTTTATCTGCGATATTCACCTTTGCACCAGCAGCCAATAAGACTCGCACTACATCGACATGACCTTTAACTACAGCTGCCATTAAAGCTGTGCTGCCATCTTCATTAGTGGCATTGACATCAGCACTTTTGGATAGTAAAAGCTGCAAAATGTCAAGCTCTTTAGCACTAGCCGCCAACATCAAAGCCGTCAAACCATAGAGTTTTCTGGGCAAGTTGATATTTGCCCCAGCATCTAGCAGCGATCGCACAATTTCGGTGTAGCCTAAATTGGCAGCAAACATTAACGCCGTCGTGCCTTGGCGATCGCACGCGTCCACCAAGGCACCAGCAGCCAGTAGCGCACACAGATGCTTAATATCCCCGCTTTTAGCTGCTTTTAGCAGCAAAGTATCGTTGTTTTCAGTCATGGATGAGATCCCACACAAGGGGTTTTGTTCGTCTACCCTCAAAATTTAGTCTGAGATTGTTTATCCACTTTGGCAAGAGGGTTATACAATTCAAAATTCACTGATTCTAAATTAAAATTTAATAAAAGCAGTCTTGGTAAACATTCTGGCTATTAGCTTGATGAAAATTGAAAATTAAAGCGAGGGAGGCTTCACTCTACTCTTTCTTAGCCTCTTTTAGTTTGTGCAACTTTAAGCACAGAAAATAGAATTATGCTAATTTTTATGAAGATTTAATAATTGGGCGAGAACACGATGAGTCTGGAACTTTCTGCGTCGGTAAAATATTGGCTGAACTTCATTCATCCGGTGCTCATGTGGGCGCTATTAGCACTCTCAATTTATGCTGCCTATTTGGGGCTGCAAGTACAGCGTACCAGAAATGCTCAGGGGGAAGAAAAGAAAGAACTGATTAAAGGTAGATATAACGTCAGACACTACCAAATGGGGTCTATACTCTTAGCTTTGATGGTGGCAGGTGCGATCGCTGCTATGCTTGTCACTTACATCAATAATGGTAAGTTATTTTTCGGGTCTCACCTACTAGCAGGGCTGGGTATGATGAGTTTGATTGCATTTTCTGCTGCTTTGTCTCCTTATATGCAGAAAGGGGCAAATTGGGCACGTGCAACTCACATTTTGTTAAATTTTATCCTTTTGGGGCTTTTTGCTTGGCAGGCTGTTACTGGCGTGCAAATTGTCCAAAGAATTCTGACTCAAGCATAGTTAAGTAGTGCTTTGTCCTTTGTCATTTGTCAGTTGTCATAAACTAATGACAACTGACAAATTACTGTTGACTCACCGCTTTTGCTTGGAGTTAGCACCAAAGGGTATTTCCAAAGATTTATGAAAATCTTCCTGAACTTTGCGAGTTAAGCGGCGGGAGACTTGGCGGACGATTTGGTTAAGTAAGCGATCGCCTGTAGATTGAATTATAGACTTGGGTAATCGCTGAATAAACCTGGGAAAGTGCAAATCAACTATTAAATCCAATTCCCATTCAACTCTGGTAACTTCACCAATGCTACTGGAAGCATCGGTTTCTATTAACTGTAGAGATGCCCGATAGTCTACATCATAACCAGGCGGTTGGTAGTCAGGAATAGGGATTGTACGGATGCGGTAAATACCCTCCTCTGGAGGCAACAATTCCAAACCAATTTTAGGTTCTACATCATAACCAAAAGCACCAAAACGACCAATTACTAAAGCGTAGCCATTTTCTCCAAGTGAATGCACCTTCATGGGTTGAGCGCAACGCGAAAACCATGAGGCGTGAGTATTAAGATACTCAGCAACTTTCTCTACTGGAGCAGGCATTTCCATAAAATCTTGATAACGACCATAAAATTTTGTGACCGTCGCTACATTTGCTTCTGTTAATGTGTCCTCGGCTTCTTGTTGGCTGGAAGCTACAGGTAAAACTGCTTCTGTTATTTCCCAGGATTTATATTCGCCGTTTGTTGAGAGCATAAATGCATTACTGTATACTTTGGCGTTCGTCTATATTAATGATTCCCCACATTCCTGGGTGATTTCGCACTAAGATCCCATTTTGACCGAAACCTCATTAATCTGCCATCAACTGCATAGAATTACTAAAATAAAGAACTGAACAAGCACACAATAGTTTCCCAGGATAGCATTTCTCATGAAAGCATTTGTAGCAGGGGCAACAGGTGAAACAGGTCGCCGGATTGTGCAAGAGTTGATAGCGCGGAATATTCCCGTCCGGGCTTTAGTGCGGGATATAGAGAAAGCTAGGGGTATTCTCTCTCCTGAAGCCGAATTAGTGGTAGGCGACGTATTACAACCAGAAAGCATAACTGCTGCGTTGGGAGATAGCACAGTTCTGTTGGTTGCTACTGGGGCAAAACCTAGTTTTGACCCCACTGGCCCCTATAAGGTGGATTTTGAAGGGACTAAAAATTTAGTAAATGCTGCCAAGGCAAAGGGAATTGAGCATTTCGTCTTTGTTTCTTCTTTGTGTACTTCGCAGTTATTCCATCCACTGAACTTGTTTTGGCTGATTTTAGTGTGGAAAAAGCAAGCTGAAGAGTATATCCAGAAAAGTGGTCTTACCTATACGATTGTGCGGCCTGGTGGGTTGAAGAATGAAGATAACTCCGACGCGATCATGATGCAGAGTGCTGATACACTGTTCGACGGTAGTATACCCAGACAAAAAGTAGCCCAAGTTGCTGTTGAGGCGCTGTTTGAAGCAGCCGCACGCAATAAAATTGTCGAGATTGTTGCCAAACCTGAAGCAGCCTCAAAAAGCTTTAAGGAGCTATTTCAACAGTGCTGATATTCCACAGACAGGATTCTATTCCCCAAAATGATCGGCTCACATCTTCATGGAAAAGCGATGTCTACGATGGTCACTGGGCTTGTCGTACCACTTCGTGGATCTTGCTACGCGCAGCATCTCGCACAGAAGTGCGGGCTATTCGGTGTCGCACTTTGTCAAGTAGCTTACCTCATCTAAATTGACCGCCCTTGATTCCACTTTCTAAAGCGATCGCTTTCTCGTTCACAGACAAGCGATCGCTTTACATTTACGTGAACGCACCCCATTTTTCACGACAACAAAAAATGCGATCGTTATTTTGGGATTTATAGAACAATACGCTTGGGTTAAAGCCAAAAACCAAAACTAGCGTAGGTTGGGGAGCCACTGCTCGACTAGGGTTTCCCGGCTTGTCCCTTGCGCGTCTCACGCCACTTGCTACAACTCTTGGAACCCCCCTGCGGGTTCGCCAGTCGCCTACGGTGGGAAACCCGCCAAAGAGCGCTGGACGCACCGCAACGCAGTGGCTCCCCTTCTCCTTTTGGGAGAGGCTAAGACCAAGGGAGAATGGCACGCTTGTTTTCGACAAATCCATAAATCACAAGGCTTTTGGTGCTAACTGAACTGTATTGAGCTATGCCTTTAATTTCACGGTCATTTTTTTTGCTGCTTTTGACCTGTTACAGCATCAATGCCTGAAAGACTCAGGGCGGCCGCATCATGTCTATAAGCAAAATCTATTCTCAATATATCTTAAAATAATATCATTAACTCTTGCTTATTGCGAAAACTTTAGGCGTTAGCTAGCAAGAACCGCAGGCATCACTTTGGGGCTTAAAAAATAATCAAACGCGAAAGGAAAGATTTTTTCGTTGGTTCTTAACCTTCGTCGTGATCAAGAGTAATTTAGATGCGTTTGCCCTGCTGAAAGACATAAGAGGATATTTGGAAAGTATTAAACAAATTAATTAAGCGAGCCTTCTGAGATTAACCAAATCATTGCAACTTGCACAAATGTTTTATAGATCTGTGGTAAAACCTTGTAGTCTTTGCTCAATCGACAGCACCAATTAAACCCTCCCACTACTACGCTCCACAACCCAACGTCTGGGCAAAAGGACAAAGCCTTTGTTTGAGTGGGATGATGTACAACCTCTAAAATCTGTCGCATTTTTATCTACTGACAGAATATTGTTACTTGAGCTTTTTTTGACTTTCCAAACACCCTCTTATACTGAGTCGGCATTGTTGGGAGTATCTCGCTTGCTATACTTATTTATGCCCTTTTTTCCTAATTCCTAAAAAAATGAGCAAATGGGGAATGATAACTAACAATCAGGTGTGAACTTTACTGTAATAAGTTCGTCGATGATTTTTGTTAGCAAAGAGAGCGAATTTAAAGGAGTCAGACTCTGAAAGGCTTTGAATTCAAAGGTGTTGAAAAACTTATTGGGCCAATAGCCGCGCTTCTCGGCTTTGTATATTTGTTGCAATGGTATATTGGAGACTTGCGATCGCCTTCTGATCCCATCTTTGCAGTTAAACAGCCGCCTTTGGTGATGAAACAGGGCGACCCCTATATCCGCGCTTTAATGCGAACCATCTCGGCGAGTGAGGCAAGTGGTAATCGTCCCTATTCGCTGTTATATGGTGGACAGCAAGTCAACGACCTTAGCCGACATCCTGAGATATGCGTCACAATTGTCACAGGGCCCAACACAGGTAATTGTTCTACTGCTGCTGGCAGATATCAAATTATCAACATTACTTGGTATCGTTTAGCTCCCCGTTATCATCCAAAACCGATGCAGATGATGTTTTGGACTGCTTATAGTTTTGAAGCAGAATATCAAGATATAGTAGTTTACCGTTGGTTAAATGATTCTAAAGTTTGGGGAACTGATATTTCTCAACTGCTACGTCAGGGAAAGTTAAATGATGTTTTGCGGCGACTCTCTCCCACTTGGACAAGTCTAGGATATGGTATAGAAAATAATTCTGTTAGTAGCTCTTTGCCTAAGGTTTATCAGAAAATGTTGCAAGAGGAATTGACCGCAGTTAATCAACCAACAGTTCCGAATTTAACACCATCCCCAACTCATTCTATTAAGGTAGTAAAAAAGTTGCCAAAGAAGCAATGAGGTTATCCTAATTTTTAACTTGCTGCATACAAAAAATATTTTATATTTTCCACAAATGCTAAGGTATTTTCAAAGTGAATATTATGTCCAGCATTACTAATTATTTTTAGTTCTGCAAATTCAAATTTAGCCATTTCTGTATTAATAGAGATAAATTTTTTATCATATTCACCCACTAGTAAAAGCAGAGGAATTTTATTCACTTGTAGCTTTTCCCACAAAGAAGGTTGGTATCCAGTTCCCATGAAGCGCAATGATTTATCTAATTCATGTGGATTATTCTGCAACCGACTTTCTATCATGCATTCGTATTTTGGATGATTTTTTATATATCCAAAAATCGGCTGATTGTACCAATTTGACAGGAAAACGTAAAAATCGCTTTTTTCAATGGTTCTTGTCAATTTTCTGCCTATTTGCGTATCAATTTTAATGCGTTCTAATCGTTCTGCTTCTGTTAACAAACCTGGGGAAGCTGACTCTAGAACAACTTTATGAAAACGTTCTGGAAAATGCAGGGTGAGGTATAAAGCTAATCTGCCACCCATTGAATAACCAACTAAAAAGCATTTAGGAATTTTTAACTCATCTAACAAGTTGATTAAAGCATGAGCAGTGTTTGCCATTGTATAGTAGTCGTCCCCACCCAAAACTTGAGTTTTGCCGTGTCCAGGAAGGTCAACTATTAAATAATAAAATTCGTCAGATAGTAATTTTATGGCTTCATTAAATTCATCTATATTACCCATGAAGCCATGCAAAAAAAGAATCGGTGGTTTATCTGCTTTGCCAATTAAACAATAGTAAAACTGATAATTTTCTATGCTCATAGTCTAGCTAAAAACCATCGTTGCTGTACATAAAATTATCTTATAGAATAATTTTATTTTCTCGTTACCTCCTAGAAGCAAGGAACGAGGGAAAAGGAGGAAAAGTCTCAATACGCTTGGGTTAAGGTTAAAACTTTTTGTCAAAGTCGATTTTTTTAACGTAGAGCGTAAAGCGGTGAAACAGCGCGGTCTTCCCCAAAGGGAGAGGCTAGGGCCTTCTCTACAAGAGGCAACGCCTTCGGCATAGCTTCTCTACGAGAGGCTGCGCCAACGCTTAGAGTGACGTTAGGAGCGTCCGTCACCCGCAGGGCTTGCCGCAGGCTACCGCAGAGGACACAGAGAGAATGAGAAAATGCTTAACCCAAGCGTATTGGGAAAAGTCTATTAAAATAGGTTGTCTACCAATTCGCAACATCATGTTGCATAAATATCACAATGCACTATTGAATTTTGATGCATCGCTGTTAGTGCATCACCAATTTGGCGAATGTATTTTACATTATTTTTCTAATTATTAAGGTAAAAATCGATCTAAAGCAGCTTTCAACTGTTTAATTTCAACGTCAATATTACCCTCTTGTGCAGCTCTAGCAATACACTCAGTTAAATGTTCATCTAAAACAATTCGCGCTACCCGATCTAATGCGCCTCGCACTGCGGCAATTTGCAGTAGAACATCAGGACAAGGACTATTTTGCTGCACCATTGTTTTAATACCACGAACATGTCCTTCTATGCGCGATAATCGATTGGCAATTCGCCGTAATGACTCTTCGCTATGGACGTGAGGATGAGCCGACTCTCTAGCCCCATGAGTATGATCTGTATGCTCGTGGTTTGTATCCTGATGGTGGGAATGTTCTGCTTGTTGGGATATTGGCAAGGATTCCTTGCCCAATCGGTTTGATCCATTCATGGGTTATCAAAAGACTTGTAGTACTTAGATCCTAGCCTAGTACTCCACCAACCCAAAATCTCTCAGTGAAAGTGGGGAGTGAGGAGAGATCAAGGGATGAGGGAGAGCTAAAAAACTGCATTATATAGGCTTTCTGGCTTAACTTAGTGCCATTCGACTAATTAACGCAGTTCAATGACTCCTTCATGCTCCTCATCTTTATCATTTCCTATTCCCCCTAACTGTACTACTGACGATTGGCTCTTTCTTGGGGAATAATTTCTGTTACTACCCTACCGCTAGAAGTGCCGCCTTTGACAACAATATTTTCTGTTTGCAGATTACCGACGGCTGTTTCACCTGTAAAATTTAACCGTGGGTCAACTTGTCGATAAACTATATTTCCCTGAGCTTCAACTAACTTATTGTCTAAATACCAAGTTAATGTATTAGATTTCAAAGACTGGCGACGCTGACCAATGGCGTTGACGTTACCTGTTAAATAAACCGTTTTTTGCGGTATTTTCATTTCACCTTGATTGGCAGTAACGGTAAGATTTTCGGCACGCTGGAACATCCGCACAGGGGAATTTGTAGTGACAGTTTCTGCGTTCATGTTCCAGGTCATAGAGTTACTAACTATTTGCACTGGTGGGTCTAGTAACTCTAATTGAGCATTTTGTTGAATAGTGGCAATTTTCGTTTTTAAGTTGACTTCGGCAGAATTTCCCTTGCCGCGATCGCTAATTTTATTATCTTTGTAGCGGTCAATTTGTAAAGGGCGATCGCCAATCAGTTTTTCTTCTTTAATATTCCAGATTAAATGCTCGGTTCTTACTTGTAACTGGGGATCAGTGGAATTTGCTACTACCCCTCCAGAAAATTCCATGCGTTGTTCGCGGGTTTTAACTCGTGCTTCCTGCGCCACAGCTTGTAGTTGTTTATGACTACCGTTAATCTGCTTGCGGACAATCAACAAATCTTCTTTGGGACGCCATTCTAATTCATTACCTTGCAATACAATTCCATTACTAGGATCTGTGGCAAATATCTTACCTTTAAGAAATAACTGCTTCCCATCTTGTTCAATATCTGCGACATCTGCTTTGATTTGGTAAACTACTTTGCCATCTTGATATAGTTCACCATAAGGACTTTCAGCTTGACCAATTTGTTTTTCTTTGGTGTATTTTGCGGTTTTAGCCCTGACTTTCCAAATCGGTCGTCCTACTTCATCTGCTTGTTCTAAGGTGACATCAAAGAAAGTCAAATTGCTATCTTGATTAGATGAAGCCGCAGTATTTTGCTGAGAAGCTGTAGGAGATTTACCCCCACAGCTTACTAAACCAAATATCAAGAAAAAAATTAAAGGCAAAAGAAGGAAGGGAGGAGTGGGGGAGTAATTTTGAATTTTTCCCTCCCCCTGTCTCCCCCTTTGATGAAATTGATACGCCATTATTCTTGGATTTCTAGGTGTCCATCACTAGTTCTGGGGTCTTCCAAAAAACCGATACCAGATAACGGTCGATATGGATAGCTTTGGCGAGGGGTTTTTTGAATATCTTCTTTGATGGCTTCTAAATCAATGTAGCGATCGCTTACATTAATTAAGCTGTCGCTGGTCATCGAACGCAAGCTCACCACTTCTACCCGCACGCCGCGATAGCTGACTGAATTTACTGCATAAGCTAAATCCCCATCACCGCTAACTAAAACTGCGGTATCATAAGAATCAACTAGCGCCATCATGTCTACTGCTATTTCTACATCCAGGTTAGCTTTTTTAGAGCCATCTGGTAGCTGGACTAGATCCTTAGCAATGACTCGATAGCCATTGCGACGCATCCACAGCAGAAACCCCTGTTGCTTCTCGTTTGTCCGGTCTACACCAGTGTAGAAAAAAGATCGTAGTAGTCTAGAACCTCCAGTTAATCGACACAGCAGCTTCGTGTAATCGATTTCAATCCCTAGTTGCAGTGCAGCATAAAATAGATTTGAGCCATCAATAAATATAGCGACCCGACCCCGATTCTCCAAAACTTGTTCTGGCGTAAATATTGAATCGGTTTCAAAATTATTCAACATCATTGTGATACCTCAATTATTATCCCTGTTATTTTTGATACAAATTACCAACTTTTAGATGCTAGTCACAGCGGCTTATGATAATGTTCCGGGACTAATTTAAGTTCAGCCCCGATAAATTTTTTGAGAAAATAAGAAATTGAACAAAATCAGAGTTTGATAAGGATTAATCGTTTTTCGGGAGTTCTATTCGCTGAAAAATCGGTTGGGGTGTACCCAACTGTTGTTTACTAGATAGTATCCCCCATGTTGCATGGGTGGCAAAAGGAGCGGTAAGTGAACTTTGTATTTGATCGTTAAAGTTTATTCCAAAGCCTAGCTGCTGATAAATATCGCTACTAATGTTCGGAATAATTGGTGAAAGCAGATAAGCTGCTAGTCTAACTGATTCTAGAACTGCGTACAGAACTTTTTCTAGCGACTCCTGCTGTCCCTGTTTATATAATGACCAAGGAGCTTGTTCATCAATAAACTTATTACTGGCTTGCGCCAGTGAAAGGATGGTCTCGCAGGCTTCACTGAAAGCTAGCTCCTGGTATGCTTGTTTTACATGCTCCCCTAGACGTAAACCAATTGCTTTCAAAGGATTTTCGTCAGGAATTCCTTCATTACCGATTGATGGGACATTATTCTGGGCGCAGTATTTCTTCACCATGCTCAAGGTGCGATTGAGCAAATTACCTAAATCATTTGCCAAATCTGCATTCAGAACATTAATGAACCTTACTTCATTAAAATCTCCATCTTTGCCAAATTCGATTTCCTTAAGGAAGTAATAACGAACGGCATCACTACCATAGCGTTGAACTAACGCGACAGGATCAAGGGTATTACCCAGACTTTTGCCCATCTTTTGACCATCTTTGGTCAAAAAACCATGCCCAAATACTTGCCCTGGCAAGGGTAAGCCAGCTGACAACAGCATTGCTGGCCAGTAAACTGCGTGGAAGCGCAGAATATCCTTACCAATTAGGTGCAAGTTAATCGGCCACCATGTTTCTAAGGCATTTGCTAAAGTTGGTTCTGCATCTGGTTCTAGTAATGCTGTGACATAACCTAACAGCGCGTCAAACCACACATAAAGGGTGTGCTTGGGATCAACTGGTACAGGAAAGCCCCAATCTAGATTTACCCGCGAAATTGAAAAGTCTTGCAGCCCTTGATTTACAAAGCTGAGGACTTCATTCCGCCGACTTTCTGGTTGAATAAAATCTGGTCTAGATTGATAAAATTCTGTCAGCTTAGTTTGATATTTGGATAAGCGGAAAAAATAGTTTTGTTCGTCTCGCCACTCGACTTCTTTGTTAGTATGAATCGGGCAACGGTGTCCTTCTAGCAGATCCCGTTCTTCTTTGAATTCTTCGCAGGATACGCAGTACCAGCCTTGTTGTTGTCCCTGGTAGATATCACCAGATTCCCAAACTCGCTCAAAAAATTCTTTAACGATCGCTTCATGACGAGGTGCAGTAGTCCGACTAAAGCGATCGTATTGAATGTCTAGTAACTGCCACAAATTAACGAAGCTAGGGACAATTTCATCGCAAAACTCTTGTGGTGCTTTGCCTAAATTTTCTGCTGATCGCTGAATTTTTTGCCCGTGTTCATCTGTACCTGTAATTAGTAATACCTGATGCCCCAGCAGCCTGTGAAATCGCGCTACTACATCTGCTGCGATCGTCGTATAAGCACTGCCTATATGGGGCACATCGTTTACATAATATAGCGGTGTTGTTAGTGCAAATGTCAATTCTTTTTTATTCACTAGATTCATGCAAAATTAAAATTAACTTATAAAACGTTTTATTTTTATCGGAAAAACCAAGCAATTATACAATATTATTTATATTTATTTCAATAATACCTTAATAGTAGCAAATTTTTCAGAGCGAAAATTGTTTTGTAATATGCATCAATTCAACTCATTTTTGCTTACAAGAGCAAAATTAAACATAAAATTTTTGAATACTTTATATTAGAAATTATTGTGATCAAAAATACATAATCCAGAATCCGGAAAATCTATCTGGTTTTGTGGATTAGATATTTCTATCTTAAGACGGTCATGGCAGTAGTAAAGAAATGTAAAAATTAATTTAGATAAACTGCCATATTTACCGGAAAAATATATTGATTAAATATGAGTCGAAATAGCCCCCTGGAGATTTCTCGCGCTTTAGTGGCGGCGCTTTCAACCCAAATGTTTCGTTATTACGAGGATCGCATTCCCCAGGATGCCAGCGTTTTGGTAGTCAGCAATCACCGCAGCTTTATGGATGCACTGATTTTAATGGCGGCGTTATCGAGTCCGATCCGCTTTGCTTGCCATCACTACATGGGACAAGTGCCAGTAATGCGGGAGATTGTCATCGGACAATTCGGGTGTTTTCCTTTGGAGGAAACTCAAAACCGCCAGCAAAGCTTTTTTTCGCAATCACAGATGCTGTTGCAGTCCAGGCAGATGGTGGGAGTCTTTCCAGAAGGCACTGCACCAATGGTGAAATTTACTCAGCCAAACCAAATGGGTGAATTTCAGCGCGGATTTGCCCATTTAGCATTACGGGCTGATGTGCAGGATTTAGCAATTTTGCCGATCGCGATCGCCTCCTTAGAAGAGGTAAACACGAATGGGTTCCCCTTAAGGCTTTTGAGTCTATTTGACCCTTCAGAACCTTTATTTAACCAAGCTGGTTGGCATCCTCTGGTACTTTATCGTCGGGTTGCAGTATTAATCGGTCGCCCTTATTGGATTACACCCCAATACAAGAAAAAATATCACGGCAAGCAAGCCAGAACTGTTGTGGCTGAACTGACAGAACACTGTCAGGGCGAAATTAGCAATTTACTGCGTCAAGGTTGCTATTAGAGCCATTCGATTTTGAATTTTGGATTGTCTCCACGACTTTTAGTAGCTTGTTCCGAAACCTTTTTTGTTTTTGCTCAAAAGTACCAAAGCTCGTAAAAGCAACAATTAGCAATCCAAAAGTTTTATACCATTGACTAATGACCAATGACTAATGACTAATGACCAATGACTATCCCAGAAGTTGAGCTAAACCCTTGTTTCCTGACTCCTAAACGAGTAAAGCCAGAGTATCCGTTGTTGGTATATTTGCCAGGAATGGATGGAACTGGTCAACTATTGCGATCGCAAACCGCAGGATTAGAAGCTGGCTTTGATGTCCGTTGTTTGGCGATCCCACGCAAAGACCTTAACACTTGGGATGTGCTAGCTAAGAGTGTATTGGACTTGATCGACGCCGAATTAGAAAAAAGCTCTCAGAGGCCAGTTTACTTGTGTGGTGAGTCCTTTGGTGGTTGCTTGGCAATGAAAGTAGCGATCCAATCACCCCATTTATTTAGGCGAATTATCTTAATTAACCCAGCTTCGTCCTTTCATCTTCGCCCTTGGTTGAATTGGGCATCTCAACTTACTTACTTGGTGCCATCAGAGTTGTATGATGTTGGGGCACTGGGGTTGTTGCCGTTTCTAGCATCTTTGCCACGCATTTCTCGGAGCGATCGCCATGAGCTGCTGAAAACTATGCGTTCTGTGCCGCTAGAAACCGTTCATTGGCGGTTGTCTTTACTGCGAGAGTTTCATATTGATGACGAGCAGTTAAGTCGCTTAACTCAACCAGTTTTGTTGATTGCCGGTGCTAGCGATCGCCTTTTACCTTCTGTAACTGAAGTGAAGCGGATAGGGAATATCTTACCAAATACCAAAATTGTGGTATTGCCCAATTGCGGACATGCTTGCTTGTTAGAGGAAGGTATTAATCTCTATGAAATTCTTAAGGCTAATGACTTTTTAGAAAGTAATGCTGATATAGGTAGGGGGCTAGAAGTGAGAGGGTAGAGTCAGGCGTCATCGCATCAAATAGAAATTAATTAAACAAACTCAAAACCCCTGCAAATTCCTTTTGAATCACTTCTAGATGCCATTGCCAATCTTCCTTTATAAGAAAAACATCAGCTGTAGCTATTATTAAATGACGAAATTAATCAAAGCAAAGGAAATTTACTTCCAGAAAACTTTTATGATTGGGGTTCCCAAGGACAGCTAAAACGCAAGCCAGTAGAATATATCCCTCAAGTTGGGCTAAAAGTTGTTGGTGGCAAGAATGCTCCAACCTGATTTGCTTGAATGTGGCGACGTAATTATAGTAACTTTGCCTACTAGTACTCCTAGAGAACGTGAACAGCAAGGAACTTGACCTGCTGTAGTGGTCGGTATACCTTGGGGAGAAGTCTGCTATCCAATGCTAATGATTGCACCTTTAACTACCTAGAGTGGTTCTTGGGCGTTCAATAATCCCAGCTTATATACGCGTTTGTCAGCTGGTACTGGTGGTTTGCCTGTATCTTCCATTGTCTTGCTAGATCAAACGCGGGGATTAGATATAAATCGAGTTTTGGCGTATTTGGGAACACTTACCCCTGAGCAATATGTTCCTATTGTTGATGGATTAAGACAGTTGTTCAGACAAGAAAATAGTTAATCTGAAACTGATATTTACGTTTATAGAGGGATGTAGAGCCGCTCATATTTCGCTACAACTAAAAGAGAGAGGCTTTACAAGATGGTGTCAAGCTATGACAGACAAATCCCAAGAAATAGAGGTGAATAAATTAGTTAATTCACCCAAAGAAACTTCAGAAGTACAAATCCAGGCTCAATCCTCAGTAGAAAATGAACCGTCTATAGTAGAGTTTTTTATTAAAACTGTTGCTGAGACTGGCAAAGCAGTTTTAGACACAGCAGTAGAGGTGGGAGAAGCGACAGCGAAAGAAACACATAAGTTTATTGAGCAAACAACTCAAAGTAGCGGCCAGGTTGTAAATAGCCTGAGCGAAAATTGGCTGATTAGAAAATTATCTGGAGTATTAAATCTAAATTGGCTAATTGGTTCTACTAACGCTATTGATTTGGAAAAAGCAGAAGTTGCAGTAAATAAGCTCAAGCAAAAGTATCCCAATGAATCACCCAGCCAGATTGCTCACAGAATTATGGTGGAAAAAGCAACTCAAGCAGGCACAGTGGGACTAGCAACAAGTATTTTGCCAGGAATTGCAGTTGCATTGTTGGCAATTGATTTAACAGCAACAACAAAATTGCAATCAGAAATGCTTTATCAAATTGCATCTGTCTACGGGTTGGATTTAAAAGATCCTGCGCGTAAAGGTGAAGTTTTGGCAATTTTTGGTTTGGCTTTGGGTGGAGAGCGTCTTTTAAAAGCTGCGGGATTAGGCTTGCTGCGAAATATACCCTTGGCGGGTGCGGTAATTGGAGCTAGTTCAAATGCGACGATGATCTATTCATTGGGGTATGCTGCTTGTCGATTTTACGAAGCGAAGCTAGATCAATCAACTTCGCTTGCATCGCCACAGACACTAGCAACATTAAAAGCAGAGAGTGAAAAGTATTTAGAAACTGCGATCGCTCAAGAAGCAGTCATGGATCAAATTTTAGTTCACATGATCCTCGCTAGTCATCCAGAGAAGACTTGGGAAGAAATTTTGCCAGAGTTACAAATTCTAAACCTGACTCCTAACTCCTTGGATGCCATTGCCCGAAATATCAAATCGCCCAAGCCTTTAGATGTACTGCTCAATCAGCTGAATCGTGATTTTGCTATACCGTTGCTAGCTCAGTGTTACAAAATTGCCCAGCTTGACAATAAGACTACACCAGTTGAGCAAGAAATAATAGAAGCGATCGCTAGCAAATTTGATATTGATACAAATGGAATTGGGGCATTGGGCATTGGCCAGAGGAGGTAAAAGAATAGAGTTATAAGCCTTCACGAGTATCAAAGACGGAACTAGCTCTTTAAAGGTGATTCAACCTTTTGAATGAAGCTAAACATTTTTAATAAGTTTAAATCCTGCCAAGTCGTTGGAGTTTGGCAGCTTTTTATAATGTTTTACTAAATTAATGTTATCTCATTAATCTTTCCAAATATAACTACCTCTCTTTTTTTAAAAGCTTTTCCCTTTTTACCTCAAACTTTAAATTGCTGTTTTTCTAGTCTAATTTTTTGTCTAGTTAATTCCTGAGCTATTAATTCCTGAGTCCGGCTTTCAATTTTAATTTGGCTTTCTATTGGCTGTTCTTTAATTTTTTCTCTTAGGCTTTTACCCATTCGTCTTATCTTCCTGTTTTAGTTTTTTAAGATGACTTTTGCAGCGTGCATCAGCCTTTTGAATTAAGTGTTTATAAAAAATTTTTTGGCTAACGCCGGATTTGTCACCTGCAACCAATAAAATGGCTTGTCTCAATGGGTCAAAAGCAAATGCCACACGCCAAACACCACCAAAAGCTGAGAATCGTAGCTCTTTCATGTTTACGTACTTTGACCCTTTGAGTGTATCAACATGAGGACGCTTTGCTTGTGGGCCAAACTTTTCTAAAACCTAAGCCGTAGCAAGCAACTCATTTTTTACTTCTTGAGGTAGAGCATCGAACTCAGACTCGAAATCATCATGAAACTCAACTTGCCATTCCACTAATTTATTATGGTTAAAATGTCATGCATTTTCAAGAGTATTATCGATTGACACTCTCAGCACTAAGATTATAGCTACTGACCCCTGATCTCCCCTATCTCCCTCACTTCCCACTTCCCTCACCATGAAACAAGAATTTTGAGCAATACTGGTACAAGAAGGAATATTTACACAAAATCCCAAACAAAATGAAAATTCAACCTAGTGATAAGCCTTTGCTAGAGTGGGCAGGCGATAGTTTGGCAATTGGATTATTTGAAGATGCAGTAGAGTTAACTGGAGAATTGGCAACTTTAGATCAAAAGTTTTCCGGGGTCTTACAAGAACTAATTGCTGAAGAAGAATTTAAAGGTAAAGCCAACAGTACCATCTTCACTCGTGTGAATCCTGGTGGCTCAGTGCGGAAATTGATTCTGGTAGGCTTAGGGAAACCAGATGCACTAAAACTCGATACTTTGCGACGCGCTGCTGCTGCTGTAGCCAGAGTGGCAAAAAAGCAAAAAAGCAAAATTCTGGGATTCAGTTTCCCATTGTGGAATAACGATCCAACCGCAAGCGCCCAAGCGATCGCAGAAGGTGTAGAATTGGCGCTTTACCAAGATATTCGCTTTAAGTCAGAACCAGAAGATAAAGGTTCTCAAATAGAAACCGTAGATTTACTAGGATTCGGTGGACAAGAAGCAGCCATCACCCGCGCCAATCAAATAGTGTCAGGGGTAAACTTGGCACGGGAGTTAGTAGCAGCACCAGCTAATGCAGTAACACCAATTACTTTGGCAGAAACTGCTCAAGCGATCGCAAAGGACTACGGTTTACAAGTAGAAATTCTGGAAAGAGAGGACTGTGAAAAGTTGGGTATGGGTGCTTTTTTGGGAGTAGCGCAAGCTTCCGAGTTGCCACCTAAATTCATTCACCTGACTTACAAGCCAGAAGGTACACCCAAAAAGAAACTAGCAATTATTGGCAAAGGTGTAACCTTCGATTCCGGCGGACTCAACATTAAAGGTGCTGGTAGCGGCATCGAAACCATGAAAATTGATATGGGCGGTGCAGCTGCTATCTTGGGCGCGGCAAAAGCAATTGCTCAAATTAAGCCAGATGTTGAGGTTCACTTCATCTCGGCAGTGGCTGAAAACATGATTAGCGGTCGCGCCCTGCACCCTGGAGATATTCTCACGGCATCAAACGGCAAAACAATCGAAGTGAACAACACCGACGCTGAAGGACGTTTGACCCTAGCAGATGCCTTGGTGTATGCCGACAAATTGGGATTAGATGCGATCGTGGATTTAGCCACCCTAACCGGTGCTAACGTCATTGCCTTGGGTGAGGATATTGCTGGTTTGTATACACCCGATGATGCTGTCGCTTCCCAACTAGAGAAAGCCGCCCAAACTTCAGGGGAAAAGATTTGGCGGATGCCAATGGAAGAAAAATATTTTGAAGGGCTAAAGTCTGGCATTGCGGACATGAAAAATACTGGCCCGCGTCCAGGTGGTTCCATTACAGCCGCCCTTTTCCTTAAGGAATTCGTCAAAGAAACACCTTGGGCGCACTTAGACATTGCTGGCCCAGTGTGGACAGATAAAGAAAATGGCTACAACGGCGCAGGGGCAACCGGCTACGGTGTTCGGACACTAGTTAATTGGGTAGAAGGGAGTAGGGCGTAGGGAGTA
>NZ_CAXTNP010000110.1:0-23738 GCF_964245575.1 uncultured Nostoc sp. | reverse complement strand
GTTCTTCTGCTCTGGCCGATACTTCTGCTTGTAGCCCAATTCTCAATTCCTGCTCCAGGCGCTCTAAATCTTGCTGGTGTTGCTCTTTGATTTGGGCGATCGCTTCGGCGTATTCTTTTGGGTATGTGCGCTCTGCTGAGAATGACACAATTGCGTCATTTAAACCAGTCAAATCAGCATTGTTGATCAACAACCTTTCACCATCGCTGAAGGTAACAATTTGCTGATAGTTATTCGGAGCCGAAGCCTCAATCACTCCCAAATCCCCATAACGTGGGTGTTCTGGTGATGAGACAGTCACAGAATTACACAATTGCGTTTTAGGGTTTTCGCTTTTTGTGGCGCGTTTAGTTGTTGGTGCGACTTGCTGTACTGCTTTGGCGAAGTCAGCCGCAGTAGGGAAGGGTTTTTCTTTGGCTGCGATCGCAACAGCTTGCTCTAACTTGTCAGGAGTTTTGACCAACCGGAGTAAGGAGCGAGTTTGAGAAGGCTTAGTAATCTTGTCTTTGAGTTCCTCTGGCAGAGTATCAACTACTTTCTTCGCAGACAGCAAATCTCTGACCCGGCAATATCCACCGTGCTTGGTTAGTTCTTTTTCGCAATAATCTTCAAAACTGGCATAACCAGCATCAGAGTAATAGCCGTTATTCCGCATCACCCGCAATTCTTCTATTGCCTGCCACTCGAAGCGGTCTATGGCAGCAAAGGTATCTTGGATGCTGGTATTGAGAATGTTGTAATCGAGTGCTGATGTTGTTTCGGAAGGGTTTAGTGTCAGCATGATTTTACCTGTATGTGCTGTATACACATGGGAAATACTGGTTAATGCAAATGAAAACTACTGTATTCTCAGCAATTACTTTTTATTGCCTTTGGAAAAGCGTAATTATTTTTGCCATAACCTCCTTAAAATAAGTTCACAAAACAATTTGACGGCTGGAATACTCATGCCGTCTATGAATTCTTGTATAACTGAACTGGTTGATTGAACTCGCAGTACAAAAACTATCTTGCCACATGACAACTGAAAGTGCAAATATAAAAGTAAAAAATACAAAGGAGGTAATTATGGTTCCCCTGGACTGGGTTGTTATGCTGGCGTGGAATAAAGAATGTGGAAATAGCCTAAGATTGTTGCGTGGCAAAAAGTCTAGGCGTGAGATTGCAGATGCGCTTTTGAGCCAAAAGGTTGAATGCTCTCAAGAATACATTAGAAAGCTGGAGAATGGCGAAGCAGCCTCTGTTTCAACAAAAATCATTACAGCAATCGCCAAAACTCTTGGTGTAGAACTGATTGAGATTATGTCTGACTTACGTGTTGAAGTTTCCAAGAATATTTGTACTTCTAGTTAATTTTGTACTCTGAGTTGTTATTATAGAGATATGAAAACAAAAGACGACCGCCCCAGCCTACGAAACTTGTGCGATCGCCCTTTGACCCTTTGCAGGAATCTATATTATGACTCAATCAGTTTACACACAGCAAACGGCTTCTAGCTTCAACTACAACACACCAACAACAGTTACAGAAGTTCCCTTCAAAGATGAGCAAGCCCTTGCCCAAGCAGAACTGTACAGCCACCTCGAATCCCAAGCCGAAGCTGTAGCCCCTACCCTTGACCCACTGAATGCTCGTGACCGCCGCATCATTGGCGAGGTTATCGAAGTTGAACCCGAATCAGTTTGCACGATCTGGATAGAAGGCGGAATCACAGTATGGGTGCAGTTTGTGGAAGGCGGACGGCTACCCTTCGACCGCAACTGGTTCGCAAAAAGAGTTGCAGAGGTAAAAGCGACTCTACCAGAAACGCCACTACAACGGAACGAACGATTGAGCGAGGAATTGTCAGAAGCCTGCACTGTTTTTGGTCTGTACCACGGTGAAATTGACTGGTTATCTTTCAGCACCAAACTCTTTCAAGACGGGCATTTGGTCGGTTTTGTCGGGTGCAATCAACAAGACTGGTACGCAAGACCAAGACAGTACGGAGTCAATCGCGTGGCTCCGAGTGCCGAACAAGTGATTGCGTTGTTGGGAGTCCGAGCGACCGTAGCAGCGTAAGTTGCTGAAGGTGAGAAAAGGCGATTGCTTCCCCTAGAGTTATGCAATCGCCTCTACAACGAAATTTACGACAATTCAAATTATCATGGCACACAGAATATGATTACCACATTTTCTTTTCAACAAACTCAGTTGGAAGAGTCTCTTGACAAGATACTGTTGCCTCCAACCGACCCTAGCGCAGAGGTGCAAGAGATTCCTGGATACAAGCTCGTGTATGTCAATGGAGCTTGCCCCAGAATTTATCGAGTATACAAAGCTCATTCGATGATTGGGGTAATATTTCAACACCTTACACACTGGTCGAATGCTATAGATAAGATTCGATACCCCGAATCGCTGGATGCAGCAGTGGGGCTAGACGAATTTTTGAAAGTGGCGAGGATATCAACAACGGCAGAAGAACAACCACTCACAGAAGAAGAGTTGCTTGATATTGAATTCGATGCACTGACAAGTGACGAGTGGGAGTGGTTAAACAGGGCAAACGCATCATGTCAACAAGAGAGTTTTATTTTCAATAAGCTCTAAAATAGTCGCATTAATCCCTACTTATTGACACAACTTTAGCGATCACTTTGAGTCTTGAAAACTAAACCAAACGAGAAATGCTGATTTTGTCGTTGGTTCTTTGCCTCGGTTGTGATCAAGAGTAATTTAGATGCGTTTGCCCTGAGTGGTTAAAGAGATACGTGCCACAAGCTCTTGATTTGGTTGCAGCGTAAAAAATAGGTGGGCAGTAAGACCCACCTTTACGTCCATAGCAAAGCCAAATTATCAGTTTATCGAAATAGACTAAAACAACTCATCGGATAAGCCAATGGAACCGATAGAAATACTGAAGCAATTCAACTCCTGCTACGTAAATATTCAGACGATTGCCCAAAATGAAAATTGGCTTTTGTTGATTGCTGAAAAGAAGATTGATCCAAAAGCAGCGACTCACTTGGGCGATGTTTTGCATTATTTGAGTGAGGTAATGGGTTGTCTGGAAGAAGTCGTTGAAATCAAAACAATTCAAAATTCACGCATTATCAATTCAAAATTACAATCAGTGTTGGCTCTGAAACCCAGCATTGATTCAAAAAAACAGTAGGAGCAATGACCTTGAAGGATAATTAATTCAAAATTATTCTTATTATTCATTTTGAATTTTGAATTTTGAATTAAAAAAATGGTCATAAATAACTAAGTCGAACACTATCCAGTATCAACGCAATTTTTAGCAACAACAACGCAATTATGGAAACCATCAAAATCAACAACAGCGTCTTTCTCATTCCACTTACCCAACCTAAACTGCAAGCCAATTGCGCTAAAGAGTACGGGCAATTCCTTCTTGATTGTCCTCCAAAACTGACAATCCTAGAGGCACAAGCCGGCAGATATCTCATGCAAAGGCAGAATCAAATAACAATGCCACAAGGTAAAAAGCGGTAAACACTACTTTTGCTGATATGGCTTTGTCAGGAACCTTGCTAACCAAGCTAAAGGTATGGCAAAAATAGCGGTATTTAGGGAGCGAACTATTTCATATAACTGTGCAAATTGTAACTCACTGACTCGACTAGTTACCCAGTTTAGAAAAGTAGAGTAAACCACAAACCAAGCAATGATTCCCAAAGGGGTGACAATTGCCAAAACTTTAGCTGTTTTCCCTGCCTTGCTGTAATGTCGCCAACGCAAAGCCAGCCAACAACCGATTACTTCTCCAATCCACCAGCCGACAAAAGAACCAATAAAAGGTGGCAGTAGCCCTTCGAGTTCAGCATTCGGCATGAAGTTTTTTCCATAAGCAATCCCTAGATATATACCCAGGTTCATCAATACTACAGCCCCAGTTACACCTCCTATAACTGCTGCTAAATATCCATTTCCTCGATTTGTGTGCAGTGCCATTATTCAATCCAAGACTTTTATCAAAAACATATTTGGTTTTAGACAGTTTTGATAGTGCTTTGAGTTCCTTAACATGGATTGATACCAATGAAACAACTAACAGTTTCCATCTCCACTGCCGTACTACAAGAATTTACTACGGCTTGGACAAATAACAACTACTGGCAAGAGCGATTTATGTCAAAGACTCAGCATTAAGATGATTGATATTACTGACGAAAATTGACAACTGATATTTAGTAAACCCGACATCTTATCAGGGCGGCCGCATCATGTCAATAAACAAAGTCTATTCTCAATAGAGCCAAGATTAATGTCATTAATTCTTGCTTATTGCGAAAATTTTAGGCGATCGCTTTGGGGCTTAAAAAATAATCAGGCGCGAAATCCTGATTTTTTCGTTGGTTCTTAACCTTCGTTGTGATCAAGAGTAATTTAGATGCGTTTGCCCTGGACATCTTATGAAATTCACCACTGTATCTGTTAGCTATTCTAGAAAATTCAATCTCGGCGACTACGAATCATTGGAACTAAGTTGCTCTTTATGGGCGCAAGTTGAGGATGGGGAAGACGCGGATGGAATAACCCAATTCCTCTATCACCAAGCCAAAGCTTCAGTAAAACTTGCTGCAATGCCTGTCTTGAAAGCTTCAGAGTTTCAGATAAATAAGGCTAAGTCTAGCAAAAAAGTGTCTGGTGATATTAACGAAAGTAATTGGTAAAAGAGGAGCCTGACGATGCAAGAATTAATCAAAGCTTTAATCAAAGCCAAAGCAGAGTTTAACCCCATTCAAAAAGACGGTACTAATCCTCACTATAAACGCAAATATGCAACCCTAGATGCTGTATTAGATGCTGTCACCCCTGGGCTTGGTAAATATGGATTAGTAATAATTCAAACTACCGAAATTTTTGAAGGAAAAACCGTGCTACGGACTCATATTTTTCATGAATCTGGGGAAAGTATCACCAGCACTTATCCTCTACCCTAAATTAGTGATTCTCAAAAGTTTGGTGCAGCATTAACTTATGCACGACGATATGCAGTTTGTGCAATTTTATCAGTCACGGCAGATGAAGATAATGATGCTGAAGGCGTAACTACTCTTCAAAAGCCTGAACAGCCCCAGAATAACATTAGACCCCGCAAAGATAATCAACAGTATAGAGTCCAGCAACCAAAACAAGCTATAACTGCACCGTCAATCAGCCCAAAAGATTTGCGAGTCAAAGAAGTTCGTACACTTTTAAATTATCCGTTGGATTTAGTCAAAGAGTGGCTGCATTCTCGAAATGTTACAAGTCCAAGTGAGCTTGATTATCTTCAAATTGATGAGCTAGTGAAAACTATGTGTTTGGCTTGGGCTGGTAATAAGTTTGGACACCCGAATCAGGCTGCTAACTCTTATCAGAAACACGTCGTTGATGCTGTATTACGAGGTGTTTCTGAGACGGAAGCAATTCAAGCATGGATGGAAGGAGCGCTTGCACAATTACCAGAACTCAATTGAATTAACACCAATAGGAAAAATATCATGCCGAGAAAATCCACTCATCCCACTCCTACTGACAATTCCTCACTATGCATACAATACCTTCATCGTTGTAGGGGTAGCGCTCGATTGTGTCATATCAACTTCAGTCTTAGTGTGATTCAAACCTTGCTCAATCAAAAAAGAGTAAAGATTAGCAATACTGGTGCAGGGTTTTTTATTGAATTGGAGGATTCCAAATGATTAACCACAAACAAGTTGTTTACCAATCTCAATTAGACCACAAGAGTAAAATGGTTCTTCGCCGCCGTACTAGGAGAAGATTCAACCCCAGAATTTTCATTGATCGCACTATAGAAACAACTGCAATTGCCTCTGTGCTCTTAACTGGATTTTCAGGAGTAGGGGCAATGGGATGCTGGGGAATGGAGATTGCCACAAGTTCTCAACATTGGCAGCATCAGAAAAAGACCTGCTTGGGGATGATGTTAGTTAGTTTTTCAGGCTTTTTGGGCAGTGCTTTGATTGGAGCGAGTTTCAGTATTCATCGGGACAAATTTTAGGGAGAGAAACGACAATGGAAATCAAATTAACTACACCAGAGATTCGGGCTATATTGCAGGGTTGCCAACATACATTGCGGCTTGTTGGCAGTAGCCGAGATTATCGTAATATTCAGTCATCACAGTATTTCTCTACTACTAATGATGTGGTGTTAAACGATGCTGTCAACGTTTTATTTGAGTTAGTTGAAGCAATTGATGGCGTAGAGCAGATGTCCCAAAAAGGAGAATTTTGATATGGAACAGGAGATTAAAAATGCAGTCGGTTTGGGTAGCCCAGAACTGGTAATAGAGCCGAAACCAAAATCGGAGCCGGAATCAAAACCAACAGTAACAATTTACGATTTTGGCGCTCTGTTATCTAAGCACGAACCACCAAAAAAGCAGCGATAAATATGAAACGACCAGTTTTCATCTCTTGTATTAGTGCAGCAGCAGCAACAATTATCTGTAGCTATGTTGGCACTCAATACCTCGGCAAAAATATCATGTACGTTATTAGTGGAGCAATAGCTGGGACTGGGATCACAGCCTTCATGGTTGACCGAATTACTGGTCAAAATGAAATTGACCAAGTTATGTTGCGCCGACCTCGACCTCTAAGTAGACCCACTAGTTGTATAGGTTGCAAATACTATCACGGGATCTCTTACAACGGCTCCCCTTTTATCTGTTCTGTTCATCCCGAAGGCATTGAGGGCGCGAAATGCCCCGATTGGCTAGGCTTTCAACTATCTAAATAAAGAGCAATAACATGACGTTAACCTTAGACAATCGCTCTCGAAACAAAGAATCTTCCTTAACTCAAGCATTGCGACAGATACAACAGCTAAACTCCAAAATTCAGAAGTTAGAGCAGGAACACCAAGATTATGTGCTGAAGCAACAGAATCTAATTAGTGCGATTGCTGAAATCTGTATTTCTCCGATCCAAGAAATAGAGGCGCTGCGGATTCTCATACACCGGGGAGAGTCGGAGTGTCGGCGGTATTTGCGATCAGTGCTAGTCAAACAAAGCCAGGCTTCAAAAATGACCGCAGGACAAATAGAAAAACCCACTTTAACTAAAAGAGGCAAAAACCAGGGTTTTCTGCAAAATTCCAAAAAATGAATTTCTTTCTCATAGAGGCGCAGAATCAGACAGGGCAAGGCATTGAGCAGACCATGAGACAGTTATTTTAACGGGATTGCTAGGGTTTGGAGCCTCATCTAAATCATCCGGGTGTCCCAAGAGCTTAATGCTACTTTGTTTGAGGTCGAGCCTCACTCATGGTCTGCTTGCTTTTTACCGAAGGTACAAAAATTGTGCCTTCGGTATCACTGCATCAAAACGCATCGGATGAAAGATTTTATAAGTAATTGCATTATGTCAAACAAACATTTATTGAAAGTGAAACGGATTCATCCTAAAGAATTTAAATTGAAGCACGGATTATCGGTGTCCGAGATTCATGAACTAAGCGATTATCCACCAGAAACTCTTAGGCACTGGTTAGCTGACGAGCATAGTAGTCGTTACCAACAACCAAAAGAATCTGTCTTAAATCATTTTGGTTTACTAGATTTATATTTAAGCGCTTTTTAAATCCAAAAAGGTCACACAGACACTACCCGTATGAAGGCGGGTTTTTTATTATAAAAGAGCAAGGTCAATAGATAGTCAATAGTTGTTTGTCATGGACATCAATATTGATACAGATATTGACAATGGTCTTGATACAGAGATTGACACAGATATTGACTATCTTTTTGAGACTATTGACACGGATTTGACTAAGTTCATGAAGTCACAATGGAGAGAACAACTTTTTCATCAAAAACCAAGCCAATCGGGAGTTAATTTCTTGCTTTTACCGATGTCAAAAGCCAAAGCAACTAAAATTTTAGGCATCTGCCCCCGTACATTAGAACGGTGGACAGAAGTAGCCCAACTTGTTCCAGAGTATAGATTAATACTCTTAAGAATGAAAGCTTTTGCTCAAGAAAAGAGACTACGTGCGCCATTAATGACAACGTACCAAGTATGGGTAGTAGGAAAGATTGGCGAATTGTTTTCTGACATTGTTCAAGGCATTGATAAAAAGCCCCTTGTTGAGGCCATTATTGAAGCTAACAAAGGTGAATATACTCGCAGCAACTTTGAACAAGAACAACTTAGATTCACATCGCATGGTTTAGGAGAGACACATCATGTCGAATAGTACATTTACTCGCGCAGAATTATTTGAATTATTGAGTGCTAGCTACAGCCCAGAGCAAATCATTGCTGGGTTAGAACAACTGGCTCAGTCAGATCCAGCAGTTGATCCAAACGCTCAAGAATTTCCCGTGGATATCAGCGATCGCTTAGACAGGTTGTTTAATCTAGCGCAAGCAACCCTCGACAAATCGAAGCTGTCAGGAGGTACGGGCAATTTGGCAAATATACAGACGGGAGCTATGGACATGGCCACTGAACAATTACAACTTGTTGGAGTCAGCCGGGAAACGTTTAAAGCATTCTTAGACATTGTGGCGGACAAGACTGTTGCTCAAGCAGTGGCAGTTCATGAGTTTGAGCAAGAGTTATTCGATGAAATCACGAGTGAGCTTGATGCTCGTTCATTAAAAAGAAGAACAGAGCAAGGCTTTGATGAAATAGCGTTTGTTTATCAGTTGGCCAAAAATCCCTCAATCAGGCAACAAATTACCCAAGAGTACGGGTTAAAGACTGGGGATGAGATTAAGCAACAAGTTCAAACCCTCACTACTGCTGCAACTGTTGGTTTTGACCCGGAAGCATTCTTACAAGAACTAGGAGTACCAACACCAGAAAAAAAGTCGAAACTACCTACAACGATTCAGGATCTGAAAAATTTGACACGCTCTTTGTTGAGCCAGAAATTCCAATCTCCAGCTTAAAATGGCGCAAGTTTTTCGAGCAGAATCTTTTCGGATTCTCAATTATTTTTTTCCTAATTTGTATTGGGCTATCTGTTTACATTCGTGTTGCTAATGCACCGCCACCCCAGACGACACAAAGTATCGATGGGCTTCAACAATGAAATACCAGAAGCAAGCGATGTTGGGATTATTGGGCATGGGGTTAATCGCAAGTCCTTGGTTATCACAACTGCCAGCCCAATTTAAGACTTACAACAGTGGCATTACTATTCGTGAGTCTGAAGAACTAGAACGCATTAAAGCCGAGCAAAGGGCAGAAACCGCCGACAAAATTAACTCTCTTGGAGTTACGCCCTCATTCAGTAAGTTACGAATCAGGAACTATCTAGACTCGAAAAAACGTAACCCTAGACCTGATACTACAGGTTATTTAGAATCGGAGACAGTTTTTGTGTATGACTCAACTGGTTTATGTATTGGGCGAATTGAACAAAGGCAATGGAAATGGAAATATCGATTCAAAAATGCTTGTAAGAATTCGCCACTGTACCAAAATTCTCGTGATTGACCTATGAAATATCTCACTCCAAACAAATCTAATTCACAACCAAAACCAGAATCATCACCACAAGGAGAGCCAAAAAAAGCAGGGAGTGACTACCTAGAATTATTAGCTCGATGGATTGTGGCATTAATCTCACTGCCAGTCATATTTATCTCACATATCATTGCTCAATTCGTTACCCCAGGTACGCCCGGATACAAGCTTGTTGGTGCAATTGGTTTTTGGATTGGTACACTGCTTTCTACTGATAGCATCTGGCAAGTTTTATTCCAGGGAAAACCGATTTTTCCCTGGTTTGAAACCGATTGGATTGGTTGGATTGGTTGGTTACAATTACCGTTCAATGTGTTGTTTTGGATTAGCTTCGGTATCTCTGCACTGGTTCAAGTCATGGAAGCTCGGACATTGCGTGCTAAAGACCCACAACAGGCCAAGAACGAGTTTGAGGAATCAAAACAATACACACTCGGCAGTAAACCGAATGGGAATATCGACCTGACAGTGGCATTGTGGGGTGATTACAAGAGGGCTGGCATGAAAGAACGTCATACAGGGGGAGCGATCGCACTATTTTTCTGGGTTTTGGATCTGACTACTACCTTCGTTGGTCGTAATCCCTTCCGCTACACTAACCCAGGTTTAATCCTGGCTTGTTTTGCTTACAACATAGCCTCAATGATGGCTGGCGAGATTGGTTACAACATTTGGAAATTAACTAAGTAATAGAAAAGAATATGCAGCAACAGATACCAATGCTAGGAACTAAAGAAACGGCACTTTTACGTGACGACTACCCCAGCATTGAGTATTTGGAAGCTGGTAATATCGCCTCTTGGCTACAAGAAAGACAAGACCAGTTGTTGATTCGTGCCAGAGATGAACGCAATGAAATGAATCTCGCTAAGTTCATCACACTGGCCACAGCAGCAACTGGTGCGGTTTGCTATGCTACATCTCCTCTTGCTACAATCGGTGCGGTTGTTTCAGGGGTTGGTTATCTTTGGTCAATCGTTCAGGACTTAAACGATACCCATCAATTTGCACCCATCCCTTTTATTCGTGGTGACTTCTTTGCTTTCCTTTCTGCAATGGGTGATAGCGTCGCACGGACTGAATATTTCGCTAACCAAAATGAAATTGCTGACTTGATGCTTCATTTGCAGCCAATGTCTAAATATGAGTTTGCTATGCTCAAGCAATCTTCTCATGTGGTGTGTGAATACTTGAGCGCCGTTGAGCCAGGAAAAAGATTTTACGCTTACCGTTGGTTACTTGATTGGTTTATTCAGCTTAGAGGACAGTTCCCTACAAAGGAACAATTATCCGGTCATTTGGCGCAAGTGACTGTTGATCCGAGAGTAAACTATCAAATCCTTACAGCCATTCAACAAGCAACCAAACCTGAGAATTTAGGTATTCCAGAGGCGCGGTTTACTTCTTTACCAACTCCAGTTTCTCAAGCAACACAAGCATTAACACCACAATTTAATCAGCATGAGATTTATCCTCTGCTTTCTGATCCTGAGTCTTCCTCGACCACAGATCCCGTTATTAATACAGAAATCTCTACTTATACATCAAAGCAAGAAACTACTTATGACTTAATCGGTCACATCGCCAGAAAAGTTACCAATATGCTTTGGGTTGGTGTTCCTGGTTCTGGCAAGGGCATCACTATTAGCAATGCAATAGATGCTATCAAGCGCCTGCATCCTGGCATACACATCTTTTATATTGACCCCAAAGGTGACGAGAAAGAAACTGGATATTTCTTAGGTCGTGTTGATACTTTTAAACGGGCTAAAATCCTAGAAATGTCGCCAGTCGAAGCGGTCAAGTGGGTTAAAGAATGTTTTACCGAGTTCCAGAAAATCTCCGGCCCAAAGCTCATCATTTTAGATGAAGGCACGGCTGTTTGTTCCAAGTTCAAAAATACCAAGGGTGAAATTGGCTGGCTCAAAGACAAAATCATCTCTTACTGTTCTTGCGGTGATAGTTCTGGTTGGCATTTCTGGATTGTTGTGCAAAATCCCCATACTGACGACTTGGGCATTTCTGGCGGACTGCGATCGCAGTTAACATCTGTTGCCTTAGTTTCTCCAGATAACGTCCCAGCTTACAACGCCATGATTGCTACTCAACTCATACCCAGCGATCGCAAGATTACTTCCACCCAAGTGATGGAAATTGCCGCACAATCACCAGTCGGTCGAGCAGTGTATTACGGCGGCATCAATCAATGGTTCCCTATGCCACAGCTAAAAAACTTCTCTGGCTATGACCGGGATACCAAACAGTTTATTGACTCGACACCAAGTGAACATCGAGCTTCTCACGCCGAAACTAATTCACCAATTGATACACCAAAAACTCAAGCTCAACAGATGTTGGCACTTTTAGAAAAAACTACAGCTAACTCAATTGATGAGTTTATTCAAAACGAATTGAAATTGGATGGAGTTCCACCAGATTTAATGCGTTTGGGAATCGAAAGATTGCTTCAGGATTCTCCAATCAAGTACAAATTCAACGGCTGGAACAGCAATCAAAATTAAAATTTACGCCTAATGTGAATTAGAAAAAAAGGCGGGAGAAGTAAGAAGATGAAAGTTACCAGCTTTTCAATTCAGACTTCCCCCATGAATAGCATAGACTTTGGAACCCTATTAACGACAATATTTGTAGTAGTAGATGATTGGTATCAAGAGCAAGTAAAAAAAACAACTCTGATAAAACCAGGTGTAAAAGCAAGTATGAGCGATAGTGAAATCATGACACTGGTGCTAGCAATGGATTATCTGCCCTTTCCGGGAGAAACACAGTTTCTAGGATTCATCCGAGGAAATTACCAACAATGGTTTCCGAATTTACTTGACCAAAGTCAATTCAATCGTCGGTTACGTAAACTAGATGGGATGTTAGAGAAGTTACGCCGGAGTTGGGTAGAACAATTGGGTGGATTAAGTGAAAAATATTTCATTCTTGACACCAAACCCTTACCAGTACTGGGACTCAAGCGTGACAAGCGATATAGTGATAATGCCTGTAATGCCGCCCCTGGTTGGTGTGCTGCCAGAGAAATGCGTTATTTTGGCTACAAGCTAGTTCTGCTATCAACTTGGAATGGAATCCCCATTTATTATGACATCGTACCCGCTAATACAGATGAGAGAATCGCTGCTGATAGTGTTTTAGAGACAGTCAGGTATAACGATATTTACGCAGATAAAGGCTTCATCTCTGCCGATTGGCAGCAAGCGATCGCTCATCGCACTGGTAATCGCATCTGGACACTGAAGCGCGATAACCAGCATCTTCAACATTCCCATGCTTTGAAGCGCTTTATCAGTCGTGTTCGTCAGCGTGTGGAAGGTGTTTTTCACGAAATTCAAAACACTGGTCGTAATCCCGATAGCGAAGCGGTAGCTGGTACTCCGGCGTCACGCTTACTCAACAAAACTGTCGATGGCTTTTGTGTTCATATTGCTGCCAAAATTGCTTCTCACACACTACGTTTATTGCTTCGTCGCTGTTTTGGTATTGATGTTCTCACCTTTCAGTCTCAACCTATTTAATTCACATTAGGCGTCCTTTGGCATCAGATGACTGGGGGTCTGAGACGAAGGTGGGCTTCCAAACCTTTGAACACTTTTACTGAAGCAATAGATGCCTTTAGAACAGCTATGTATGAGTCGATTTTTTGATTGGTTGACTCATAATCGTGACGTATTTGCCGCTTATAAAGCTAGTTTAGGCTACATTTGGGCTTAATTTTTGTTTAAGTCCCATTAATTGATTATTTCATGGCGTACTTGGCGCTCTTGGTGAACCAGCGCTGTAGGCGGGTTTCCCACCGTAAGGGACTGGTGTTAGCGCAGCGTTAGCGACGAAGGAGCGTCACCCGAAGGGCGGTTCGTTCTTTATTTCTTGCACTATAGGCGCATCTTCATCCAGAATTGGTATTACGCTTATTTTTGCAAAAGTGAGATGCTCCCGTTTAGTTTTATTATGCCAACTTACTTATTGCCAAAGGTAAGTGAGTTGATAATTTATACAGTTATGGTGCAACTGATACTCGGTCATCTCGCTTCTTAAGTATTATTTCAACTCTCAAACCACATCTTTATGTTCACTTTATAAATCAAAGTATTTACTTTTTACAAATAAAATTTTATTATCTACTTTATAAATGAATTATAATTACGCTAAATAAAAAAATGTAAAATTTCTGGCGCTCAGTACATTTAACTACACACTTTTCTGACTCATTGACTTTTAAAGCATGAATGATAATCAACGAATTATCCACCTAACCGAGGTTTCTGCACTCGATTTCCCGGCTGACAAGAATTATAAGTATAAATGCCATTTGCAGGTAGTTTCTGAAGAGGGAGAAAGCTTGTTGTCAAGGGATCTACTGAACCGCACGCAACCCAGTTGGTTGGTAGATTTGAAAAACAAGGGAGACTGCACGATCGCCATTACTTTGCGTTACCGGGAAGGGGACATCACTCAACCTTGGCAGGATGCTGGAACGGTGGTGTTTGCCACCCAAGAGTGCCTGAATGGAGAGCGCAGCGCCGAGTTAGAATTTCCGATTACAACTTGGAACCAGGCACCCCAATTGAAGCTAAAAACTCGCCTGACTCAGAGTAGTAGTGAGGGAAGTAGCAGCACCTTTACAATCTTGGGGAATCAAAACGGTACTCGCCGCACTCACGGCAAAGGGACTCAGACAGAGGGCGAGTTCGAGATGCCAGAATCTGTTCCTCTCTCGCCGCAAGAAGAAGTGATTGTCAAAGACGCTTGGAACAAGTTGCGGGCGTGGAAAGAATTGCAGATGGAAAAGTTCTTGAAGCGCCTGTTGATAGAGGAACCTGAACTAGAGTACATCTTCGGGGAAGCGATTAACAGCATAAATGACTTTTTCTTTGAGTTGTTTGATTACTGCGTACACCAACTTCAGCCGGAAACCCAGAATATACTTGCAGAACCCTTAACGGGCGTACCTCCAGAAAAAGGAGATTCCTTTAACACAGTTGAGGATTACGGTGCGCTGTTTGCTGATATCGGCATGCGTCCCCAGCACTGGTTGAAGGCACGGCAGGTGTGGATGTGGATGCTACCATCGATTCCTTACCTAGAAGAGTACGATCACCAGGATTTAGCAAAAGGCGCAAACTCTGCCCTCTACCGCTTCTTCAATACCCATGTGATTGTGCCGATGGTAGAGGCAATTCACCGTTACAATCAGGCATTGCCTCCAGAAATGCTGCAAAAGATGATGGGATCTTGGCAGGTGTTTAGCCAGAATAAGCAAGTCATGGGGATGGAGTTTTATCAAATCCTGTTTGAGAAATATCCCTTTGTATTGCCGATTTTTGGACGAGCAGACATGGATTACCTGTCTCTACACCTGTTTCAGGCATTGGAATTTCTCATCCAATCCCTAAGAAGCGGCAGCAGTGATGAGATGATCCGAGAGTTGCGTTTCTTAGGGCAGGTGCATATTAATGCAGGGGTGCCATCCTGTGCTTATCCGGCAATAACGGATGCTATGTTTACCTTGTTTGAGCGGCATCTACCCGACTTCACGCCAGAGTTACGGCAGGGATGGCAGACGTTAATCGATCGCGCTGTGAATGTAATCAAGCTGCCCAAGCTGAATGAGGAACGATTGCTCAAAAAAGCCAAGCAGTACCTAGAGCTAATCGCCACTGAGCAGGCATGGGAACCGGAGGACAAGGCACGACGCTGGGCAGAAATTCAAGAGGAAGTACACGCCACCGGAACTTATACCCACACGTATGAAGAAGTGGCGTATGGGGCACAAGTGTCATGGCGCAATGCATCCAAGTGTGTAGGGCGGATTCAGTGGAATAACATGGTGATCCGCGATCGCCGCCACGTTAGCGACCCTGATGAAATGTTCCGTGAACTCCAAGAACACCTACAATCCGCGACAAACGGCGGTAATCTCCAGATTACGATGACCGTCTTTCGTCCCAAACATCCTAAAGAACGCTGGGGGCCACGCATCTGGAATCCACAATTAGCTCGTTATGCAGCATACGAGCAACCGGATGGTAGGATTCTGGGCGATCCTGCCAATCTGGACGTGACCAAAGCGATTATGAAATTGGGCTGGCAACCCCCCCAACCACGCACGGACTACGACATTTTGCCTCTAGTGATTGAAGCTCCAGGGATGGAACCAAAGATGTATCACTTTGAGCGAGACGAGATTCTGGAAGTGGAAATCGAGCATCCCGCGATTCCTGAATTCAAATCATTGGGCTTCCGTTGGTACGCCGTCCCTGCCATTACCAACTTCTCAATGCACGTTGGCGGCATCAATTATGCCTGCATTCCTTTCAATGGCTGGTATATGGATACTGAAATCATGCGGGATTTCCTGGACGAGTACCGCTACAACAAGATGGAGGACATCGCCAAAGTTCTCAAACTGGATACCAGTTCCGAACAGACATTGTGGCGCGATCGCGTCGCATTGGAACTCAACGTTGCCATCCTGTACTCCTTCCAAAAAGCGAAGGTGACGATGGTAGACCATCAATCTGCCTCTCGTCAATTCCTGGCACACGACTTACGCGAGAAGAAAGCAGGACGCGAGTGTCCGGGGGAATGGGCTTGGGTCGTACCCGCATCGGGGGGAAGTGCTTGTCCGGTCTGGCACCACCAGATGCGGGACTTCTACTTAGAGCCAGCCTATCACCATGCTGCCGATCGCTGGGCAGTCGAAGATGGTATTGACCTGGAAAAATTCATCACCACTACCGACGAGGACGACAATAAGCAAGACCGCATCCTCATTCTCTACGCTTCCGAAACAGCTACTGCTGAAGGTTTGGCGCGCAAAGCCGCTCGTCAACTCCAGCGATTCCGTCCTAAGGTAATGGCGCTGGATGAATACAACACCGACACCCTGGCATCGGAGAAACTCCTACTGATTGTCACGTCCACCTTCGGCAATGGCGAAATACCTGGAAACGGCAAGAAGTTCCTCCAGTGGTTGAAAAAACAACCTGCACGTTCTCTCGACGGTTTGAATTACTCCGTTATGGGCATTGGTAGTACTGTTTACGAAAACTTCTGCGCTGCCGGAATTTCGCTAGATAAGGGACTTGCCAAGGCGGGAGGTAATTGTATTGTGCCACTCCACAAAGGTGATGAAATCAAGGGACAAGCCGATACCTTCAAACAATGGTTAGGACTGGTTTCCCGCATTCTAGGTGAGGATCAAAGCTCCGCCGATGCGACAGCCCAAGCCGTACCTCAACTGAAGGTTACATTCTTGAGTGAGACAGAAGCAGCAAATTCACCAGTAGAAGTGAGTGGAGACAGAGGTGTTGAAGTACCTCTGGTTGCCAATAGCGAACTGCTCAAAGAAGTGATTCCCGGTAGCCGTTCTACTCGCTATCTTGTCTTTGATATTTCTAATACCGATTTGCAGTATGAAACAGGTGATCATGTTGCAGTTTATCCTAGCAATCCGGTGGAGTTGGTGAATCAGTTGTGCGATCGCCTCTCAGTATCGCCCAACACCTATTTCACAGCTCGTTATTTAATGCCCGATGGTACGGAATTAGAAGAAAAACCTCCTGTTACCGTTCCCACAACCATCGGACAGGTTCTCTTGGAAGACCTCGATCTGACTTTGCGCGAACCATTCAATGATGTGCTGACCTACTTATACTCGGCAGCACAAAATCCCCAGGATAAACAACGCCTGGAAACCTGGTTGGAAATTCTGCGGCAAGGAGATGAGCATCCCGACAGCATCACGCTCAAAAAAACGATCACGGACAACTTCATGAACGTTGTCGATCTGTTCAATGAGTTTCCTTCTGCCCAAATTACACTAGAAGTCCTACTAGAGTTGTTGCCGAAGCAAAAACCACGCCTCTACTCCATTTCCTCCTGTCCTCTGCTTCATCCTCAGCACATCCAAATCACAGTTGGAGTACTGCAAGTTAAAACGGATGCAGGTAAAACCCGTCAGGGACTCTGCTCCAACTACCTTGCCGGACTGGAAGCGGGGGCAAAGGTTCGCATCAGTGTCCGCACCTCTAGCTTCCGTCCACCCACCGATCCACTCGCGCCAATGCTGATGGTTGGGCCGGGTACGGGGGTATCGCCGCTGATTGCCTTCCTCCAGTATCGGCAAGCCCTATTGCAGCAGGAGACACAATTAGGTAATGCTTGCTTGTACTTTGGCTGTCGCGATCGCAGTGACTTCCTCTATCAAGAGCAACTTGTAAGCTGGCAGAATCAAGGCGTGCTGTCAGGGTTAGAAGTTGCCTTCTCGCGTTTGACCGAGAAGAAAGTCTATGTGCAAGGCTTAATGGAAGAAAAAGCTGAAGAACTCTGGCGAATACTCAGCCATCCGCAATGCCACTACTATGTCTGTGGCGATGCCAAGATGGCTGACGATGTGTTTGAAGTGTTTATGGCGATCGCTAAAACGGAAGGGGGATTATCGCATATTGAAGCTGTTAGTTTCTTCAACAAAATGAAGCAAGAAAAACGCTTTTTCAGTGATGTTTGGGGCGTAGTGCTGAACTTCAAGGAAGCGATTAAAGAGGTACAGCATGATAACTACTCGAAAGCTGAAAAATGGCTTGAGCGTGTGCAGGAATCTGCTGATAGTCAAGCCGTCGTTCAGGAGGAATTGCAACTGCTAACTATCTAAAGAAGGGAATATCGCATTTGGCTGATTCCACCAATAACTAGATGGACAAAAATATTTTCCGTCATTGCGAGCGTTATCTAGCTTGAAAGGCAGGAGGTCTGCCTCTTGCCTAAACCCTCTTTTTTGGGCTTTATGAGTAAATGCTTCATCAAAACGTTGACACCATTTTTCAAAACACGGAGACATGGCGGAGGGGGTTGTCTCTATCAGCAAGCTTTAACTTTGACGTGAAAGCTTGCTGATAGAACATTCTACTCTATTATTTTCTTCTTTTTTGTTTAAGTCCCGCTAGAAATTTTTAAGTGCCTGGAACGACGCTTTTTCTCTTTGTTTCAGAGGTGCTGAGTTTGGGACGCTATTAGCTCGCGTAGCCAAATGTGTAGCGGATCCTGATCGCAACGCTCATGCCAAATCTGTAGAAAATTGTACTTACCAAGTTCAATCGGTGGCTTCAGGATAGCAAGGTTTGTATATTCAGCAAAGAGCATTGCAATTCGACTAGGCAACGTAACAATGAGATCAGTCTGAGCGACTATCAGAGGAGCCGAGAGAAAATGTGGTAACTTCAACATGACTCGACGCTTCACGCCTAAGTCTTCCAACACAGTATCCACACGGGTTTTAGTCGAACCCGGTATTGCGTTTATAGGCGTAATGAAAGCATGTGGCCAAGCAACATAAGATTCAATTGTAAGATCCATTTGAGTAATGGGATGGTCAGCCCGAACTACAGATAGATAATCTTCTACAAATAACTTTTGGAACCTAAACTCCGAAGTGTTTGGTAGATTAGGAACTCCTAAGCCTAGATTGATCGCTCCATTTCTCAGTGAATCTAATGTGTCAGAACGCCAATGATGGCATTCCAAATTCAGTTGGGGAGCCTGTTGAGAAATTTGCTTCAAAACCATAGGAAGAATCAAAACGGTTGCGTAATCTGATGCAGCTAGCTGGATTGTGCCTTGTGCTGTTTTAGGTTCAAAACCGATTGGTTGAATTAACTGCTCAATATTTAACAAAATTTTCTGTAGTGGTTCGAGTAGCTCTTGAGCACGTGGTGTAAGAACCATGCCTTTTTTAGACCGCACAAGTAGTGGATCGTTGAACACTTGGCGTAATCGACCAAGTGCGTGACTGGTAGCTGATTGACTCAAACCAATTTTTTCTCCAGCATTTGTGACGTTACGCTCTTGCAGCAAGGCATATAACACCAGTAAAAGATTAAGATCCAATTGCTGCAAATTTATTTCATGCATAGACATTATTTTTTTATGAATTTGACAAATAATCATCACTGCTAAGTACGCCTGTATATTTAATTCCTAAAATTGTTTCTAATTCGGCTCTAGAACGAGTATCAACCGCAGTAAAGAGGCAGAAATCAGAATTAGCAACTACTCACAACCATTCTTTGATTCCTTTGACTGACCAGGGCGTTTCATCCACATGAACATAAGGAGGAGCATTTTTAGATGAATAGCGGGGTCTAATTAATCTGTAAAGCAACAAACCTAAAAATACCTTCTTTTTTCGCCTGAGCCAGAAGCTCTCAATTACCCCATTGGTACGAAAAATCATTTTTATTCTAGGGGATTTTGGACAAACCCTTATTTGATATATAATTCCTGGTGAGGTAATTTAGATTTTTTCAAATGAACAACCAAGATCAAAACGAGAACATTCCTAAACAACCCACCAAAGAGATGCTCTTGGGTGGACTGAAGAAAGAACTCCTTTTAGAGGATTTGACAGATGAAGAGATGCTAATGATAGCAGGTGGTTGCTCTAGGAAGAGTGTAAAGGGTGCTATTGTAAAAATAACTTTGCCTGAAACGATCATAGTCGAGCTAGATTCACAACTGAATAAAGCATAAAATAATGACGTTGGGGAGGGAGATGTAACCAACAACGAACACTGAGGTGTGATTATTTGTATCATACCTCATTCGTGCAATTTCCATTAAACACTCTATTTATTAAATACTCTATTAGCTAAAACAAACTTCTTTACCACGAGTGCCACTTGGAGGCGTTGCGATAGCTGGCACTGCTCCCAAGGTTATTGCAACGGCTGGTAACGTGGTAGGAAAATCCAGAGTGAAATTTCTTTTCTGACGAGTCATATCATATACGCATAAATTAAGCGTTTTTGGATGATTTATTTTTGGAAGTCCCTAAAAGTTATGAACTTCCTGTAAAGGCGATCGCCCTTTGAATTTACTTAAATCAACTCCTAGTCCCCGATTCAAACAAATGTTATTAAATACGATCATCGCCATCGCATTTAACAACTTCTGTATAGTTAAAATTCCCTTGTTATCATTAAGATTAGCTTCCTTAAACCAAGGCTCCAAATTAGACTTGATTAAATGAAAGTTATCAAACCTGCTTAACGCTTGATATTTTTCCTGAAACTGATCAAAAATCGCCACCACCATTTTATACTTCATCCTCTGCCAAGAAGCTGGATCATTTCCATAAGATTTTTTTCGGTAAGCTAAGTTATTTGGTAACCATTGAATTGCCATTTCTCGAATAATTTTCTTATCCCAAAACAGAGTTTGTTGCATACTAGGTGGAATTGCTGCCAAATATTCTACCAAGCGATGATCCAAAAAAGGAACGCGAGCCTCTATCCCTTGACCAGAGGAACTTCTGTCTTCGTGCCAAAGATTGTATTGTTGTAGTCTAACAACACCTCGTAACATTTCTTTTTGAAAAAATGTACACTCTGATGGTATATATATCGACTCTGACCCCAACATATCAAACATATATGACCCATCTTTTAGACTCGTCTGCTGTTTGACTTCACTTAAGTTTTGCTCTTGTTGAGTCAGATTACTGCTGAAACTATTCCAGCTTGATTGCGGACGATCTTCTGGAGTTGAGTAACCTCCGGCAAATTCATCGGAACCCTGTCCTAACAACATCACCTTTAACTCAGGTATTAGAGTTTTGGCATAGCGGTGAAGTTCATGCTTTAACACCCACTCTATATTAAATATCGGGGCATCTATTAACCAAATAAAATATTCAAATTTTTCTAAAGAAAAATCTATGATTTCTAAAATTTTTTCAGCATCGAACCAAACAGGATGAAAGGGTAAATTTAAATATTCACATAACTGACTTGCTGCTTTGGCATCTCCAACTTCTAAAGTAAAATCTGAGATGATAGTAAAACAATGTAAATCTTTTTTGGATTGACTTGCAGCTGCTACAATCGCACTTGAATCAAGACCACCGCTCAAAAAAGCTCCTACAGGAACATCACTCATCAATTGCTTGTTGACACTATCAGCAAATAGCTCGCGGTACTCAATAACGTAATCTTGGGGTGGACGATGTTCTTGTGAGCCTGACATCACGAAATAGTTACTCAGTTGCCAATAACAATTCAACTTTAGTTCCCCAAAGGCGTTGTAGGTCAAATAATGTCCGCCTGGTAATCTTTTGATTTTTTGAACATAGGATGTAGATACATTTAAATTTGTTTTATCCTGCCACTGGGGTAAGTTGGGGACATCTGGATGTACTAGCAACGATGCTAAAGTTGAGCCAAAGATTAATTGGTCGCCTGTTTGACAATAGTATAAGGGTTTTATCCCCAGGCGATCGCGTACCAAAAATAATTCTTGTCTAGTTGTGTCCCAAATTCCAAGTGCAAACATGCCATTCAAAAAGTCAAGTGCTTCTATACCGCGTTCAGTATATAAGTGCAAAACTACTTCCGCATCGGAATGAGTTTGAAAACGATATTTTGATTCCACTTGTGAGCGTAATTCTTTGTAATTATAAATTTCCCCATTGACAGCTACAAAGATTGTTTGCTGTTGATTCCAAATTGGCTGTTTTCCTCCGATAACATCTATAATTGACAAGCGTCTAAATATTAGAGATAAAGGCTCGGAGTTAAAGAATTGCTTGTCATCGGGACCCCGAAGAGACAATTGTTCGCCCATAGAAGTCAAAATACTTTGGCGTTGAAAATCCTGGTACTTACTCGTTCCATTGATGAAAAAACCCGCAAATCCACACATAGCAAACCCATACCTCTACTTATAAACTTATATGCACAGAACCTCATACCAAATGTTAGTATAGAACCCATTTGATATCTTTTAGGGATATTGAGTAGAATCAACACAAATCAGGTGTATTGAAGCAGGTCAGGATTGAAAATGGGGTATTTAAGCGATTTGACTGACGCATAGTGGGAAATAATTGAGCCATTATTGCCGACTAAGAAGAAAACTAGTACGTCACGGCGTAAGGCAATACTTCTCGGGTAAGAACAAAAACAAGGTAAAGTGATAATTGTTCACCAAGTAGTGCGATAAAAAAACTGGTGCTGCTAAAAGATTTCTCCTTGATAACGCCAACGTTAGAAGCAGAGTTAATATTCAAAGCGATAGAAACAGTGATTTCTCCGTCCGTGATTAGACAAACTCTATTAGAGACAGGCAGTTGTGAAGAGCGATCGCGGAAATTGCCATCTGGGTTGGTAGTGTGTCTAGTCATAGCGATGAGTCTATAGTCATCAGATGCAATGGGAGATGTACTGAAAAATCTGGTGAATGGATTAAGTAGAGAATGGACGCGATTAGGGCAATATTGGAAAGTACCAACCAGTTCTTCAATTAGTGAAGCCAGACAGAGATTGGGATGTTGGGCAATGAGTCGGCTGTTTCACAAAATAGTCAAACCATTAGCAACAGCAAAAACTCCAGGGGCATTTTTAGGAGGACTAAGAGTGATGGCAGTAGACGGTACGGTATTGGATGTCCCAGATAGTGCTGCTAATGCCAGAGTGTTTGGATATCCAGGCAGTAGAAAGGGGACTAGGGCTGCTTTTCCCAAAATACGTTTAGTATTGCTAATTGAGGCGGGAACGCATCTAATTGTTGATGCCTTGATGTGTCCTTACCGCATAGGAGAAAGAGTACGAGCTTTAAAATTACTACGAGCTTGTAGTCAAGGAATGCTCCTAATGTGGGATAGAGGATTACATTCTTACCGTATGGTTCATGCCACTTTAAATCAAGGATGCCACTATTTAGGGCGAGTGCCAAAGAACGTTAAATTTCCCGTAGACAAGGTTTTAGACGATGACTCTTATCTGTCCTGGATTGCTCCAGACCGCAAATCCAAGCACAAAGGTGGGTCAAGAATTCAGGTACGGGTTGTATCCCTCTTCTGTCACTTTCCGGAATAAGCAAGTAGTAAATAAGCTAAATCATCCAGAAGAATAACAGGGTTTAAATTGATTCATTGCAGCAATTAAATGATTGAATCCCAGCAATAAATGTGAATTAGGGAAAATACTTAACCAGGGATAAATTAACCAAAATAGTAAAAGTGGTTGGATAAGAAGACGCAGATTATTTAAAGTATTCTTTCATCCGTATTCATGGTTCCATTGTGGATGATTAAAAAAATCAACATTACTATTTTTTTGTGCCTCAGTCTCAAGTTGACGAGATTGATTTAAGCCTAAGAAGGCTGGAGAATTTAAACTAATCATCGTGTAAACACAAAAAATAATCTCCCACCATCT
>NZ_CAXTNP010000109.1:0-23827 GCF_964245575.1 uncultured Nostoc sp. | reverse complement strand
CTTTTGACATAGCCTCTTTTGTCAGTTTAACTCCTAGGTCATAAGTTTCAGTGACTAGTTTAACGACAGGATGCTTCCGATTCCAGGTCATATTATGAGCAAAATTTAAAGCAGTTTCTACTTCATCTAAAATACTCCCGTTCCAATAATTTTCTAGTGCAGCCCAAGTCCGTTCGATAGGATTATATTTACTATGATACGGAGGGTAGTAAGCTAAACGTAAATTTAGTTGATATTTCTGAGAAAATTCAACTATGCGTTTCATAAATTGTGTACGCCGAGAGTTATTCTCTCCTCCATTATCTTGATTAATAAGCAGAGTTTTTATTTCTGCAAATCGCCAGCTTTCTGATTCCCAAAAATCGGCTAAAATATCAACTATAAAATCACTAGTTACTTTAGATTCTGTAAAATACAAAAATAGCTCATCAAGCTCTGGAAGAAAAATACCATAAGGAGCCACAGTTGTTTTTGGGTGAAAATCATGGTCATCAGTTTTCGTCGGTACTCGATTTTTACCACCACGGTCAAATGAGCCGATATTTACACGAGCTTTTGCATCTAGACTTAAGCGTAAAATACTCTTGTCATCTGAAGCTTCCTGATGAACTATAGCTAATTGCTCAAAGATTGCGTCAGTTTCAGGAATTTTTTTTGAGGTTGAATTTTCGCAACCCGTTTGAGGCGATACCCTAAATCATTTAGTTTTACACGAATTGTTTCTGAAGTTGGTAACTTTTCATCTGCATAGCCAAATTTCTCAATTAATTGATGTCTCACTTCAGCAGCCGAAAGCCGGGTGTAGAGCCTTTGACTTTTAAAGCTTGGATCTATCTGACTTTGGCCATCAACCAAATTTTTGATATCTGATAAAAGATTTGGCAGATGTGATTCTGCTTTATAACGTCCTCGACCTCGATAATTATCTACACAAGTAATACCACTAGTTAATTCTTTAATTCCTTTACTAATGGTGACACGATTCCATCCTAACTCTTGCTCTGCTTTCAACTGTCCTCCATGTCCTAATGCCGCAACTGTTTGTGCTATAAATTTACGCTTGGCCCCACCTTTTAATTGCTTGGCAGTTTCCTTCAACAAGTTTTTCAATGAATCCGTTAGTTCTATTGACACCTTAAACATCCCAAAATCTAATCATTATTAAATTTACTACAACTTGGGGTAGGAGAGGATGCCGTTGGCATCCTCTCCTACCCCCCTAACAATGATTATCATTCTTATAAACTGTATATTTTATTTTCTGGAAGTCCCTAGGACAACCTCAGCCCTTCGGCTTTGCCCAGGGCAAGCCTTTACCTATACCCACCAATTGTAAAGGTTGCAGATACTATCACGGTATCCCGTACAACGGTGTACTTTTCAATTGCGCTATTCACCCTCAAGGATGCTTTGGCGAACAATGCTTGGATTGGCAAGGCTTTCAAGAATCTATACAACTAGATCCAACTGAAAGAATTGTAAATATTCTTTTTCAGCCCGACGAAGACGAACCAACTGGACACGTCACTATATTCCGTTGCTTAGGCGACTGGCACGAGTCAGAATTAACAAAACCCTGCGAAGAAGCTACTTCTGTTGTCTCAATTGCTAGCCCTTTAGCTTGTCCAATAACTTCGGATCTAAAAATGGATAAGTATTGCGAAAAATCTGGATTTATTCGCACTTCAATCGGCATGAAAAAAAAGATATTTAGTAGTGAAGACCTTGTACAAACTTGATTGGCATTTTTATAAATTACAAAGGAGCAACAATTCTAGACATTAACTTTGGACAACCGCTCTCAAAAGAAAGAATCATCCATAACTCAAGCATTACGGCAAATACAACAGTTAAACTCCAAAATTGCTGTGTTAGAGCGGCAGCATCAAGATTATGTGCAGAAGCAACAGAATTTGATTCCAGCCATCGCTGAAATCTGTCTTTCTCCAATGCAGGAAGTACAGGCGCTGCGGATTCTCATACACCGGGGAGAAGCAGCCTGTCGGCCGTACTTGCGCTCGGTGTTGGTGAAGCAAAAGAAGACTTCAAAATGACCATACGGGAAATCATTTGCCCAGTTCATATAAAAGAGCCAAGCATAAATTAAAGCGATCGCCACCGGACAAAGAAGGCGATCGCTCCTGCCAGAAATGGCAGTTACCCCAAAACTTAACTTTTGAGCTAAAAGTATGAGCGCACAAACTGAAGAAATCGTAAGGATTCAGGTCAGAGGGTATTGACAAGTGTGACAGCCGAGGCGGATTATCACAATTATGGAAAAAGACCTGCCGAAGACAGTTAGACCGTGAAACCCTTGGACAGTTGGCGACCGAACAACTGGTGGATATCATTATCGAGCAGGCGATCGCGATAGAGACGCTAAACAAGAGAATTTTAGAACTAGAGCAATTCGTAGAAAAACTCAAGGTGAGTCGAGATTTAGATAGTTCTACATCATCAAAGCCCCCATCTGGAGATATCCTAAAAAAATCAGAAAACAAACAACACCAGAGTGATGGGGACAGCCAAGCTCCAAAACGGAAACCAGGAGGGCAACCAGGCCATCCGGGAAAAACGCGTAAGGGGTTTGGTCGAGTAGATCGGGTTGAGATTTTACGCCCCGAATTTTGTCATTGCTGTGGTCAGACGGACTTCGTTGGGGAGCCGATAAAAATCGAAACACAGCAAGTAGCGCAATTGGTTGAGTGCCCAATTGAAATAGTTGAGTATCATCGCCAAAATGAGTGTATGCGGCGAATGTGGAAATTTGCAAGCCGCAGATTGGTCTGGGGATATAGTTCCAGGACAAGACATGGGGATAAAACTACAAGCTTTTTTGGGATGGGTAAATAACTATGGGCATTTACCCTATGAAAAACTTTCAAGTTCTATTGTGGGAACTGGGAAAGATAGAAATCGGGGTGGGAACCTTAGTAACTACGAATGAAAGAATAGATGATGCAGTTGATCAAAGCGTTAATGAACTCAAAGATTGGATACAACAAACGCAGCCAGATATCCACTCGGATGAAACACCTTGGGTGATCAAAGGCGTAAAAGAATGGTTGTGGATTTTTGCTTCGACCAACTTTGCTTTGTTTCATGCCGCCGACACCCGAACAAGAGCAGAATTAGAAATCATCCTTGGCATGAGCTATGATGGTGTACTCAGTTCCGATGATTATTGCGTTTATAACGGTTACGACGTAAAAGCCCAACAGAAATGTTTAGCTTGATTTAGCCGCCATTTTAAGAAGCTGATCAAGCTTCCAGGCTTAAACAACCTTGAAATTGGGAATAAATTCGTCAATCTGATTGATGAAGCATTTAAAAACTACGGTTTATTCCAGAAAAATCAAAATATTCTAGAGTTCTTGAGTTGGGGTTCTCAGTTCAAAGCACTAGTTGAGTCATCCATAAATCAGTGGATTGGGAAAGCAGGGGGGGACGCTGGTAAGCTTTTACGATCGCTACGGGATAAAGCAGATCAATGGTGGTATTTTATAGACCATCCAGAGATCCCTCCGGATAATAACCTAGCTGAACGATCGCACAGGAGAGGCTGTAACCAAACGTAAAGTCAGTGGTGGCTCTGGCTCGATGGAGAGATTTAAACATACTGCCAATTTATTGACGGTCGTACAAACTTGTCGTCGTCAAGGGCGTTCTGTTATTAAATTTTTTGAGCAAGCTATAAAAGCGATGGTTCACTCTGGTGTACAAGCACCATCTTTAATTTCTTAAATTTAGACCTGAATCCTTACATATAATTCACCTCTCGCTCTTGTGAGCTTCCCGTTTAGGTGGTGATATGGAAGTAGTGGTCAATTTGTTAATCACTACTCCTTAGATAAAACAACTTATTTCAGTTTAGAAATTGTTGGGATTTCCGGTAAACACTATTGTGTTTATGTTGAAGGCGACGAAACATCCTTGTTTATACAATCTCATTTTGAGCTACTTTTTGAAAATAAATACATTAAAGCGATATGCATTGTTACCATAATTTGCAATATATTGATTTTCAATTTTTATATTAACAGGTTCATTAACTAAAAGTTGGTGAAAATAATTTTTATCGTAGTATAAATGTTCTAAAATTTGATACTGCTTGTTATATTCTTCTTCTCCAATTGTTTCTCGTCTTCTTTTCAAATCTTCTTCCTTTTCATAAAGGTTAGGAATGTCTAATATGCCAATGCCTTTTCTAGCCAATTTAAGCATTATTTTAATAACTTTGGCAGCATATTCATAATCATAAAAATATAAAAATACACCATTAGCAATTACAATATCAAATTGCTCTTCTCTATGAATATCAATAGCTTCACAAACTTTAAGATCAGCTTGAGGCATAGCTGAGAAAGCAATTTTAACTAGATTTTCAGCATAATCAATTCCTGCTACTTTGTGTCCTTTTTGATAAAAGGGATAGAGAAAAGCACCTGAACCACAGCCTACTTCAAAGATAGAATCTTGTGGTTCAATTTTTAACTTAGTAACTATGCGTTCAAGATACTCCATCCATGCTTCGGTTTGACTTAGCTGACCAAATGGTGAACTAAAGCCATCAATAGCAATTAACTGTTCTAAGATAGGTTTATCTGCTGAAGATATTTGTCTACTATTCCAAATTTTTTGCCAATTGTTTCTCATAATTATTTACCTACTAGTCTACAAAATACTTATATTTTCTTTGAAACTAGCTACAACTTCTCGAAAAGCTTTGAGAAAAATCTCATTATCAGCGATATTTCTAACAGCTAGTCTTAAATAGAATTTTTTACTACTAAAGCGACTAGATACATCTTTAACGTATATACCATGTGAGGACAATAATTTTTTGGTCAAGTTATCTTTAAAGCTTAGATCGTAGTCCAGACAAAGTAGTAAAAAATTTCCGCCACTAGGGTAAACTTGTTTAACGCCAGGAAGTGACTTAAGTTCCTTAGCAAATTGTTCGCGGTCTTCTTTAGTTTTTTGGAAAGATGTCTTTATCGCTTCTCGATGTTTCAGGATAATTTCCAAGAAGTATTCAGCTAATGAATTTATATTCCAAATGGGTATGTGGCTATGGAGATAAGCATTAAAAGCTTGATTAGCACTGTAAGCATAACCTAAGCGAATCCCTGGTACTCCTAGTATTTTACTTAAACTTACTAGTAAAATTACATTAGATAGTGGAGCGTTTTCCAGTAAAGGTAAAATACTTTCTTGGTCAGAAAAATGAATAAATGATTCGTCTAAAATCACTATCTTATCAGGATAAGTAGCAGCAAAATTATAGATCCATTTTGTTTCCAGTAAAGAACCAGTGGGGTTATTAGGGTTGACAAATACAATAAAATCACAGTTTTGAGCTTTTTCAAGAATTTCTCTAGTATTTATTCCTACTCGATCTGAGTATGTAATAGCTTTAGGAAAGATTCTACTATACTCACCGAATGTAGGACTAGGAAGCAAGCCTCTAAACTCAGCTAAGTATTGTTCTACAATCGGATAGACTTGGGAAACACCATTGAGAACAGTAACCTTTTCTTGCTGACAATAAAGATAGTTAGCAAGTTTATGGTCGAGAATAGTTTGGGTAGAACCATAGTTTTGAACTAGAGATACCAAGTTGTTTTTCATTTCAGATAAAACAGAACTGGTAGGAAAATACATATTACGGATAAAGCAATAATCAAGAATATTATAGTTCCAATAGCCTCCGTAGGAACTATCTAAAATAGTCTTCTGCTTAGATTTATCAAAGATAAAATGAGCAATTCTTAGATCGTTAGGATCGTCAATCTCTGCCCATTTTTCAGACTCACCTACAATTTCAACATAAATCTCTTCTTTTTGTAAATAAATAATTAATCCCACAATCATTTCATAGTAGCAATTATCATCAATGTTTTGAGCGTAGAATTGCAGCATTTTTCCAAAAGAACGATTGCAGAATTCCTGAGAAAAACGATAAATATTTAAAGTTTTATATTTGTCACTAAAATCAAAGTTAACGTCTTGGAGATGGGGAGGGATAACATTCGTGATGATTTTTCGTTTCGATATGGTAACTACCGTCCCATCCATACCACTTCTGTAGCGATCCACCAAAGCAACATTTTTATACGACGATTTCAATAAATGCTCAAGAATCGCAGGCTCAAAGATTAAGTCACATTCAATTAGGATAATATCTTTATCTATACACAAATTTTGTAAAGCTAAAGATAAGGAGTAAATATTGTTTGTTTCTCCATATCTTTCGTTATGAACGTAGTTAATAGCTAAATGGGGATAATTTTGTTCGAGATGCTGTTTGATTTCTGCAACCCGATAACCTGTCACAATGGTAATATCGGTGAGGTGATACTCAAGTATCCCGTCAATAATTCTTTGCAGAACTGTTTTCTCACCAATCTGCAATAGGGTTTTGTGAGTTTGGTAGGTAAGGGGGCGCATTCTCCTACCATATCCAGCCGCCAAAATGATTACTTTAAATTGACTCTTATCTGCTTTGATACTCTGAATCATTACTATTCAGCACTACCACTATTGGAACGAGCGTAAAGCAAAGCTGCGAGTAGTAAAGAATGCTTCTGCTGCGGGTTGAGTTCTTGAGCTTGCCTTAGCATCTTACGTATAACATTCAGCTCATTCTGAGGGGTGGTTTCATTCTTGATACCGCTATTCTTTAAAATGTGATAAGACACTCTCATACGCCCTGAGTATGTAATTTCAAGTTCCTCAGGTGGGATACTCATCCAGAAATCAGCATTTTGTTTTCTAGCCTTTTGTAATGCAGACACTATATCTGGATCTAAAGGGTTTCGTTTATATAACTCAATTAAGCTATATAAAACTTGTATATAGAGATCATAAATCACGTTCAAGTTGCGTTTTAGTGCTATTTCTGGTAGCTGTAACCAAGGGCCATCAATGAGATTTTTTGGTGAACTATAATGCCAGTTTGGATCTGGAATCTGCCAAAATTTTCCATATTCCCAACTTAAATATTTTTCCACATCATCAGGAACATTAAACTCATGTTCTTTAAATATAATTTTTTTAAATTTTGTCTTGGGGTAAACATATTTAACCATTTCATATTTAACCTCCTTTGAATTCTCAATTAATTCATATCTTTTCATCCAGCAGGTATACCATATATAATCTTTCTCTTCATAAGCAAAAAATAAATCGATGTTAAGATGTTTATAAACTGACAACAATAAACCTTCTGCTTGAGTTCCCCTTATTTTAACTTTAAACCCTTGCATGACAAAGGATTCAACAATTTTTTCAGTGTAATCTTTGGCAAATAATGCGAGATCAATATCTTTATCGTGTTTGATAAAATCATTTTCCCGATAATAACCCAAAAGCGTGCCATCTGTTAACCAAAAATGAATTCCTAATGTATCTAAAATTTTCTTTGTCTCAATTAAATCTAAGGTTGCTTGAGTATGATCCATAACTTTATTCTTTTTACTCTCTTAACTTTTAAATCAAAACTTAGTGATACCCTAATATACAGTACAGGAAAAGTGCATCTTAAACGCGATTGACAAGCGGATGAAGATACATCATCAGACTTGAAATTAATCCCATATAAATCGATTGCCTTATGAATACTATCATAAATGGGGTGATGAGTTCAGGGTAGGGAAACTAATCTGCCACAACCACTCGTAAATGCTGTTAATACCACGAGCTTGCCGATATTTATTTAAAACAAGCCGTGCTTTTTCACCTTGATAATGATGAATATAAAAATGAGCGAGGGTTAAGTATTTACTATAGAAACTTTGGTCAAGTAGCTTGAGCGGTAACTTCTTGAGAATTAGGTTGCGGCTAAAAGCTTTTTCTTTAACACGTATCTCATTAACTAACATCCGCTCTTTATTTGTTGACATACTGTTTACAGACTGGCGATAAAAAGCTACAGTTTTGTTCAAGAAATGAACAGAAAATTTTTCAATAATTCGCAGCCACAAATCGTAATCTTCACAAGAAGTTAATGTCTGATCGAACAAACCCACCTTATCTAAACATTCTCGACGAACCACCACAGTAGGCACTGGTATATAATCAACCATAAATAACATCCAACTCTTTAGGACACCAGGCGGGTGACTTCCTTTTGGCCATATTTTGGAAGTAAACACACAATTATCGTCAAAAAAGACTATATTTGAATAGACTAAACCAATATTTGGATTAGATTCAAAGCAGGGAATCTGTTTTTCCAGCTTATTTGGTATCCATAGGTCATCATCATCAACGAAGGCTATATATTGTCCCTGCGAAGCCATAATTCCTGTATTTCTAGCGGTAGCTAATCCTTTATTTTCTTGATCGATAACAGTAATTTTATCTTTGAATTTTGCTAAGACTTCTCTAGTATTGTCTGTGGAACCATCATTGACAACGATAATTTCATAATCAGTGTATGTTTGTGCTAACACACTCTCAATAGTTTCTGAAACTAGATCGGCCCGTTGGAAAGTAGGAATAATGACGCTAACATTTGGCATAGTTGCTTATATTAATTCTTCATAGAGTGCAAACATCTGTCGATAAGATTTTTATCATTCAATTTTGTTATGACTACACGTCTTGAGTTCTGCCTCTTGCTTGTTGAAGCTGAATTTGTGTTTGCTCTAATTCAAATTGTAGTTTTTAAAATTTTTGTTCCAAACTACGGATATTTATCCAATCTTGAAAAGCTCCGCTCATTTCAAAAGGTTTTATTTTTTCAACCCATGAAAAATCAGGATACTTTCCAAGTGGTATTTCCCTGGTATTAAGTTTCCTATAAATATAGGATGTCTCAGGAAAGCAAAAACCTACTAGGGTGGATCTATAAGTATCCGATACTTGATTTTTAAGTAAAGATTCATCATAAATATCTGAATTGGGAGTTCCTAGATTAAGTTGGAATTTTGCATTGATTGCATCTATAAAGGCTTGAGTATTCTCAGCGATGCTATAAACACTAGCTAAAAGGCAACGATTAGGAAATTTATCATAAAACTCTATGAGCTTTTAGTTATATTGTATCCACGTTAGTACTGGTATTTGTGGATATTTAAAATATATGCTCTCACCTCGACGGTAAAGGGAATCTATCACTTCCCACGGAGAGCGATAAATTAGTAAAAAATTAGCCTCTGGGAGTAAAGATTCCCAAAAATCTAAGAAAAGCGTAGTTCGAGGGTCTTTCCATCCCCAAATTGAAGTCTGTGAATTTTTGGCAATGATTTCTTTTGCTTTTTCTATATCCTGTTCCTCTACATTAATTTTTTTGTCTATAGTCCACTGTTTATCCTTTAATTTTTGTGACTTTAGAACCATTTTATGAAATTCAAGAAAGTCAATATTTTCAAAAAAACCTTTAACATTATCTGGTTCTGCTTCTAATAGTCTTTGACCAATATTTACCCCCGCACTTTGAAGTAAGGATGCAGTAAAAGATGTACCAGAACGATGCATTCCGGTTATCACCAAAACAGATTGTTTAATCTGGTTAGTTTGCATAAACTTAGCTAAGGTAATGAATTCTATTGCGAATTAAAGCTGGCAAAAAAACAAGGCTGTGCTATTTCGTGGTTTGAGAACTTCTCGTGAAAAGTCAACTTAGCACTACCTTGATAACCAGCTCTCGATTAAGTTGCAGCCTGCAATTAAACCCTGTTCGGCATTAATTTTCTCAGCAACTTCAACAGCCCGTCTTTTACAATCAGGTGTCAATACTTTTTTGTCTAAAACATTAGCAATTCTATCCGCTGTCAGCTTATCTGAATCCATAGCAGCTCCAACTCCTAATTTCTGTACCTGTAGAGCGTTAAAAAATTGATCGTAAGCTAAGGGTTCCACCAGCACAGGACAGCCATTACGCAACGATCGCGCGATCGTCCCAATCCCGCCATGAGTAATCACGGCGGCTGCACGAGAAAACAACCAATCGTGGGCTATAAAACCATTGGCAAATATGACATTATCCCGGTCGATGTCTGATGGTAAATGACTTTGATTAAAGTCTGCCCAGCCTTGGTGAATCAAAATTCGTCTACCCAATTTCGCCGCCGCCCGCACGTGAACTTCCACTATTTCTTGAGGATTTTCCACAGGTACACTACTATATGAAAGCGCTAAAGGTTTGGGTTCCTGCTCGACAAATTCTCTAATCTCTTGGCTAGGTTCGCCGTTGCTCCAATCTGAATCTTCATAAAACCAGAAACCTGTTTGATGTACTTGAGAATATTCTGGAGATAATTGACAAAAATAGGGACTAGCAGCCAAAATAAAGCGGTTTGAATTTTTTGTATCTAGCCAACTATCGAAATGAGGTGAACGTTTCCTTTCTGGCTGAGAAAAGCACTGATAAAATGGAGTCACACAAGAGCGAACCCAGCAAAGATTATGATTATCCGCTATTTCAGCTGCAAGCGAATCCTCCACAAAACAAGAAATCAACATATCTGCATCGGAACATGACTCTAACAGACGGTTCCTAGCATCCATTCTGTCATTCTTGTGTTTCACAAATTTTGTTTTGTCTGAGGACTGTCCCCTCAATAAGGACAATTGGTTCCATAGTTGGGCATCACGTCGCAGTTCTTCAGGGCCCATCCTTAAGCGACCGCTAGTAACAGCTTCCAATCCAGCTTTTAAAACATAGGAATGTACTGCCTCATTTACTACCATGCGTATTTTATGCCCTCTATTTTTCAGGGCTTTTGCAAGTTCAATATAAGGTAAGTTGTCTCCTAATGTACCGTAAGTTGTGATGACTATAGTACTCATGTGTAGGTAATGGTGAAGAGGATTAGTAATAAAATTAAATGATGCGATCACTCGGATCACAGATGAGGTGATGAATTGAGGGCAGGGAAACTCATCTGCCACAACCACTCATAGATGCTGTCAATACCACGGGCTTGCCGATATTTATTCAAAACAAGCCGTGCTTTTTCGCCCTGATAATGATGAATATAAAAATGAGCGAGGGTTAAGTATTTACTATAAAAACTTTGGTCAAGTAGCTTCAGTGGTAACTTCGTGAGATTTGGGTTGCGGCTGAAAGCTTTTTCTTTGATATGTATCTCATTAAGTAAAATCTGCTCTTTATTTTTTGACAAACTGTTTGTAGACGACAAGCGATAAAAACCTAAAGGCTTATTCAAGAAATGAACAGAAAATTTTTCAATAATTCGCAGCCACAAGTCGTAATCTTCACAATATTTCAACGTTTGGTCAAATAAACCTACCTCATCTAGACATTCTCGACGAACCATCACCGAAAGTATCGGTATAAAATTAAGTTCAAATAACATCCAATTTTTTAGCACACCAGGTGGGTGACTTCTTTTTGGCCATATATCGGCAGATACATGATAATCGTTAAAAAAGAGTATATTTGAATAGACTAAGCCAATATTTGGATTGGATTCAAAACAGGAAACTTGTTTTTCCAGCTTATTTGGTACCCATAGGTCATCATCATCAATAAAGGCTATATATTGTCCCTGCGAAGCCATAATTCCTGTATTTCGAGCTACAGATGGGCCTTTATTTTCTTGATGGATAACAGTAATCCGATTTCCAAATCTCGCTAAGACTTCTCTAGTATTGTCTGTGGAACCATCATTGACAACAATAATTTCATAGTCTGTGTATGTTTGTACTAACACACTCTCAATGGTTTCTGAAACTAGATTAGCCCGTTGGTAAGTGGGAATAATGACGCTAACATTTGACATGGATTGATTAACTCCTATTTATGGAAGCAGCTACGGAATTTTTATCCTCTACAAGTTTTTACAACCACCTCTTTAAATTGACTTATAATTTTCTTAATCATTTCTTGAATGAATTCTTACCTTCCATTAATTTATCAATTTCAGGCTCTATTGATTATTACTAGGAAGCCAATCTATTTCATTGGAAGATAAATCTAATCCAGAAATCGTAAACCCGTTTTTAATTAGCGCAATTTCTTGATTCGACAATTGCTCACACCACTTGTAAATCATGTCCTTTGATATTCTTCTTGTTTGATGATTATTTTTAACTAGCTTCTCAGAATAGCAATAATCGTGCATCATCTCTTCATAATTTTTAGGTATATCGAATTCTAGCGACTGGAATAGCTGCCTAAACTGTTCTTTTGGATCTAGAGCTACGTTCTTGTACAGAATGATTTTAGGCTCGCAACCGTTTTGGATTATGTCTAGTGCACGCTTCATTGTGGAACCGTAGGCATATCCAAATTTTTCCCATACGCTGGCATCGGGATCGCCAGTATCTACTTGAGTGTCCCGTGCCTTAAGCCATCCCTGGCGTGCAAAGCTTAAGGCAACAGCAGCAGGGTGACGTAAGAGAAAAAGAATCTTAGGGCAGTATTGTTGACAATAAAACCCTGTAGCTTTTGGATTAACTTCCTTGATTACAGCATATTGCAGGTTTATGAGGTACAGTAACAACAGTTTGTAAACCAGTTTTTTAAATGCTCTGGATTAATCAAATCAAGTGCAGTTGCGATGAGAACATCAACCATTTTTGAAGAGGTTGGAGAAAAGGAGCAGTAATATAGTGGGTGATTTGAAATGACTCATTATTATGATAGGAATTAGCCAAGAAATTGTGAGGAATATTTTTTTCTTTTTTTCGTATTTAAAAACAGTTGCTCTGTCCCATTGGGATAGGAACGTGTTCTTTCCATCCACCCTAGTTTTAATCAAACAATGACCCAGCAGCGATCTCGTTGCTAAGATACAAGCTTTAAAGAATCGTCCTTGGGCATTGTAATTCTCTTGCGGGGTGCTGTAGGCTTGAAATCGAAGGAGGAGACACCCAGCGCTTTCAAGGTAGCCTGCTCCAGCAGTGATGGGTTTTTTGAACTTAAGTTCAGCGGTTCCTTCAGACATACCTGCGAGTTCATCACATACACTGGCTCTTGGGAGTAGTTGTAGCCACCAGCGTGAACCATAAATCCATGCATCAGGTAGACATCGCCCATCTTACCGGTTAACTCAACGTACTCCTTACATGAAGCTGCTATCTCGTAGATAGGATAGCAAGGACGAAGGTGCTGCCACCCGTACACGCCTTCGGGATGGTCTGCTAAAAAGCGTGCAATCAGCGACACGCTCTCCGGTAAAATTATTGTTGCGCCGCCGCGCGATTCTATATCAGAGGCAAGTATTAGAGGGACGATGACCGTTTCCGGGCTATCCAGGAAGTTCAAGAAATAACCCCCGTCTCGATGCCACATAGACTCCGGGAGTTGCCATTCACGCGAATCGGGGTAGTATGAGTACTTGACAACGAAACGGTTCCACAAGTACTGTATTGACTTGATATCAACGCGATCTAGTCCACCGACGAGTTCTCCTATTGCCTTGCATACTCTCGGTGCCATATCAGGAAAGTAGTGAGCTTCAGTCGCCGCGAACTCAACGTATCGATCAACCCATGTTTCTCTATTGTGAGGATCGTAGCCTATACGCTCCCAAGTCTGCTCCCGCATTTTGGCAAGCAAGTCAAGATTTTTGATGCCTCCCTTAATTAAAACGTAGCCCTTTTCGACAAATTGCTGCTTTTGCTCTGGTGTTAACATAGTAACTCTTCTTGTTCTCTATTCTCGGTCAACGGAAAAATCAGGATTTAGTAAATTTAAAATATCTGCGAAGCTGATTTGTTCGCTACTGCTACTTCCTTACAAACTCGCTATCCGCTGTATCATAGCTGGGGTGATCAGTTGACAACCAGCTCTCGATTAAGTCGCAGGCTGCGATTAAACCCTGTTCGGCATTAATTTTCTCAGCAACTTCAACAGCCCGTCTTTTACAATCAGGTGTCAATACTTTTTTGTCTAAAACACTAGCAACTCTATCAGCTGTCAGCTTCTGTGAGTCCATAGCAGCTCCAACTCCTAATTTCTGCACCTGTAGGGCGTTAAAAAATTGATCGAAGGCTAAGGGTTCCACCAGCATAGGACAGCCATTACGCAACGATCGCGCGATCGTCCCGATCCCGCCATGAATGATCGCGGCAGCTGCACGAGAAAACAACCAATCATGGGCTATAAAACCATTGGCAAACATGACATTATCCCGGTCGATGTCTGATGGTAAATGACTTTGATTAAAGTCTGCCCAGCCTTGGTGAATCAAAATTCGTCTACCCAATTTCGCCGCCGCCCGCACGTGAACTTCCACTATTTCTTGAGGATTTTCCACAGGTACACTACTATATGAAAGCGCTAAAGGTTTGGGTTCCTGCTCGACAAATTCTCTAATCTCTTGGCTAGGTTCGCCGTTGCTCCAATCTGAATCTTCATAAAACCAGAAACCTGTTTGATGTACTTGAGAATATTCTGGAGGTAACTGGCAAAAAGGGGGACTGGCAGCCAAAATAAAGCGGTTTGAATTTTTTGTATCTAGCCAACTATCGTAATTAGGTCGATCTTTAATTTCTGGCTGAGAAAAGCACTGATAAAATGGAGCCACACAAGAGCGAACCCAACGGATATCATAAACCTCTGCTATTACAGCTGCAAGCGAATCCTCCCCAAAACCAGAAATCAACATATCTGTATCGTGACATGTATTTAACAGAGGTTTCAAACGAGCCATTATGTTATCGTTGTTTTTTAGAGATATTGTTTGGTCTGACGGCTGTCCCCTCAATAAACCCAATTGGTTCCATTGTTGTGCATTACGTCGCACTTCTTCAGGGCCCATCCTTAAGCGACCGCTAGCAACAGCTTCCAATCCAGCTTTTAAAACATAGGAATGTAGCGCCTCATTTACTACCATGCGTATTTTATGCCCTCTAGTTTTCAGGGCTTTTGCAAGTTCAATATAAGGTAAGTTGTCTCCTAATGTACCGTTACTTGTGATGACTATAGTACTCATGTGTAAGTAGTTGTGAAGAAGATTGAGTTTAAATGAATCATACTAATATGCGCTTGACGAGAATTTTTGCAAGGGTTAACAAAAACAACCTATCAATGCACTGTATTGAAATGATGTACATATTCGTGTTTGCGATCGCCGTTTGATTCTTTTACACTTTATTAAAGAAAAATTCGGGAATTTTCTCTGAAAGCAAGAGTTTTAAGTTTCTGGCAGTCGCCTTATATGATTAGCGATCGCTTATAAAGTACCAATAAAAATAAAGTTATAGTAGTTATATCGTTTCTATTTTAAGATACATGAAAAAACATCGATTACGCAATTTTTTTGAAGGTTTTGCTCCAAAGGGCGAAAGCGACGGCTGGGCATTTTATTTTTTATAAATCCCTAGTGTTCTGAGAGCATCCACTTTCGCAAGAAACACCTGGCGGTTGAAAATCGCGGCTATACAAACTAAACCTTTTTTTAGCAAGTGGTGTGGGATTAAAGGGAGTAAAAACTTGATTAAAATCACAGCCAACCACTTTTTAAACAACCTCTTAATAAACTTTCTATAACAAGCCTTTCAAGGTTGTAAAAAATCTGGACAATGCATAGAGAGGTTAGGAGTCGTCAAAATCTAATGTGCAGCTTCAAAGATAATTGCTATTAAATTCATTAGTGTTTGCGTTTAAACCAGGCGTATTTGCCTTAGCCTCTACGCCTAAACATCTGTGTCAAAAGCAGGGCAAACGCATCTTGTCAACAAGAACCTCTTAATGTCAATAAACCTCATAAAAATTGCATTAATGCCCGCTTATTGACAAGATTTTAAGCGATCGCCCTAACCTCTGAAAAACCAATCAAACAATAAATTCTTGTTCTTTCATTGATATATTAATTAAGGTTTTTGTCAAGACTAATTAAGATACGCTTGCCGTGGACTCAAAAGAGGCCTTCGGAAGATTTAGTGCGAACAAATCCCCGAATAATCCGGCTGCTATTATATGCAATTCTTCCTCTGATAGCTCACCATCTATTACTTCTTCGTTGGTGAGTTGTTCTTGTAGTTCTTCTTGTGAAGGATTCATGTTTATTTCCTCTTTTTCGATGTTAGTTGCTTTTGTTGTTTTAATTCTTTCGGAATTACTTACATACATTCTATATATAAGTAATATCAGGTTGATTCACACTTGTAAAGTCATTTTTCAAAACTTGATACTTTTCCTAATTTTCCTACTTTTCCTACTTTTCTGACTTTGTTTAATAACTGGAGTTTAGACTAGTTCCCGGTGCAAAACTCAGAAAGCTTATTCTATAAAGCCTAAAAACCTTGGCTGAGGTTGCTGGAAATAGCTTAAATCCATATCCTCATTTTTTGAAAATTTAGTTTCGCACCGGGAACTAGACTAGATAACCAATTGAAAGGAAAACCATTGCGTGGATACCAGAGGATTCAAACATTCTTGTTTCACCTCCTCTGAATATCCTTTTGGCGGATTATACACATCTATAAATTGGCGTTAGCGAAGCGGGGCGGAACGCACGTCGCAGTTAGTACAGATGTGATTTTGCTTACCTCTTCGCTTTCCATTCTTCCGGATTTCCGTAGACCCACAGTATGGACATTGCACAGTAGATAACCTCAATTCATCCCTCTATTATGCAACGCCGAGAGTTCTTGTACAAGTTCTTTCTCCTCTGCCCCTTCTTTCTCTTAAGCTTGTGAGAAATGCGGGTTATGCCATCTGCCGAGCCATCAACTGGGCAAATAATCCTTCAGTAGTTAGCAACTCTTGAAAAGTTCCTTGTTGCACAACACGGCCTGCTTGAAGTACGTAAATGCGGTGAGCGTTGCGAATGGTACTAAGCCGATGAGCAATAACGATTCTAGTGACTTGCAATTTATCCAAGCTTTGACTAACTATGGCTTGGGTTTTATTATCGAGCGCACTAGTGGCTTCATCAAACAGTAAAATCTTAGGTTTGAGTGCTAAAGCTCGTGCAATCAATAGCCGTTGTCGTTGTCCGCCAGAAAGATTACTACCGCCTTCACTCACAATTGTGTGCATCCCCATTGGCATGGCAGCGATATCATCTGCTAAACTCGCCATTCGAGCTGCTTCCCAAGCTTGGTCAATCGTCAGGGCTGTACCACTAGTAATGTTATTAAAAATAGAAGCTGACATCAACCGACTATTTTGCAGTACAACGCCTAATTGACGGCGTACAGCAAGAATATCCACAGAGGCTAAATCTTGTCCGTCATAGCAAACCCTGCCTAATTTGGGAAATTCAAACCCTAAAAGTAGTCTTAATAAAGTTGATTTCCCACTACCGGAAGGGCCAACAATCGCAATAAATTCTCCAGCTTGAGCTTGAATACTAACGTTATCTAATACTAAAGGACAATCATCACGGTAGCTAAAACTGACACGTTCTAGAGCTAATCTACCTGAAAGTTTTCCGGGATCTACTTGATTGAAGGTAATTTCTGATTCTTCAAGGAGAATTGGTTTAACTCGTTGCCACATAGGCAAGACTTGCAAAACTTCTACAACTATACTGCTGAGGCTAGTTACTCCATTTATAAAAGTGTTATAAGCAACATTAAATGCTAAGAAAGTACCAATAGATAAGCTAGGTTCTTTCGATACATGAGACTGTTCAATTAAGCTACCAGCAAACCAAAATAGAGCCGCAGTAGTTAAGGTAGGTAGTACTTTATTAATCGCAGCAAGATAATCTTGAATACCTTGCGTACTGAGCATTACTTTTAGTTGTTGGGTATACTGTTGACCCCAGTGAGCAAAAGCACGAGTTTCAGCCTTGGCGACTCTGAGTTTAGCTACTCCATTGATCAACTGTAAAACTACACCAAAGATTTCACCTTCATAGATTAATCCCGAACGAGCTTTACGGAGGATCGCAATACCAAAAATGATAGTCACAGCTGTATTTAGCAGTGCGACTGCACAAGCTAATAAAGCCAAGAAAATATTGTAGTACAACAATAATCCGAGATTGAGTAACGAAAATAAGCTAGAAAGGATTGATTTTAAGATTATGTTACCCAATTTTTTGTGAATTTGATTAATACCTGTGACTCTAGAATTTAAATCACCAACTGAAAAAGAGCGAAAAAAAGAAAGCTTGAGATTGAGTAATCGATCCCAAACTGCTGCTTGAGTAGAGGAAGTGGCAAAAGTTTCTAGCCTAATCGTAGCCAGCCCTTGAGTTAATTGAAACAACGTTATGCCTGCATCAGCAACCACTAATCCAAAAGCAACTTGACCTAGTAGAGCGCGATTTCCATCAGGAATAGCTTTGTCAATCAAGATAGCTGTAGCAAAAGGCGTGAGCATTCCCAGTAAAGTAACTGTAATTCCTGTCAAGAAAATTACAATTAACTCTCTATAATGTCGTTGGAAAGCAAACTGAAGTAAATTTAGAACATTGAGATGCTTCTCACTTAAAGGTCGATAAAATATGTAAGCATTTGGAATTAATGTTGCTGCTGTGCGAGCATTTACAAGGATAGAGGTTTGTTCGCTAGGCGTATAAAGTTGATAACGGTTATCAAATGTTGGTAACAATGCCACTGGCAACTTTGTCTTTTCGATATATGCCAATATCGGACCGTAATCTCGTCGCCACCAGTTGTCTGGCAACTTAATTTGCCGCACTCGGATACACGAAGCGCGAGCGATCGCCTCTACAGAGTCTTTGATTTCCTGGGAATCTTTGAAAGTTGCTGGGGGACGAATTTCAATTTCTAAAGCTTTACCTACAGCACCAGCTGCAACTAATAAAGCTTGCTGGCTCTGGGTTAAATAGAAATTTGTATTAAACGTTGAGCGATTAGTTACCTTGTCAGACTTTGGTTGCAGTACAGATGCCAATTCAGCTAATGTTTGTGTCATTAACTCACGCTCGAGGCGCTTCTTTGACTCTAATCTGAGTAATTCTGCATCTATCTTTTGTGTAGGATTTTTGATAGCATCTATCTCAGTTAAAGAAGTGGGAGAAATAGAGGAATCATCAGCAAAATTAGTTTCTGTTGTTGAGACAATACTAGATTCAAACCCCAGGTTTTGTTCGCTACGAATCAATTGTAAGTATAGACCTTCAATTTGCTGTAATTGCTCATGAGTTCCTTGTTGAACTATCTTTCCGCATTCGATAATAATAATTTCATCACAATCTCGAATAGTCGAAAGTCGGTGTGCGACAATGATGCAAGTACAACCACGCGCTTTCAGATTATCGCTGACTTGTTTTTCAGTCTTGGCATCTAAGGCACTGGTGGCTTCATCTAAAATCAGGATGCTGGGATGATTAACCAAGGCACGGGCAATTTCTAAGCGTTGTCGCTGACCACCACTGAGATTAGTAGCACCCTCTAACAAGTCTGCATTGTATCCTCCTGGTAGAGAGACAATTACATCATGAATTTCAGCATCTTGACAAGCTTGAACTAAATCTTGATTGGGTATAGTACTGTCCCAAAGTGTTAAGTTATCCTTAACACTGCCAGCAAAGAAAAAGATTTCTTGGTCTACGGCAGAGATGGAATTGACTAATACATCGCGCTCAATTTGTTCTCTAGGTTCGCCATCGAAGTAAATTTCTCCCTGCCAGGGTTTGTAAAGTCCACACAAAATTTTGGCAATAGTAGATTTACCACAACCACTAGCACCTACTAAAGCAACTCGCTGTCCTTTTTTGACACAGAGATTGAAATTCTTTATGTTCGGTGGAGCTATTTGATTATAGCCAAAGGTAACATTGCGTAATTCAACATCCCCTTGTAATTTCAGCTTAGGGACAGAGGTCTGCGGTAGAGGGCAAGAACTGGTCACAAAAGAGGACTTCCCCCCTGCTCGCCTGCTCGCCTGCTCCCCTGCTTCCTCTGCCTGCAACTGCGGGTCAATGGGGTTATTCAAAACATCATCAAGGCGATTAAGATTGCCTTCCATCTCTTGCAGGTCACTTCCTAAGTTAACCAGATTATTGACAGGCTCAAGAAATCTTTGCATCATGCCTTGGAAAGCAATTAACATGCCAATGCTCATGGCTCCATCCATGACTCGCAAACCGCCGATAGTTAACATGAGCATAGATGCACTAGCTGAGAGAAATGTTGGTAAAATTCCTAGTGTTTGGTTAGTTACTTCTAATTGTTGACGTATATTGATCGCTTTGGTGTAGTGACCTACCCATTTCGAGAAAAAATCTGACTCTAATCCAGATGCTTTGAGCGTCTCTATACTTTGAAGACCAGAAATCGCTATGCCCTGGACTTTTCCTTCCTCTTGTATCATTTTAGTACTAGTATCTGTGCGATGCCTTCTTATCCATTGCAAAGTAACTAGGTTTGCACCGACAAAGGCGATCGCGATTGAAGTTAGTAATACGTCGTATTGCAGCATAACTATTACATATAGAAATATAGAGGCTGCGGCGATCGCACTAGTAGCTAACTTCCCGGAAAGCAAGTTTGCAATACTATCGTTGAGTTGTATGCGACTACTAATTTCTCCTGCAAATCGCTGATTGTAAAAACTGATGCTTAAACGTAAAATATGCCAGATAAATTTACTTTTCATGCTCGCGGACAGCTTGACTTTTAACTGACGCAGAAATTGCAACTGCAACAGTGTTAAAAATCCATTGAGTCCAGCTGTGAAAATCATCCCTAAAATGAGCGGACGTAACCACTCATTTTTACCTCCAATTAACACATGATCCACAAAAACTTGAGAAAATGCAGGTATGGCTAATCCCGGAATGACTTGCAAAAAACCTGCCAGCACACAGTAAACCATCGCACCAACAGATCCTTGCAAACGCGACCATAAACTCAAAATCGTGCTGGGTTTGCGTCCGCCTTTTTGAAAACCCAAACCAGGTTCTAAAACAAGCACAACACCTGTGTAAGAGTCACTAAATTGTTTCCAAGAGACACTACGCCGTCCACTAGCCGGATCGTTGAGATAAACTCGTTCCTTGCTTAAACCTTCTACGACTAATAAGTGGTTAAAGTTCCAAAATACAATGCAAGGAAGTTTGAGATACCATAGTGCAGTTAAGTCTTTCTTGTAGCCCTTAGCGCTGAGTCCATAGATTTTGGCTGCCTTGACAACGTTAAGAGCATTAACACCATCCCGTGATACTCCACAAGCTTGTCTAAGTTCTGCTAGCGGGACAATGCGACCGTAGTACGCCAAAATAATCCCCAAGGCAGCTGCCCCACATTCTGCTACCTCCATTTGCAGTACAGTCGGAGTATGATACTGCTTGCTTTTACGCCTGATTAGTTTCTGGAGATTTTGCCACCACATCATATCTAGTTAATGCCACTCCAGGATTTTAACAGCGGTAGGACGAAAGTAATTGGGGCGCGTTCTTCGACGGTGACTTGTACAGTAGTGGTGGTTCCAGATGTAACCTGCAACTGTGGTCCTTGGGAAGAAGACCATTTATAGCCGCTAAAGGTTGAAGTGTCTGGTTGCAGTCGGGTAGTAACTTGGATTTGTGGGTCTTGCGACATTAAACCTTGCACAAATTCCGAATTGCCTACAACACTTAATGCACTTTCTTTAGTCACGGGAAAGGCTGAAACATCGGTAACTGTACCCTGTATGCCACCAAAGCGTTCTCTTTTTACTGTAGTAGGTGTAACTTGTGATTTCATTCCTGGTTGAATTTGTTTACCATCGCCAACCGGAAAAAATGCCACGCTCACTCTTGAAGATACTTGCTGTTGTGCAGCGATCGCTCCTATGGGTGTACCCTGTAAAACAACCTGTCCAGGTGTGGCCGAGATTTCTAAAACCCGTCCTGAGTAACTGCTTTTTATCAGGCTATTATTCGTCAGTTGCAGTGCCAATTGAGCAATATTGCGCTGGACTTCTTGAATTTCATTTTTGCGCTTAGTTACAGTTTCTAAGTCTTGTTGATCTGAAAGTGCTTGTTGGCTATCTAGTCGTTTCAGTTGTGCTTGCAAATCTTTAATTGAGTTCAAATTCTCCAGATATTGCCGTTGGGCATCTGCTTCTTTCACGTCTAGTTGTTTGAGTTGTGATTCGGCTTCATTAATTTGGGTGACAGCATTTAAGTAGTCTTGCTGCGCTTGTAATACTGTATCACCAGCAATTGCTCCTTGTTGCAAAAGTTGCTGGCGGTTGTTTAATCTTTGTTTAAAAGTAGGCAGCAGTTCTCGCAGTGCTTTGAGGCGTTGTTTTTGGTTGGCGCGATCGCGCCCAATTGAGTCTAGCCCTTTGTCCTTTAAAATTGGCGTCAGCTTCTGTACTGCTTGGAGACTTTGCTGCAAACTTTGGCGTTGCTGTGCAATTACCTGTTTGTCTGCATATTGCCGCTGTCGTTGCAAAGAACTAGCTTGGAGATCCTGTGCTTGCAGTTGCTCTAATTTAGTGCGTAGTAATTGTAGCTGTTTAAAGAGTTCGCTTTCGTCTAATGTCGCCAGTACATCTCCCTTGTTAACAAAGTCACCAACACGAACGTTTACTGTTCGCAATTTTCCAGCAACAGAAGACTGAAACGACGTAACCGTGCTGGGATAAACTATTATTCCAGTACCTGTGACTGTAATTGGGATTCGACCTAAGATACTCCAAGTTAGCCCTGCCACTACTAATGAACCAACAGCAACTAAAGGTAGCCACTTTTGTGGGTTGACTACCTGCATGATCTGGTCTAATTCTTCTGGAGAAGAAGCACGTTCTAAAGCTTCTTTGCGAAACAAATTGTTTTTATTCTTAAGGTTATTCACAAAATACTATTAGTATATAAATTCCTAACTTGTTGTTATTGACATAAATAAATATGTTATAGTCGAAGAAACAATTAACTTAATTTGCTAGTTACAAAAATATCGGTTCTCTTCTTCAATACTTCGCCAATTTCCGAGTAGTAACATAGAGAAGAACCTGGATTATGCATGTGTTTTTTTGCTATCAAACAAAAAACTGAGGCAATAAAATTTTGTATGGCTTTTGTGAAAGTAATTTTTACTGTCCTCTATGTCTGGTGAGGGTTTTACGTTTTGCCTAATACTCTTTAGTGCGCTTGTCGGGCGACTGTTTCGCCAAAAGCTAAATTAAACCACGTCTAGCTTGAAAACTATAGTTTTTTTGAATCAGGGTAAAGTTCAAAACTCAAGCCACGACCGAATAATACACTCAGCTTATAAAACTCCAGGTTTCAAAATGGACGGGGTTTACCTCTGTTTTTGGCAAAGGTATTGCTTTTTCAGAACTTTCTCTTACTGATGGTGTGATTTTCATATTAACTTGTGTAATTTTATCGTGAATAGGTGCTAAACACTAAATTACAGCTTCTCAACAGTATAGTCCAGGATTACTACAAAACATCCTACTTTTCCCACTTCACCGAAATAGTAATAATGTAGCTAAACATACATCTACTCTCCTAGCAGGAAAAATACTAGGTCTAATTCAATACCTTAGCCAAAATAAGAGGATGAAGAGAGAGGTCCGGTGTAATAGAGTTATTGTCTTCGCATAAATTTCCAAGCTTGAGTGCGATCACAAACTTTGAAGAGATAGGACTGCGGTAGTAGAGTTATTGTCTCTCACAACGACAACTCAAACACTACAAGCAGCCCATGCCCGATATCTTATCACTATTACAATGCCTGCTACCGCAGATCAACGCGACAACCATGCGGCAATTTAACCAAATAATCCTGTCCATGTTAGCGATGAGCGGGCGAGTCACGATGCCCTTGAATCTCTCGTTGGGCAGGCGTTGGTGGTAGTTATCGGACGATGCCCTTGATTCTTTCATAGAGTAATCACCCAAGTTGCTAGTTATGCTTGCAGGTGTTTAGATGGCATTGCATAAATAATAAAATCCCCTCCAGAGGAAAAATTGGGAGGGGTAATGCTAAA
>NZ_CAXTNP010000108.1:4011-23975 GCF_964245575.1 uncultured Nostoc sp. | reverse complement strand
AAGGTATATTGCTTTCTCAAAATGCTTGATTGCTTTCTCATTTCGGTATATCGCGCATTCATTTCGGTAGATTCAGCAAGCAAAAAGGCATATTGTTTTCTCAAAATGCTTGATTGCTTTCTGATTTCAGTAGATTCAGCAAGCAAAAACAAATATTGTTTTCTCAAAAGCTTAATTGCTTTCTCATTTCGGTATATCGCGCATTCATAACAACATCGCTATGTAACAAAACCATTAAATAATTGCCGGAATTCTCTCAAGCCGATCAATACGGAAGTTTTTTAAAGTAAAGAATATCAACCGTATTGGATTACAAGGTTTATATCATGGCTCGGAGAAAAAGAACATCTCAGGTGTTAGAAAAAGCAATGCGTCGTGCTGCTGGCATCAACTCGATTGATCCGAATTTAAATGTCGGCAATGGACTCAGCCTATCGGCCTTTTCCACCCTAATTGAGACGATGCGAACTAGAGAGAATTTATATAACACTGCTCTTTCCAACCTCGATAAGTTATACCATGAAATGCTCGAAACAGAGCGCGAGTTGGCAGATATGGCAGAACACATGCTGTTAGGAGTTGCGACTCGATATGGTAAAAGCAGTGTGGAGTACGGCATGGCGGGAGGTGTTCCTAAGAACCAACGCCACAAAAAACTGCGAGGCGAGTCACCAGTTCCCAGTTCACAGCAACCGTCATTCATTGCCGGTGTGAACGGTAACGGCAGCAAAAATGGCAGCCAAAATGGAAACAAAGCAACAGCGACAAGTTAGCTTGAGCATTTTTCTTTTGAAAATCGCTATAGGCTGACACTTCATCAAAAATTATTCTGATTTATTGTCATTCATTACCGATGCTATTGCACTTGTGAACAAGCCATAAGTGTTACAAGCTGGTACTTGTTTGGGAATACTTTTATAGGAGTGATAAAGAAGGCGATCGCGCTAACACTTTCAATTTCAATGTACTATATCACCTTGCTATCACTCCTATTTTATAAAAAAGATGTATCAAAAATCGCTAATTCCTAGAAGTAAGCAAGATAGGATTCACTCTAGTAATTTCGGAGTGGGGAGTGGGGGATGGGGGATGGCTTTCAAGGGCAGGTTTTTTGTTTAAGCAGATGATTCCTATACCAAAACTCCACATTGCCTAAACTTTCGCTTGTGGCCGACTTAGGTGTGGTAGCTTTTGGTTAACGATCGCTATCCAACTGTTCAAACCTGAATACTCATTCATGACCCGCTTTGTGCCACGATATTTTATCCTATCATCTACCCTTTTCTAAAAACCTGCCCTTGAAAGATGGGGGATGGGGAGTAAAATCAAAATTACCCTGATAAATGCAAAGGTTTACCTTCCGCCTCTGTCAGGGCAAAATTGTATTAATAACTCCCAAAGCGAGGTGCTATGACCAAAAGAAAAAACTCTGGTGATGATGTTGGTTTTAACAATTTGGATAAGTCAAAGTGGAAAAATCCACCAACACGCCCTGTTAAGTTAATCCCAAATCCGCCAGCGCCTTTGCCCCCAATTAATCCATAGTGGTAATTAAAAAGCTAGAAACGCCCAAAGTATCAATTTTTCAAATACTCTGGGCGTTTGTTTGCCAATCAAATTAAGCGTGCTGGTAGCGTGTTTCTAGGACATTATACCCCAGAAGCAATTGGCGATTACGTAGGAGGTCCCAACCATGTACTGCCTACTGCACGTTCTGCCCGATTTGCCTCTGGCTTGAGTGTCTACGACTTTCTCAAGCGGATTACCTATTTGGAATGCAATCAACAAGCATTACAGACACTAGGCAAAGCAGCCGTGACGTTAGCAGAAGCAGAAGGTTTACCTGCCCATGCAGGTAGTATATCTGTGCGTCTGCAATAATAAGCTGAGATAATTTTGCAGTTCCTCGTTCCCAGTCAGCAGTTCTAAATTTAAGAATTGACAAGAGGTTAAGCGGTAGGAGTCATAGTAAGATTTTTGACAAAAAAAGTGGCTCTGCAATCAGCAGAACCACTAAAGCTTTCGCAAACCTGTTATAACTTAACGAACTGCCCCTTGAGCAGAAATAGTATCAATCGGCTTCATCAGGTACAGCCGCAATAACTGCCAGCCATTGGAGATGTAAAGCGGCAGTTTTTGGAAGAATTGCAGGAATTTGGGAGTGCTGGAGTTAGCGATCGCACCCAACTTTTCGTTATTGCTGATACAAGTATCCAACCGTTGATAAAACTCTGGATTCTCTACATCCAGCATCAGTGGGAATACCCTACCTGCGTTTTCGTTAGTTTTCTTAATTACATGGATGTCGTATTCTCGTGCATCCAATCCCAGGGTGGCATAAAAGTCCTTGCGTTGGATGTCGTTAAGATACATTGTCGCAAACACCGACAACAGGAAGAACCGACTCCACAGCCGTGCTTTCCAATCATTCAATATTTGCGGCTGGGATTTCATGATTGCATCAAAGAAATCGCCGTGACGGTTTTCATCCTGACACCAGTTCTCAAAGAACCGGAAGATTGGATAAACCCGGTCTTCGGGATGTGCTTCTAAATGGCGATAAATGGTGATGTAGCGCCAATAACCGATCTTCTCAGAAAGATAAGTAGCGTAGAAGATGAATTTCGGTTTAAAGAAGGTATAATTGCGACTCTTAGTCAAAAACCCTAAATCTAGGGACAGATTAAAGTCCGACAAAGCTTTGTTCAAAAAGCCAGCGTGACGTGCTTCATCCCGTGACATCAAGTTAAAACACTCTGCCAAGACGGGGCTTTTTCCTTTCAAGCGACGGCCAAGTTCTTTATACAGCAAAAAGCCGGAAAACTCAGCCGTGCAGGAACGTTCTAGAAACTCAACGAACAATCGGCGAGTTTCCCCGTCAATATGATCCCAGGATTGTTCAAACTCCGCATCCCGAACAAAGTGATGGCGGTTGTAGTCAGTGCGGAACTCTTCGAGAATGGCTTGTAACTCGTCTTCATTGACGGAAATATCCATCCGCGCCATTTCATCAAAATCGGTAGTATAAAACCGAGGTGTTAACAGGGTTTCTTTTGCCGGGACTTTAATCCCTGGCCGGATTTCTTCAAAGCCTGGTTTTTTGAGGGAATCTACCATGTCTTGATTGCTCTTATCGTCTTTATTATCTTAAGTAGACCAGAAAGCCAAGGGTAAAGCTCTGGCAAGGCGTAATAGCCCACAATAATCCAATTGTATAAAGTTCAGTCTACCAAGGTGCGGGTTAGAAACTAGTAAGCGAAACGTTAAGAGTTGCAACAACAATTCAATGTTTACGGAACCAAGAATCGCAGATTGGTAGTCAAATAAACGTAGTTCAACGATCAGCACTGTTTGGCTCAAGTGGAGTAGTACGCACCTCTTGTATTCTTAAAGCATTGCTATCTAAGTAATTTTTTCTGATTGTTACTACAATTAATATGGAAAACTCATCTCAGACAACAAAAGCAAATCCAAAGGGTTGAAAACAAGATGAATCTTGAAAACAATCAGCAAAAAGACCGACTTCTTGTCTCTTACATCTTGTGTGCAGTCGGATTTTTCGGGGTGGGAGGGCTGCACCGTTTCTACAATGGCAAGATCGGGACTGGTTTGTTGTGGCTGTTGACTGGTGGTGTGTTTGGTATAGGGCAGATCGTGGATTTGTTCCTCATGCCCAACATGGTTAACGAATACGAAAACAACCTGAGATTAAAAGCGGGTGTATCTCCCTTTGGTGTGCCGTTAAATCAAGCAGTGGTTGCCTCTCAAGTCCACCGCCCAACTGGTAATCAACTCATGATTAAACTGATCGAAGCGGCAGAAAGCAAAGGTGGTATTTTAACTGTCACTCAAGGCGTGAAATTCACCGGAGCTAGCTTTGCTGAAGTGCAAGCTACCCTAAATGAGATGTACAAATCAGGTTATGTAAAAATAGATAACGACCCCGATACTGGAGCCGTTACCTACCATTTCCACGAACTTTAAGGGTACTTAGGAGTTGGGAATGGGGAAAGCAGGGGGAGAAGAATTAATAACCAATGCCTTATGCCTCATGACCAATGACTAATTTATACCTAACCACTTTTGACCGCCTAAGCGCTGAACTAAGCCATATACCAACAAATCGAGGGTAACTCTGCGCTCATCGATTAAGAAGGACTCAAGAGTGCTAGGTTTTTTGCCTTCATTACAGGAAAATCCCTTTTTCCCTTGAATATCTTCTTCGGGGAAATACAGGTTAAACTGACGCTTACCGATTTCTGACCAACTGCCGATAATTTGCCAGCATTCTTCGGCGGATTCAAAGCCGGTGATTGGCACTTTCTGCTTGGCAAAAGACACCTGTAAATCTTGCACGCCTTGTTGAGCGATCGCTTTTTGTAAAGCTGGCAAGTAGTCTTGCTCAATGAACTCTACAAATGGCTTATCTTCAACAGCTGGGGCTTTTTCTTTTTTGGCGGCTTTAGCTGCGGCTGCGGGCTTTTCTCCTGTTGGTGCGGCTTTTTCGCCTGCTGCGGGTTTTTCTCCTGTTGGTGCGGCTTTTTCGCCTGCTGCGCCTTTAGCTGCGGCTGCGGGTTTTTCTCGCTTGGGTGATGCAGCAGCTGGTTTAGCAGCATTGGGGTTATCTTCGGGGTTTGCGGCTTTCGGATCTGGCGCGTTAGCAGTAGGAATATCTGTGGCTTCGGGTGAGTCTGTACTAGGAGCGTGTTCTTCAGCCACACTGGGAGCTTGCTTGTCAACAGTGCTGGGAGCTACTTCTCCCGCTTGATTGTGATTGGTTGGGTCTGCCATTGCTCAGGTCAATCCTTTAATCTAGCTTTTGGAGCGATCGCTCACCTTGAGGTATCGGGTATTTTTATTTTGACATACTAGTACTCCACAAAGAAACTTTGCGGGGTTTATGGTAAGAAAATCAAGTTACTTTTCTCCCCCTGCCTCAAGAGCTTGCCTTCACCCATCATTTTTGGGTTGGTCGATTACTAGTGCAGTACGAAAAATTCGTTTGATTTAGTTCTCCACAAAAAGGCATTAAAGTTATTGCAAAATCCGGTTAAAAGATGAAGTTTTATTTTTACCTTTGTTCTTTAACTCTTTTTGTTAAAGGTACTTTGAAGTGAACAGACCAATAGCGATCGCCTGCGAAGATTCAATCGTTTCATAGCTATTAAAACAGTCGAGTTATCTTTGTACTAATACGCTAAAGGTATTAATTAGCTATGGAATGTTATCTATAAAAATTCTATTTCTTTGTGAAACTGTACAAAATTAGCCTTGGCCAGACTTGGGCCTTGAGCAAATTCTTCTATACAACCTCACAGGTAATCAGTAGCAGTTTCAGAAGCAGAAAGTCTACTTGTATCCCACATTTCGCACTTCAAAACGTAATTCATTAATACTTCAATAAATCCGACAAATAAATGTTAATATTCTTAAGTATTAATACTGATATTGTTTAGGCTGTTGGCGTAAGCGTAGCCGTCCTATAAATCTCTATTTAACTACCATTAGCCCATAATTTGTAATTTTTGTATATTACAAAACTAAGTGCAAAATGGGGAATGTAAGAAGCATATCAGCGAGTGAAAACACTCAATAATACTAAACCTTAACCTAGATGTTAGCAAACTTTAATAATTAGAAAAATATTTCTTAATATTAGTCAAATATACTCTTATTAAGATAACTCCAAATACAGTTATTAACCTTAAAATTTGACTTTCAACGGGCAAATCAAAGACGCTTAATTCTCGGTTCATTTAATCCGACTTGGAAATAATGGCTTCCTAAAAAATGTCTGTAAGTGCAACTAGATGTAGTTTTGAGATTTGTACCCCCAACATAGTCAAATAGCAATTTGCACATTTGGAATGCTGCATATTTGGAATGTTCTCAAAATTTAACAGGTTTCAACAAGGAGAAAATTCTCATGGCACTTTACGGCTATACGATTGGAGAAGATCGTGACCAAAACCCTAATAATGGCAAACAACTTGACGTTTACCGCTTTTTGATCCCTTCTGCACCTGGAGGTACTATTACTCCTACAAAAGTAGGTACAGTCAATATTGCAGGTACTGTTACTAACGCAGATCTAGAAGGTTTGGCAACTAACCCCACTACCGGAAGGGTAAGTGCAGTTAACGAAGCACGGGCTACTGCTCTTCCAAATGATCCAGGTTCTGTTATTGTCGTTAATAATGTAGATCAGCCTTTTGCTCCAGCCCAAGTCTCACCAACTCGTACACCATCTAACCTAGTGCGTTTTGGATTTGAGTCAGGTGCTGACTTTAGTGGTCAACAAAATGCTCTGTACAACATTTCAGGAAATAAAACTGCTAATCTTGGTGGAGAACAAGTAGGAAGCTCACTTTATAAAATTACTACAGCTAATCCTGGAACTATTAGCCTAGTAGACGCTTTTGGCGCACCTACTACTGCTGCACAAATACAAGGAACTCAACCTACCAACCCTGGAAAATTTGCCGATGGATTAGCTATCGACAATCTCAATCGTGGTAATACTCGTGCTTTTGCTAGCGATTTCCATACTAGTGATGGAAATGGGAACAATCTTTACAAAGTCGATTTGCTCACTGGTCAGCTATCTGCGCCGATTGCTCTGAAAAATTCTTCAGGACAACCTTTGAATGTCAACGCAGATTCTGATTTGTCATTTACTAACTTCGGTTCTCAAAGATTGATCGGTTGGCTGGAAACTGGTGCTGTCTATGAGATCACAGGCTATCAAGATGAACTTGCTGCATCAGGTCTAGGTTTAGGTAGTGCCACAGGTACTAATGGCGCTGGCTTTGCAACTGCCACCTTACTTGGTAACGTTACTTTACCAAATGCTTTGGCAACACAACCCGTTCAGTATGAAGGCTTTACGATTGTTAATGAATAACAGTCGTTAAGATACTCTTTCTTCAACTCTTGTTAAAATAGTTTTACAAGAGTTGAAGAACGGAGCTAAAGATAAAAAAAGTTTTATTTGCCAAACTACCTGTACTTTTTTTACGACTAACTGGATTTTATTTTGAAATTTATTTAATCTATTCAATTACGGTTTTGGTGCGTTAGCCTACCGCATAACACACCCTACGCATATTTCAAAAATTAAATATGAGTCCTATACTCAGGTAAGGGCGTCTAATTGTGTGTTAAATAATATTAATAATTAAAGTGGTGTAATCCAATAAGTAAAGCCTTGAACAACTTGTTTTTTAAAACCAAACAGAGGTAAAATTTCTTCACTTAAACCCACGTAAGTCCAGTGTGGAACATCATTTTGTACAGTTTGAAACCAACCATTTTGATTAAGAGCTTTTCTTTGTTCTTTATTACTTACGCGTAAATCAATCGCTAATCCCCAGAGATGTTGTGAAGTTCCAGGAGGTGCAACTAAACCGAGAACTTTTGTTTCTTTGCCCTGTTGAACTTTTGCCAAAACTTGATTGTTAGCATATTTGTGCCAAAATCTCAAATTTGTGTTGAAAGTGCGAGTACAATCACCAGAACCATAACCAGATTTTAGTGGTATCTGTTGTTGAACTCGCGCTTTATTTAAAGCATCAGCCGCCGATTTTTGTAAGTAACAGTCTTTAGTGCCATCAACATGACCCATTGTTAAACTACCTTGAAACTCTTGGGTTTCTTGTTCATTCGCAAAAATATCTTTTTGCGGTAGTTTAATTCCGACATCTTGATTTACAAAGACTGCACCATAGTTTCGCAGCAAAATATATTCATAAGTACCAGGCTGGGGAACTGTGGGTAACTTCCTAGCGATCGCAGATAAAAAACGCTGTTGCTTATTTAATTTGGTATCGGGAATAAATGGTTCTGATATTGTCTTTTTAGAGGTATCTGTACAAGGTAACGAATCAGTACTCAAGCATCCGTTTAATGGTTGGGCGGTTATAGCAACTTTGTAGTGGGTAATCTCATTACTAGCTACTAATACAACAATCATCAAAATAACTATACTGATGAAAGTTGCCTTTCTGAGAAGTTTATTAATATTTGTTTTCTTCTTTATAGTAAGTTTCATTTTTAAATAGTTGCTAAATTGATTTAAAAGTAGAATACATTTTGGATAAATATCTATTTTTATGAGTTACTCATATAAATTGTTTATCGAATTTAAACTATAATTTTATGTATTTTTTAGAAATTGTAGAATATAACAAATAATAGATTAAATCTGTACTGATGCCTAAATATGTGAACAATAGTTGTGATAAACAACCCGGAAGTTTTTCACAAAAATTAAAAAAGATTACATTTTTTACTTAATACTCAATTTTAAAAATGTAAATTTGTCTTTAATTCATTACTAGTAAAGTTGATAACTTTTTTATTAGAAAGTTACATCCATGAAACCACTGGAACAGTTAAAATTGAAAAGAACTCTAAGCTTGCTGATCCTGTAAGTATGACCATGCACAATTCCGTTGAATTCCAAGACGCTTTTGATGTCATAGTCGTCGGTGCAGGTCACTCCGGTTGCGAAGCAGCTCTCGCCTCTGCACGCCTCGGTTGTCGTACCCTGCTATTGACGCTCAACTTGGATAAAATCGCTTGGCAACCTTGTAACCCAGCCGTGGGTGGCCCGGCCAAATCCCAGTTGACCCATGAGGTAGATGCACTCGGCGGAGAAATTGGTAAAGTAGCAGACCGCACCTACCTGCAAAAACGTATCCTCAACTCTTCACGGGGGCCTGCTGTTTGGGCATTACGCGCCCAGACGGACAAGCGCGAATATGCAGCGGTGATGAAGAATATTGTCGAGAACCAAGAAAACTTGACAATCCGCGAAAGTATGACAACAGATTTGGTGCTGGGTGCTAACGGTGAAGTTATCGGCGTTGAAACTTATTTTGGTGTAGGGTTCCAATGTAAAGCAGTCATCTTGACGACTGGTACCTTTTTGGGAGGTAAAATTTGGGTTGGTAACAAATCAATGCCAGCCGGACGGGCTGGGGAATTTGCGGCTGAGGGATTGACACAAACCCTAAATCGCCTGGGATTTGAAACCGGAAGACTCAAAACTGGAACTCCAGCACGGGTAGACAAGCGATCGGTAGATTATAGTAAAATGCTCATCCAGCCAGGGGATGAAGATGTGCGTTGGTTTAGCTTTGACCCAGAGGCGTGGGTAGAACGGGAACAGATGCCTTGCTATATCACCCGCACAACCGCCGAAACTCATCGCCTGATTCAGGATAATTTGCACCTGTCGCCAGTTTATGGCGGTTGGGTGGAAGCGAAAGGGCCGCGTTATTGTCCCAGTATTGAAGATAAAATTGTGCGCTTTGCCGATAAGGAAAGCCATCAAATCTTTATTGAACCAGAAGGACGAGATATACCCGAACTTTATATTCAAGGGTTTTCTACAGGGTTACCAGAAAATTTGCAACTGCAAATGTTGCGGACTCTCCCCGGTTTGGAAAAATGTGTGATGCTGCGTCCAGCGTATGCTGTGGAATATGACTATTTACCTGCAACTCAGTGTTACCCCACACTGATGACCAAGAAGATTGCCGGACTGTTTTGTGCTGGGCAGATTAACGGCACCACAGGTTATGAAGAAGCTGCTGCTCAAGGGCTTGTGGCGGGAATTAATGCAGCTCGATTTGTTCGTTCTCAAGAAATGATTGTCTTTGCCCGCGAGCAAAGTTACATTGGGACGCTAGTTGATGACTTGTGTACAAAAGACCTGCGGGAACCTTACCGGATGCTTACCAGTAGGTCTGAGTACCGATTGATATTGCGTTCTGACAATGCCGACCAACGCTTGACACCCTTGGGACGGGAAATTGGTTTAATTGACGATCGCCGCTGGGATCTATTTACCCAAAAACAAGCGAATATTACCACAGAAAAACAAAGATTGCAAGCCACACGAGTCAAAGAACATGATGAAATGGGAATAGCGATCGCATCTAACACCCAACAAGCAATCAAAGGTTCAATTACCCTCAATGACTTACTGCGGCGTCCGGGATTCCATTACGTTGACCTGGACAGGTTCGGACTGGGAAACGCCAACCTCAACCGCGCTGAGAAAGAAGGCGCAGAAATTGACATCAAGTATTCTGGCTATCTCGCTAGGCAACAAAATCAGATTGACCAAATTGCCCGCCAAGCGCACCGCCAGTTACCTACGGATTTGGATTACACAACAATTGATACTCTTTCCAAAGAGGCACGGGAAAAGCTAACTCACGTAAAACCACTTACTCTTGGTCAAGCTGCACGTATAGGTGGTGTAAACCCAGCAGATGTTAACGCTTTATTATTATATTTAGAATTGCGTAGAACCAGGAGCCAATCGGAGTTTCGAGCGTTAGCTTAATATAAACTTGATAAAGACTGAGTATAGTAGTAGGGAGGGGAATTGGTATGATAGATGACATAAATATTAGTAGTGGCATCATCAACAATCCCCAGATAAAAGTTGACTTTAATACCAACGCTCAACCAACTCGTCTCAATAAGACGGCGGATTGGATATTTTATCTGTAATCCTAATTCCCAGGCAGTAGGCGCGGCGTTTCCTCGTCCTAGCAACAAAGATAGAACGTCTATGTTACAAGAAGCCAGCACCCGTCTCATAGTACCGGAACCATCAGAAGACTTAATCGCCAACGAGCCTTGGTCGATAGAAAACTATGCTGATGGTTTAATGGATGAACTCTTTGCCGATATCGACTACATTCTGGATGTTAGTGGTAATCTGCCAACTCATAGCGTTAGCCACAGTACGCAGAACAAATCGAGCCAGTCTGTTGCTGGGGTTTCCTCCCAACCTCAACGCCAGTCGCCTCCAGAAAACGTGCCTCTGCAAACAGTTACGATGCCGCAGATTATTTTACCAAATACACTGAACCAGCCAGTACAGTCAGTTGCTCAAAATAACCACAAGCACTTAAGTACCGTTGTGTTTGACAGCGCCACCGTAAAAAGAGTTAGTAGAAAGCGTCAGAAAAGTAGTCGAACTTTGGGCAAACTGCTGATTGTGGGAACAACTTTAGGCGTGGCGATCGCTGGTATTATCTACCTAGTACAGTCTGGAGTCGTATATCTTTTAAATACCGACTTGACCCAGCCAGCTGTTCTAGTGCCGCAACCCCAGTCACAGTTGCCAACAAAAGTAGAAATTGAGGCAGATTTGGTTGACTACATGCTCCAAGCGCTGGCAGTTATAGATAAGCAAAAAGCAACGCCCAATCAAAAATCTGTCAGCCCAGGATTTTCCAGTCAGGCAAATACTAACCAAATAGCCCTTGCTCGTGGGCAAACAACTGGTAATCTACCATCACTTCCACTTCTAGCTAACAATACACCACCAGCCCCTAACCGTTCTAAAAGCGTTGTTGAGCGCATCTACGTTCCCGTTTATCAAGCGCCGTCGCCAATGCGCTACGCACTGCCGGTCATTCCTGGGACTCCCACACTTTTACCACAAGTTGCGAGTGCGTCACAGAGATCTCAACCGGATGTTGTGAAAAATGCCCTGAATACAGTGCGACAAGCTGCCAAGCCTGTAACTGTCAACATGTTAGCTGCGGCTGTAAGAGCCGAACTTAAACCTGTAGCTGCAAAAACTGCACCGATTACCGTGCGGCAAACACCCAGCCCTCTGCCTGCATTACCAGTAGTTCCATTACGTGCAGCCCTCGCCCCAGAGTCAGAACCAACTATTACCCAGGAACAAGTATATCCGGCAGTTGCGATCGCAGATGCTCCTAGTAATACCTTAGAAGGATTACTAGAGTTAGGCAACAAATCTGCCGCTTTGTTTAAAATTGATGGCGTAACTCGCCGCATCAATATGGGTGAAAGTATCGGCTCAAGCGGTTGGACATTAGTAGATGTGAGTAATGGTGAAGCTGTTATCCGCCGTAACGGCGAAGTGCGATCAATTTACGCAGGGCAAAAGTTATAAGAATAAACTTTTTAAACCTCTCCTCAACTAGGGAGAGGTTTAAAAAGTGGTGAAATCCAATACATCGAACTCACCAAGAATTAGCTCCTCACTGGTGGATTAATTTCAAAATGAATATGATTATCGTGACCACTCAGAGAAACACAAAGTCTTTCTCTAATTAGCTGTTGATCGTTGAAAAAGACAGCCCGTACAAACTTTTGTTTACCAATAGACTTGAGAATAGCTCGTGCAGCATCTTGATCATATTCAGAACTCGACCAAACGATGCCACCAAAATTTCCATTTTTTTTGGGTAAGTAAACATCGCACATCATGCCAGTTTCATGTCCATGATGGTCGGGAGTATCGCCTCCATGAGGAAGGCTAACATCGTTAATTGCGAATGGAGCAGCTGTGGGGTGAGTATTACGATAACTGTTTTGATAATCTTGGGCAATTTTTTTAATAACATCAGCTAACCAGTGTGTTCCAAAATCGTGGTTATCTTGGATGTCTTCCAGTTCACCGTTAACGAAACCATTATCACAGTCGCTTTTTGGCATCAACTCCCACCGTGGTGCGTTAGCTGCTTGCAACCATCGATGAGTTATTCCACCAACATCAACTCGACCATCACCATTAACAGTACTGCGACCAGCAATAATTGACTGAAATAATTTGATTGCGTCAAATAGTCCTCTGTCTCTGTTTGCACTGTTAGGATCGCCTACCCATCTGTAGCCTAGCTCATGCAATCGCGCCTTAATAGCCTTAACATCATCAGCTTTATTGACTCCGCCAATTCCCACACTACCACCGAGTTTAATTACCTTCGCTCCTGGTAAACTGGATGCAGTAGGTTGTTGAGTGTTCTCATCGTCCTTGTTATCCAAAGGAACAACAACTTTAATGTGGATCTCTAAAGTTTGATCATCAATGGCAATTATCATGCGGCGATCGCCTTCTTGTTTAAAGACGAAATCAAATTGCCATTTGCCGTCCTGACTAATTACTACACTTGCGGCTGGAAATTGATCGTCGATCGTAATCGATAAAACTTTGCCACTGTCAGCTAAACGAGCTATACCTTCAACCCTGAAATTTTGTCCTAATTCAACTTCTTTTGGCGCACGAATTAGCTGTAGTTGTTCCACTGAAGGGGGAATGGCAACTCCACCTGCGTTAGCCAGTAACTTTTGCGCCTCTGGGAGTAAGTCTACAACTTTACTCACATATTTAGGATCGGATGAATAGCCTTTAGCCTTGAGAAAGCCAAGGAAGTTTTCTGGCGTGTTGGTAAAATCTTCTAAGCCTTTATAGGGAGTGCGAGTTAAAAACTTCCAATAACCAATAATAAAAGCATCTATATCTGTAAATTTACAGAATTCAACTTCTTCTGGCTCAGAAGGAACTTTGATTTTGAAGGGTTCGGCAAACCCTTTCATGTCAGGAACTCGCCATTTTAATCCGGCAAAATTATTAGCATTGACAGCAAGCTCACTTTTTCCTCTAGCAGACTCTAATAACCATTGTGCGAGGGTAACTTCTTTTAAAGTTTGCCGATTAATATCGGTAATTTTTCCACTTTGAATGCCAACTTTTATAAATATTGTTACTAAATTTTTATCAAAATAGTTCTTGACTAAATCATCTAGTAATGACATACATTTGCCCTATTATAAAGTCTTTTTTTATCCCCAAATTCTTAGAAACACAGAATCGTTTACACTATTAGCACTTGTGGGAGTGCAATCAATAGCGGTATGACCTGCTGCTTTGAGTTTTTGTATCAATTTTATACCAACTGCTTTAGTTAAAATATCTTCTTGTTTTATGCCTGTTGCCCCTGTCTCTGGAGGGCAATTGTGTACCATCTTAATACCAAACTTCATAGAGTTGATGTACTTTTTATACTTAAGAAGTACAGTTTAACTCACTATAGCAGTCCTAAATCATTTGTGAAAATTATATATCTCTTTCTTCTTTCTTGCCTTTGCTTCCTTGGTGTTCAACTCTTGGAGACGCTGCGCGTTGGCGTCAGCCTCTCGTAGAGATGGCGGTTTGTTTCCTTATCTATATTTTTCACGAATCAAATAGGACTGCTATATACTGTATTAATTATTAATCAAAATGCGTAAGCGTAGCCCGTCGTAGACATCGCTGTGTTGGTAAGATAAAGTGAGTTGTTACTGTAAAAAAATGTAACGTTTAACGTAAAAATCTCATTAAAAACACAAATCTCATAAGTTAAACCTATAAATAAAGCAGGCTGACCCATGACTGCACAAGAGGCGCTGAATCTAGTGGATACTCTTTTATGGTCTACCTTTGGGCAAAGACTCAATGATGTTCAATCTGTAGTTTTGCTGGAAAGTTGGCTGGGACACACCTATGCGGAAATTGCGGTGCAGATAAGTTATGAACACGACTACATCAAACAAGTCGGTTCCCAGTTATGGCGAGAGCTTTCTCAGGTAGTTGGTGAAGAGGTTTGTAAAAAAAATATCCAATCTGTTTTGCGTGGCTACCAGCATTCTCAAAGCCGTGGAGAATCAATGAGCGATGTCTGTCTTGAAAAGTGACGCTCCTGCGTCGCTAACAGATGCCTGCGGCAAGCCGCTCTGCGTCTACGGCAAAAGCCGCCGCTCCACGCCAGTTCGCCCAAGTCGGGGAACCCGCCCAAGCGACTGGCTCGACTTTTCGCTACGACGGGCTACGTTTACGCAGTTAGTCATTTCAGACTAATACTCCCATAAACGCCAGCGATCGCCACCATACCTACTTATCGGGTAATTAGAGATCATTGTCATGAATCTGATGAATCTCTTATTTTAATTTCTACATCTCATCGATTCTGCTTCTGCGAAAGTTTTTGCTAAATCCTCAATATAACTTTTCTTGGCACTGAATCTTATTGTTTAAGCTTTTAAGTGTTTTTATGCTCTGGTGAAGAATTAAAAAAAGTCAGAAATTTCCCTACCTAAAGAGGGTTCACAGAAATAAATTTCAATGTTAAAACTATAATTTATGTTAATTATAGTTGCACAACCCTCGCTCTCTGGAAACCTACATCTTTCTTTCACCTATCTTGCTTAAGCAAGATAACTTTAGCTAAAATAGTTAGTTTGCTAATTGATTTAATCGTCAAATCTTACCAATATGAAACGACCTAACTATTTTCAAAATAACTCCAAAAACTCTTTAAGAGAAAAGTATCACCTTTACAAAGGCGAAAAATTGAACTGGCTTCAAGTAACTCTTCGGCTTGAAAGGTCAATTATTTCTATTATTCTTCCTTGGGTACTTTTTTGTACTGGATATGGTGTTTTAATATCATTTCTCTATCATTTAAAATTACCAATAGCATTTTCAAATTCCAATAGTATTCTTACTAATGCTGTTTTAAGTTTTAATATTGGTTTTACATTACTATTAGTTTTTCGGACGAATACAGCCCATGATAGATTTTGGGAAGGTCGTCAACTATGGGGATCTTTAGTTAATACATCTCGTAACTTAACTCGTGGAATTTGGATAATAGTTAAAGATAAGACATCGCAAGATAAAGTAGAAAAAGAGGCAATACTTCGGTTAGTAACTGCTTTTGCATTTGCAATGAAGTTACATCTAAGATCAGCACCTTTAGATACTCAGTTAGCATCCTTAATGTCTGAAAAACAATATTTACAACTCAAAAATACTAATCATCCCCCCCTACAAATTGCTTACTGGATAGGAGATTACTTGCAGTATCAGCATGACCGGAATTGTTTAAATGTCTATCAACTGACTACTTTACATAACTGCGTAGATGATTTAGTAGATATTTTAGGTGGTTGCGAACGCATTTTAAAAACGCCACTGCCTTTGATATATACTATTAAACTCAGACAACTGTTATTCATTTTTTGTCTGATATTACCTTTGGAAATTGTTAGCTTTTTGAGTTGGTGGACTGGTATAGTAATGGCTTTTGTAAGTTTTACATTATTAAGTATTGAACAAATTGGTTCAGAAATTGAAGAACCTTTCGGGTTTGATCCCAATGACTTACCTTTAAATATAATTTGCAATACAATCTCAAGCAATGTTGAAGAATTAATCAGGCTAGCTTCTAACAATGTTCATTCATCCTAAATTATATAAACGAGTTTTTTCAGACAAATTTCTGATGAAATGGGAGAAAATTTATCCTTTCTTAAGAAGAGATAATACTTGGGTTAAAATGCAATATGGTTCAGTTAAGGGTCAAACTTTTTTTCAAAGTCAATTTTTTTAACGAACCACAGAGACGCAGAGGAAACAGAGAGAACAAAAAAATGCTTAACCCAAGCGTATTGGGTGAAAATGCGTAAGCGTAGCCCGCACTTCTCTCCGAGACAATGCGCCTAGCTTGCTTGCACGTTTGCGTAGCGTCCCGCTCTTAAGTGGTAGGACAAAGCTCAGTGACCGTCAAAGACATCGCTTAATAAATGTTTCGCCAAGCTTTCACCGTGTCTTTGCCAATTTCGCTATCAACAGTTTGACCTCCTTCCAAGACTAGTCTGATGTCTAAGTTCTCATCTGGAGCATTTTTCAAAGCAGTGGCTAATTCTTGACTGACAGCAAACGTGCCGGTTGAACCGTCTAACTGAAAAACCTTTTCCCTGACCTTAAGCAAAAGTTTATCGACTTTCTTGGTAGTAACAAACCTAAGATAGTCAGGTCTGGGATACACACGACCTGCGGTGTAGAAAGAAGACCTTGCTTGATCTGAATTTACTGTTACAAGTAGTCGAATACTTGAAGGAGTCCACAAACTAATAACTTGCTTTGAACCCTCACGGAACAAATAGCCACCTAAGGAGTTGCGGTCAAAAACCCCAAGAAACTGCCCTTCAAAAGGGTCAACGATTCTCACGGGTTTCGACCAAGGCACATCCATATCAGGGGACAGTCCTGCTGATTTGACCACTGGCAAATCGCTTGATGCTTGGGCAAGACTAGCTACCTCTTGAACAGTGAAAGCAGCACAAACTTGAGGGGAAAGCACAGCCAAGCTAGTCCCTAAAAGAAGAACTGGAATTGTCTGCGGTAAGTTGATCATAAGTCAGGGGTACAATCTTCAAAGACAATAATCGGACAGCCTTTATTAGTCATCCCCCACAAGACTTTTGTTTGCCATGAAGCTTTGACAATTGAGCAAATCTCTGTGTCTCGGGGCAATGTCTCTTAACTCGCCGCATTCTCTAGGAGACGCTTTGCGTAGCTTACTCTCAATAATACACAAGTACTAACATTTACGGATACTTAAGTAATATCATTTAATATTGTTAAAGGGTTTGAGGTTTTTGTACAAGAGTTAATAAACGGGATTTGATTTTTGACATACAGATAAAAGCAAACATTCCCAAACTAGTCTTGGTTGAGCGTAAGAAAGTAAGTATTTACGAGCTTGTTCTAGCTGGTTGATGATGCTGGGTTGATGCCACTGCTGCCAGTAGAATTGCTGAAGATAATCAACTAACCATAGTTGGGCTTCTGTATCTAAATCTTTATCAATTTTTTTGGCTAACTCCAAGGCTTTGCGGTAGGAAGCAGGGGCTTTTTTCAAGTCTTCGAGTAACTCAGAAGGAATAGCTTGTAATTGCTCGTAAGATGCGATCGCACTTCCGGCACTGCCAGCTGCTATGCTTAATACTGCCTGATTTGGCAAAATTTCCTGATGACCAGTTTGTGTGAGTACAACAGCCAAAGACTCTGCATCTAAGCGATAAAAAGGAATGCGTTGACAGCGTGACACCAAAGTTGGCAAAACAGACTCAGGTGTAGGTGCAATTAGAATTAACGTCGCCTGTCCCGGTTCTTCTAAGGTTTTAAGTAAAGCATTCGCTGCGGCTTCTGCCATTGTTTGGGCTTCTTCCAGCACTACCACATTCCTCGGTGCTTCCAAGGGTGGCCGACTGAGAAACTCGGTAATTTCCCGAATTTGCTCTAGCCGAATTACAGGTGGTGCCTTACGCTTAAGTCCTTTCTCGGCCGCTTCTGCTGCTGTTAATCGTTGTCCCTGGTATTGGTACGTCGGTTGCACCCACAACAAAGCTGGATGGTTCCCTTGACGCAAACGGTTTTGTAAAGCCGCAGTGACTCCCATCTCATTAGAAAATAGCAATTCCACAAAGCACCTGGCTGCTAAACTTCTTCCTACACCATCTGGCCCCACAAATAGATAGGCTGGAGCAACCCGGTTTTGTCTGACAGCCTGAGTGAGTAATTCTATGGCTTGCTGTTGTCCTACAAGTGGTGCAAATGGGTTAATAGTTCACTACCTTCGCCAAAACAAGAATATGAAAACAGAGGGCTGATGTAGTAGAGTTGTTGTCTTCTTGAACGACAACTTAGAAGCTACAAAATGCCAATATTTGACATACTAGCACTTCTACCGCGTAAGGGCCGTAGCCTTTTTAAATGCAGAGGGATGCAATGCTATTGTAAGGCGGTGCAATGGCATTGTAAGGCGATGCAATGGCATTGTCAGGCGATGCAATGCTATTGTCAGGCGATGCAATGGCATTGTTAGGCGATGCAATGGCATTGTCAGACGATGCAATGGCATTGTTAGGCGATGCAATGGCATTGTTAGGCGATACAATGCTATTGTCAGGCGATGCAATGCTATTGCCAAATTTAATTCATAATGTTTTTAAACGCAGAGGGACGCAAAGTAAGCGCATAGGCGCTTCGCCTTCCCGCAGGGTAGGCACGCAGAGTTTTTTTGAACAGAATTTGTTACAACAAATTTATGTAATGTTGTACTTAGGAAGTCTCAGATGTCGTACAAACAATTTATTTCTTGCTGGCAAAAATGCTTACCTCCCATCTTGGTACGTGCTGCTGTACGTGCAGTGGTAATAATTTGTCTAACAGTAGGGGTGTTGGGCATCTTGGGAAGCACTGCTCCTATGAGTAATGCTCAACTGGTAAGTACCACTAAGCGTATCCAAGATAAACAGACACCATTAAAATCAACAGTGCTAAATGCCACTGTATATCACAGTCCCGATTGTAATTGTTGTGGCGGGTGGATTGACCACTTAAAGACACAAGGTTTTCAAATCACAGACTTTTCCACGCCTGACATCGAAACAGTCAAACAAAAGTACAATGTGCCAGATAACTTGTCATCTTGCCACACAGCAATTGTTGATGGATATGTCATCGAAGGACACGTCCCAGCAGACGACATCAAACGTTTGCTTCAAGAAAAGCCAAATGTTGCTGGTTTATCTGTTCCCCAAATGCCCGTAGGTACTCCTGGAATGGAGATGGGGAATCGAAAAGACCCGTTTTATGTGTTTTCCTTTGATCGCAAAGACTCAGTTGCGGTATTTAATAAATACCCATCCTCTTGATGTAATCTCACTGTATTCAGAGGATGTTTTAAAAGTGGATTTTCATGTGTTTTGGCGATTATAAATCGCCAAAGCCTTTTAAAATATCCTCACATTACCTGAATGAGTGGTGAGAAATGTTACTGGTTAGAATCAGTTTTGAGCAACTCCGACAAATGACTTAACCATCTTCCAAACCCGAAGCCAGATGCTGCACTTGCAACATTTTCAGAAAGAAGCTCAATCGCATGGTTACAATCTTGCAGACTTGTATCGAGTCCTATTGCATGATAGATATCGCGGGCATGGCAAAAGGCATCCATCGCTTCTGATTCTCGATTGATTTTTTCTAACACCAGAGCCAAATTAAACCAGGCGTTTGCTTCTGCATTTTGGTCATCAAGATCCCTTGTGATCTCTAATGAATACTGATAAAACTCAACCGCCCTTTGGTACTGTCCCAAAGCCTTATAAGCACTACCCAACCCATTTAAAGCCATGCCTTCCCCATTGCGTTGGCTTTGCCCGCCGTAGGCATCGCAGATGAATCTTGCTAGTTGTAACCATTGCTGGTAAAATTCAATTGCCAGTTGGTACTGCCCCAACGATTCATAAGTATTGCCCAAACTTCCCAAGCAAATGCCTTCCCCAGTGCCATCGCC
>NZ_CAXTNP010000108.1:0-3911 GCF_964245575.1 uncultured Nostoc sp. | reverse complement strand
ATTCATAAGTATTGCCCAAACTTCCCAAGCAAATGCCTTCCCCAGTGCCATCGCCTATTTTCCTGGTGATACTCAACCACTGCTGATAGAATTCAATCGCTCGCTGGTATTTTCCCAGTGATTGGTAAGCGTTGCCCAACCCAGATAAAGATTTGGCTTCCCCTAAGCGATCGCCTATTTCTCTAGCTATATCCAACCACTGCTGATAAAACTCAATTGCCAGGTGATACTCGCCTAGTGAGTCGTAAGCATTGCCCAAACTTCCTAAACAAGTGACTTCCCCTAAGCGATCGCCTGTTTCTCTGGCTTTGTGCAAGCACCGCTTTTCAAACTCAATGGACTCAATGTTATTTAGGCTCCCGGATCTAATTACTTCTGTCATTCTCTATAGAAAACGAAATTTATGGTCGATAGGCTGTTGATTATACAATTTTCTGTGCCTTAAAAATACCAGAAGTGCAACTACTAAGCACAACTTCTCTCAAAATCTAGAAATTGTTTTTCAATATTAAACTTTCTTTTATACACGCCTATTTCTGCGTATAAAAGGCTTTTATTTCTATTGGTAACAAGCGCACGAATATAATATAATAACTAATTTCGCTTTCTCTAAAAATATAATATAAGAAAAACCAAATCAATCAGCAGCAGCATAATCAGGCAATGCGTTGAGTTGGGAATTAACAGCACTTAGATAATTTTGGTCGTTTAAGACTTGTGATGGTAATTTATCTGCATTGACAGCAGCTTTAATCAAATCTTTTGCAATAATCTTTCTGTTCTGAGTTTGAAGTACTAGCGTTTCTCCACTAGGAATCCCGTGCTGCTTTAAACCTCCCTGATAAGCAAAATTAACTAGATTGAAAGGTTGGAGGTAACTAACAGAAGTAGAATTATTGGATAAATTGTTAGAGTTAATAGCTATTTCACTAGTGTTGTTAATAGCTGTTTGAGCGCCAGCGATTCCAGGTACAAGAGTAATAGAAGCAAAAATCAGTGCAGAATTTATTAAAGTTATAAGTTTCATAAGTTATTCTTAGGTAAAATGCGATCAGTGTGCTTTAGTAATAGATTCCTCTTTATTATTAATCTCAGCTTCCTTCAGTCAGGTCACCTGATCGGTTGATATATGACTCACCCAAAAGGGTGAGCTAATTGAGGGAGACAAAGAGCAATAGAGACTCCTTTAAGTCCAGAGACAGAACAGATTGGTTGAAATTTTCAATTACTTAACTGAGGCGAGTTGAAGATTTATGCAATTTTTAATTCGCCTCTTGAGTTCCCCAAGCATTGCAGAAATTGCCGCGATCGCCCAAATTTCTGCATGGCTGCGATCGCAGCAATTATCCAATCTCCCAGATTAGTAGGGGCGCAAGGCCTTGCACCCCTACTATGATTCTTCAAACAGGCGATCGCCTTCATGCAACCGATAAGCAATTTGATAGGTTTGCTCTTGCGATCGCATTGTGGGTGCGTGTGCTGCTAGATAACGAGCAGCAGCAACTAGTACATGGATACCAGCAGGAGTTTCACTTAAGAGCGAGTATTGTCTAAAAGCTGCTTCCATTTCCTGAATTACATGAAAATCACGGTTTTCGCGTAGCATCAACTTACCCAACATTGCCATCAGTCGCTCAACAGAGCCGCCACTATACAAATAATCTGCCACTAACTGACCTGTCTGATTTACTTGTTGTTGGCGATTTAATAAATCTGGTAGTTGCTTGAGCAATTCTTCAGGATTTTGAGCAGAGTCTTTTGGTTCTGGGAGTCTTGCTGGTGGCACATTCAAAAAACGATTCAGATATACACTCATGGCAGCATCAAACACACTTCGTAGTAATTCTAGCGTTGGCACTCGTCGTAATCCTTGATGCACTGCATTGGCAAAAGTGAACGGATGGTGCGCTGAATTCCAGTCGCCAAAGTCGTTGTTAGTGTGGAAGCGAGCTACCCGAAGTGCTGCTGTGTAAGTAACTACACCTGCCAATTCTTCTTCAGTACAACCAGCTTCCAGAGCAGTCAGAAGAGAGTTAGCAATTTTCTCTGGGTCTTCCCCTAACAAAATTGGTACTAATTCCTCCTGACCTGACCAAGTTCCTTGTCGAGGTCGTCCTGTCGCCAAAGCCATAGGTAACTGCTCAAAGGCAGATTTCAGAATTGCTACCAAATCCACAGGATAGCGCCAGGAATTGGATTCTTCCATGCGAGAAGCAGTTGCTAAACCAGAAACTAGACTCGCCAAAACTGACTCTGCCCCTTGCCAATCAACAGCATCCAAGGCTTCCAGTGCTTTGTTAATGAAGTCGAGTGCATGACCGCTATTGATGTAGCGGTGGTCTGTGGCAGATGTGAATAGCATGTCTGCAATTTGCTGAGAATTAGCTCCCGCCCGAATTGCAGATATCAAACATCTTTCTGCTGCTTCACTATCCCGCACCTCAATAAACTGGCAAAACCAGCTTTTGAGGGTACTGAGGTCAACGGTGGAATTGGGTAATGGATGAACTACGAAGTGAGGCGGCGCTCCAGCACTATCATTAGCTACTGCTGAAAGTCCTTGGAAAAGGGCGCGGGGTTTGTCTTCTGCATCTAGATAAGGCAGCAAATTCATCATGCAAGTATGGATGGTTAAGCCTGTACTCCAGCCTGCTTTGTTGTAACGGCTGCCAAATTCCAGTCCCACCTGAAATGGTTCGCTCTGATCTGCTCCCATGTCTAGTAAAGCGATCGCTGATTTGGCAATAACTAACGAAATACCTTGTTCTAAACCATCCTGAAGGCGTTGGCTGTGGTGGGCATGGAGGTCAACTGGGGGATCTAAATTTACCCAAACTTCCCCATCGCGGATTTCTACACCAAAGGAGGGAACATCATCTGCCCAAGAGTCAAATGTTCCACCACTGGCGAGGTCGAAGCGAGCATAGTGCCAAGGGCAAGTCACAATCCCATCTTTGCAAGTGCTACCGTGGAGGGGAAAGCCCATATGCGGACAACGGTTATCAATTGCATAGACTTTATTGTCTGAGTAAAACAGAGCAATGGTGTGTTTTTCGCTGCGAACTAATAAACTACCTGCTGCTTGAACATCTGCTAATTTAGCAACACGGGTGTATTTGTCTGTATGGGTTGGGGCTGCAAATTTTTGAATCATTTCAGTTTTCCACAAAAGTGATGTAAAAACTCCTACTACCACTCTGGCGAACTTTCAACGGTTTGAGCAACGATACAATTCTAATTTTTGTTAACTAATAGGGCATTTACGAAAAAGGTGATTGGTGACGAGAATGTAACAAGGCACAACACCACTGGATTAAGACAATTGGCATAAATCCTTACCTACGACTAGAACCAGTACGAATTCTGTGAGCCTCAGTGCATTAACACAAGCACATAATCAAGGCTTAAGGCGATCGCTTAAGGGACTTCCAATTAAAAAATATTTCATCGCCTTGAGGGCAGTTCTTAGCAGGGAACTTTTAGCAGGGGGAGAGAAAGTCGTTTTGATGGGCGTGAAATTGGATAATTTATTTTCTGGAAGTCCCTTAAGTACTCGGTCAACAGCATTCCGATCTTGAGATTGTGGTATTAGATGCCAAGGCCCTGTATCGAGATGCGATCGCACAAGTCCTGATTTGTCAGATTATGAATCTGTTCTGCAAAACATCCAGCAACCAACTCTAGTTGTCCCACTCGATTCTGACATCCTCTATCCTCCAGTAGAACAACAAGAATTGGCACATTTTATCCCTAATGCTCAACTGGCGTGACTGAAGTCAACCTACGGACATGATGCATTTTTAATTGACATGGCTGCATTGAATGAAATAGTCATCTCTTTTCGGCAAAGTTTAGATTTTCCAGCCTCCTAACTCGACGTTTCGAGTTCTAAGCATGAAGTTCCGAGATAA
>NZ_CAXTNP010000107.1:0-24083 GCF_964245575.1 uncultured Nostoc sp. | reverse complement strand
TTGAGGTACTTCAAAGTCGTGTTGAGGTACTTCAAAGTCGTGTTGAGGTACTTCAAACTTTGTCGCACCGCAATTAAGTACAGAGATGCGGGCTACGCCTACGCTTGACTTTTAAAACAGTCGCTACACATTTTTATTTTTTAGACAAAACCTACGCAGTATTGCATCAAAATTGCTGCCATTTCCAAAAGCCATAATTCCCGAAGCGACTTGTCGGCATACATCGCTAATGCTGAGAAAAACCAAGCTAAGGGTAGAATTAGGGCGGAAAGTCATAATAGCTAAGAGGGAAAATTATAGATGCAAAAAATATATACTAAGTCGTGGTTGGATAATGATACAGCCGCCGCCTGGATTTTTCTCACACCAGCACTAATTTTGCTGGGCGTTTTTATCATTTGGCCGATCGCGTATTTGTTTTATCTCAGTTTCACTGCCGGTAGTTTCACATTAAAAGGTATTTATCTGCAAATATGCAATGCTCAAAAATGTAGTGGATTCAGTTAGAAACAGCTAAAGTTCCTATTTTTTATATAGGCTGCGATATTCCCAAGGATTCACAAATTTAGTATCACTCCAAACACCAAGCCGTTGCTCCTTGGCCTCAGCTTCAGCTTGTTGAACTAAGTTTTTACTAGGACACTTGTTTAAATAGGGACGATACACTTTTGCTAAACCTTCTTGCAACAATACTTGTTGCACAAAAGTGCCATTTTTTAAACGAACTTCGGCAATTTTACGTCCATAGCGATCGCTATCGGTGATATTCAAAGTCACGCGATCGCCTCCTTGTTGGACGAGTTGTTGCACCCGTTCTCGTGCTTTTACACCCCAAGTAAATTGATTGCGATCGCTATTGCGTTTACTCTGCTTTTCTTTGTTAGTATGAGCTATTTCTGGCGCATCTAGACAAGCAAAGCGCACGGTAAGATTTTTGCCATCAGCATCTTTCACTACTAAAGTATCGCCATCACTGACTCGCTCAACTGGTTCTCCAGAAGTACTGATGAAGCGATCGCAGCCGATCAAACCGAAAATCATGATAGTTGCACAAAGCCAAAATCGCACTCGTTTAGTTAATTTCTCCATTCAAACTCACCTGCATTACCTCTGTGGGATGATATTAGCAAAATCAAAAGATATATTTGTTATTAACTGTAGGCAATTCAAAATCAAAAATTGTAACACCCTCTGGCGGCAACCAAATAGAAAATGCGGATTAGTTAGTATAAGAATTGTAACCTTGCAATTGTTAGCGGCAATTTCTGATGAACTTCTTGACTCACATTCTGCATCTAGCTGGTTCAGGTGTCTTTGCTTATTACTCTGCTGCTCAAATTCGTGATTTGAAAACCCGCCCCAACATCCTTGCGGGGTTTCAGTTGGCGGAATCTGGCTCTGTGCCGTTTTTAACTGCACTTGGCGATCGCGCAGCTGCTGAAGGCGATACATGGCTAGCCGAAAAACTAGCAAAACATGCATCAGATGAAACTAGGCATGGTAAAATTTTTGCCCACGCCTTACAACAGTTGGATAAACAAGTTATAGATTTCAAGCGTCAACCCCAAACTCCATCGACAAACAAATCACAGCAACGTAGTCCCTTTTTTGCAGCATTCTTTGAGGGCTACCCTCAAGAACAGCTCAAACCTGCTGTGATTGATTGGGATGTGTTTATGGCTAGCACATACATTCTGGAGTTAGATGCTAGTAAAGACTTTGTGCGAATGGCGAAAGTATTACCTGATAACGAGCCAACTGCTCGGAACTTGAAGTTAGGAATGCTAAGTATTGCCGAAGATGAAACTGGACATGCGGCTTATCTCTATGAAGCGATGATGCGACGCATGTCTGCAACTCAAGTGCAAAAACTCGTAGATATGTGGCGAACCCGCAAGGTAAACGCCTTGTTGGCAATGGTTGGCGGTATCCTCCAGCGCGATGGCGAAACGCGATCGCTAGTCCAGGATAGTGCGCCATCGGAAATTGATTCTGAGTTGGTAGCTACGTAATTATAGATATCCTTGAGTATCTAATGTTCAAAAAATTGAGAACATTCAACATCTAGCTTGAAAGGCAGGAGGTCTGCCTCTTGCCTTCTTGAGAGCAACGCGATTTTGTGAGATTTGATTGGTATTCTCAATAAAATTTATTGGCTTGGCAAAACAATTACCAATTAACAGTTCAAGCTTGATATTTTTCGGTGTGATTCTAATTGTTGGTTTGGCAATACCGGGAGCTTTAGCCCAAGTGTGGCGTGAGAAATCTCCTGTTGAATCAAATCACCATAGTAAGAACTGGAAATTTATTGGAGTGCTTGCTGTCGCATTAATGGCTTTGGCAACTGGGTTTCAGTTTACACCATCAACATTCCTGGGCGATTTATTTTTCTCAACGGATGCAACGCGATCGCTAGCTTGTCTGCAACAACTAGCAGTGGCAACATTAGTCTTTATCTTAATCCGCGTCTTTGCCCTATTAACTTCAGTGTTTACAAAAGGCAAGCTGAATAAGGCAGAAGCCAGAGATGCTTATATCCTGCTTGTTAATCCCAACTTTTTCCTTTGGGCTGCTCTTTTCCTCGGAGTTAGTGCAACTGCAAATCCTGAAGCCGTAAAATATGCAATTTTTTGGGCAGCGCTGGGGTTCTTCTGCATACCACTCGTCGAGCAGATATTGTTTATGAATTCATTTGGTAATGAATTATTGCGAGAAACACTGCGTTCTTCGAGAATGGCAACAGAAGATGTGAGAAAACTTTTCCAGCAATTGGATACAGATGGCAGCAATGCACTCGATAAAGACGAGATTATGGAGCTTTTAGGTCGAATAGAAGATATGACAACAGGCGAACGTAGTTCTGAAGATGTCAGGAGGTACGTAACTGATTTTCTTTTCAATATTCTTGATGCCGATAAAAATGGCACGGTTGAATTAGCAGAGTTAGAAGAGTATGTATCAACCTATGGGTTAGTTGCTAACCTTAACGTTGTCTCTGCTGCTGCATCCCCGGTAACAACTTAAATAATTCAAAATTCACGCATTAAAGACAGTTACAGTCGGGGATTTAAACCCCGACTGTAACTTGCTTCCCGCAGGGTATTAAACCCTTTAATTTCTGATAATTTGCTTTTGGCAAACGCATCTTAATTAGTCTTGACAAAACCAGTGGTTAGTGTATCAAATGAATTGGAACTTATCGTTTAGACATCAATACGCTTGGGTTAAGAATAATTGTAGGTTGGGTTGAACTTTAGTGTTACCCAACAAAGGCTTGAAAACGTTAGGTTTCGTTCCTCAACCCAACCTACATAATTTAATTTTTTGGGTTTAACTCAACCGTATTGGTTTAGACATAGGAGTGAAAAAGAATTGTTTTGACGTAGCAGTGCTACGTCTCTACAAGGGTTCTGGATAACGCATATTTAATTTCACTCCTATGTCTAATGAGAGAAATAAGGCAAAGAATATCAAGAAAATTTATATGCAATTATTTAAGCAATTAAGTATAAAGACAAAACTCATAGTCATGTTGCTGGTAGTCAGCCTTTGCGCGATGCTCGCAAGCACCTTTATATGCTCTAGTGCTGGTAAATCTCTTCTGACGGAAAAGGTCTTCAACCAATTAACCAGCCTTCGGGCTGCCAAAACTTATCAAATCCAAGATTATTTTGAAAACCTTAACAACCATAGCCAGACTTTAAGCGAAGATATGACAGTCATCGCCGCCATGCAGGAGTTTAAGACGGCTTACCGCGAACTTGATAAATCAATAGTACCAGCGGATTTTGACAAAAAAATTGATACCTACTACCAAACACAATTTCTCACCAGACTAGCGCGAACTAACGAGGGTTCGCCGATTCTGGCATCTTACACGCCAAAAACAGCCGCAGCCCGTTACCTACAGTACTACTACACCGTCGCTAACCCCAACCCCGTTGGCAAGAAACTTCTTCTTGACGATCCTGGCGATGGCAGTTCCTACAGCCGCGATCGCCAAACGCCTCAAACAGGGCGATCGAGAAATTGCTGATCAGATTTCTAATGTCTCGGTCTTGTTTTCCGACCTCGACCAATTCACTAAGCTCACGAAATCAATGTCTCCTCAAGAAGTTGTTGGCTTGCTTAATGAACTGGTAACAGCCTTCGATGAAATGACAGATAAATATGGTTTGGAGAAGATTAAAACTATTGGTGACGGTTACATGGCTGTATGCGGGCTGAATGTGCTGCGTCTGGATCATGACAAACGCACAGTAGATTTTGCTTTGGAAATGCTGTCGTTTGTCCGCCGATTTAATTATGAAAAAGGCTTGCATCTAGACCTACGGCTCGGCATCAATTCCGGAGATGTGGTTGCAGGCGTGATTGGCAAAAATAAATTGCTCTACGACGTTTGGGGCGATACCGTAAATATTGCCAATCGGTTGAAGTCTGCTTGTCCGCCAGGAGTTATCTTAGTTTCTCAGAACGTCTGCGATCGCCTGCACGATATCTACGATTTTAAGCTCTTTGGTGAAATTCAAGAACCTGGAAAAGAAAAGCTAGTGGCTTGGCAACTCAAAAATTCTAAGCAGACAGTAAGTGTTCGAGAGGAAGAAGTCTATGAGTAATTTAAGGTTTTCCAGCGATTGGCACACCTGGGCGGTAATTGTCGGATTAGGGTTCCCACTTTTGGTAGTTTTACTAGGAGAGGTGATCTATCATTTAAAAAGGCGCGGTAGACCGTTGGCGGCTACACTGCGGGTTGTGAAAAACCTCGTCCTGCCGGTCTTAATACTGATGGTTTTGATCAGGAATGTCTTGAAGCTTGACGTTAATGGGAATTTTGCCAAGCTGGTCGAAACGCTGTTCTGGATATCTGTTATCTACGCCTCTCTCTCGCTATTTAATGTGATTTTATTTGAAGAAGCTGAGGCAAATACATGGCGGGCAAGGATGCCCAAACTACTGATCGACCTTTCCCGGCTGTTTTTGGTGCTTGTAGGAAGCGCGATCGTGCTGGCGGCGGTGTGGGGTGCAGATTTGGCAGGTCTGGCTACCGGATTAGGCGTTAGCTCGATTGTGATCGGTTTGGCGCTTCAGGATACATTGGGTAGCATCATGTCTGGCATTGCGCTGCTTCTCGAACGCCCCTTCAGCGTCGGTGATTGGTTGCGCGTTGGCAATAGCGAAGACCAGGCGATCGAAGGGCAGGTAATTGATATTAATTGGCGATCTGTTCGCCTCCTAACTCTCCAGCGCCAGGTAATTGTCGTTCCTCATCAGTTCATTGGCAAAGAAATAATCCATAATTACAGCCAACCAGAACGCATTTATAACCAACGCATCAATATTGGTTTCTCATACGATAGCCCCCCTAACCTCGTGAAGCAGGTACTACAAAGTACCGCTCTGGCTACCCAGGGAATATTAGCCGAACCCGAACCAGAGAGCAAAACCACATCCTATGAAGAGACGGCAATTATCTATGAGGTGGAGTTCTTTATCGAAAACTTTGAGGATGTAGAGCAGATACTTGATAGATTTATGACGCGAATCTGGTACGCAGCGCAGCGAAATAACCTGACGCTATATCGCTACCGATATGAGTATGCTGTGGAAGCTGCTAAATCGGCAGATAGCGCTTCAAGTAAGTTGGCTCACCTGCACTCAATTCCCGGATTTATGCCTTTGGCTAGAGAGGAGAAAAATTTGGATGACTTAGCCAAGGGGAGTATTTTACAACAGTTCGGTGCTGGCGAAAAAGTCATCCGGCAGGGTGAGCCTGGTAAGGCGTTGTACATTATCATTGCGGGTCAGGCTCTAGTCACCGTCACGAACGAGTTTGGCATGGATTTGGAGGTAATGACTATCTTGCGTGGTGAGTTCTTTGGCGAGATGGCACTATTTACTGGGGAAGCGAGTCCGGTATCAATCACCGCTGTTGACGATTTGCAAGTTCTTGTTATCTACTCAGATGCTGTAAATCTAATGATTGAACGTCAACCAAGCTTGGGGCGTGAGATAGGTCAAATTATAGAAGCGCGAACCAAAGCGGTAAATATGGCTCAACAGGCAGATGTTTCGTTCAATGCTGAGGTTGAATTGCCTATTCGGATTTTGAAGTAATTGAGGTTCTTGAGTATTCTTAAAGGAATTAGGAAAAATCAGCAAACATTAGTTATGGAAGACCTAAAACAAGCAATAATCAGATAACTAGCGGTACTACCCAGCAAACCTGAGTCAGGTTCTTCCTACAAAAAAACTATGAAAGCTGAAGCAGAAAACCATCGCAGGCTGACTTGTGAAGTAGAAACTACCCTAAAGGTGATTGGCGGACGCTGGAAAGTTTTGATTATTAGAGAATTAATGACTGGCGTAAAACGCTTTGGTGAGTTGCAACGGGCTTTACCTGGAGTTACGCAAAAGATGCTAACCCAGCAACTCAGAGAAATGGAGGAAGACGGCATTATTCATCGAGAAGTTTATCCCCAAATTCCACCCAAGGTAGAATATTCTTTAACGCCTTTAGGAGAAACTTTGCAACCAATTCTTTATGCTATGCATGAATGGGCTGTTAAACATTTAGCTAGAACAAATCACCATCAATATTGAGTATAGGTAATAAATAATAATTGCTAACTTATAATTTGAGCTAGCAGATTTATCAATAGGGTTTTGAATTTTGAATTGTTTATTAATTGCTTCTTAAATATTCAATCGCTGCCTCTAATTTGGAAGAGTAACTTTCAGCAAACCTTTCAAACCAAAGTCCTTCGGATGAAAGTGGATCTACTTTGGCTAACCATTCTTTTGCCTGCACTTTCAAAACCTCTAGTTGTTTGGCTTTGAGTTGTTCTTGTCGAATATGTTCCTGTTTTAATTCTTCCTGTCTTTTCAATTCAATAGCAGCATCCTGTTGGGCAAAATCAGCCTTAACTTCTGCCAAAAGGTTATCTATGAAAGATGCCGACTTTGGCGATGGTGGAATAAAGGATTTGGCTGTGGCTGATTTTGACTGCTGTTCAGGTTGTACTTCTTTGTATTCAGTTTGGAGTTCAGCTAACAGCTTATCGATGGAATCCATTTTTGCAATTCCTATAAATGTTATAGCTAGTCGTTAATGGCGTTGAGCAGCACTTCCGATAGACTCAAATCTTCCATCTCTTCCATAGTAATTGTGTCACAGATATCAAACTTAGCACCAGCACTTTGGAGTTCATCGTCTAAGACTTTAAGAAAGCGGGTAGCTTGCTGATCTGTCCCGACTTGAATGAAGGAAATGGCTAATTCTTCATCTCGATCTATGCGACGAGAAGCTTCAATAATCACCCTCATTACTGCTTTGCGATCGTCCGGTTCACCATCAGTAACCACTAAAATTGTTTCACCATTTGGCTTTGTTTGACCGGCTGCTTTGCGCTGAAGGTAATCATCAGTTGCGTGTTTCAACACACCTGCCAAGTCAGTTGTACCAGAGGGATCATTTTCGAGAAATATCTGTGATACCTTGCTGGATGTCACATTTTCGTATCGCTTAAACCTACCAGAAAATACATAGATAGTGATCCCATCTGGGTCAAATTGTTCACACTTACTAGCTAAAGCTAAAGTAGATTCCTGGGCTGCAACCCATCTACTTCTACCACCCTTTTGATCTTGGGTTGCCATGCTGCCGCTCTTGTCGATAATCAAGGTATAATCACGATTTTCTAGCATTATTCAATTCTCCAATTAAGAGTTCAGAGTTACTGGACTATGGATGATCAACACATTAGTCAGTTATTGCGTTTGTCAATACATCTACAAGGCTCATTTCTTCTAAGTCGTCTAAAGTTACGGTATCGCAGATATCAAATTTAGCACCAACACTTTGCAACTGGTCATCCAATGCTTTGAGGAACTTAGTTGCTTGGGCATCTGAACCTACTTGAATGATCGAAATTCCTAATTCTTCATCACGTTCCATCTGGCGAGTCGCATGAATGATTACTTCAAACACAGCTTTACGATCATCTGGTTCACCATCGGTGATGACTAAAATTGTCTCTCCGTTTGGCTTGGTTTTACCGGCTGCTTTGCGTTGAAAGTAGTTATTGAGGGCATCCTGGAGTACACCTGCTAAGTTTGTCGTTCCAGAAGGGTCATTTTCGAGAAATATCTGTGCGACTTTGGCTGAGGTGACATCATCGTAGCGTTTAAATCTACCGGAAAACACGTAAACGGTGATGCCATCGGGGTCAAACTGTTCGGACTTTCTTGCCAAAGCCAGTGTAGACTCTTGGGCTATCTCCCATCTACTTCTACCACCCACTTGGTCAGGCGTGGACATACTACCGCTTTTGTCAATGATTAATGTGTAGTCGCGATCGCTCATCATAATATTCCTCTGATTGTTACCCTGTGGTTCTAGTCTAACTCCGTTTTTTTACGAGCAAGCAAGGCTTTTAAGCATTTGTATCAATTATGCTAATCAAAAAAGCCGCGCCACAGTCGATAAATGCGTTGGCGTAGCCCACATTTCTCTACGAGACGCTGCGCGAACGGCTGTGCTCAGTGACCACCGCAGGCATCGCTAGTGCGTCTTTGTTCCCGTAGAAAACAAAATAGACTTGTCCCCAATCCTTTAGAAACACTAAAAGTTAGAGATTGGTTAGGTTGTTGCAACCGTATTTAGTCTGGGAATAATAAATACTACTCATGCTGACACACACCTAGCTAAACAGCTTTTGTTTAACTCGATTTGAGAGATGAATTCGGGTATGAACCATCCCAGATTTTTAGATAACTCCGTGCAAAAACAAAATACGCAACAGACAAACTTCTCCCCGGCATTTCTGCATCAGATGATCAATGGCATATCTGACCCAATTTTTGTCAAAGACCGTCAACATAGCTGGGTATTACTTAACGATACCTATTGTGATTTCGTCGGTCATAGCCGAGAAGAATTAATCGGCAAGTCAGACTATGATTTTTTTCCTCAAACAGAAGCTGATGTGTTCCGGCAAAAAGATGAACTGGTTTTCACCAGAAATATTATTAATGAGAACCAGGATCTTTTTACCGATGCTCAGGGTATAACCCATCTCATCTCTACAAAAAAGTCTTGCTTTGAGGATGAGACTGGTAATAAATTTCTGGTGGGTAGTATTCGAGATATCGTTTTAGACAATGAAGGCAGTAAAGTTCTGGGTGTGACTGACAAAGTTACTGATTTTACTGAACTCATGCAAAAGAGCGAGGCACTTCGGGAAACCCTAGAAGAACTCCAGGTAGTTGAAAAAGAACTGCGCCAACAAAACAAAGAACTAGCGATCGCTCGTGAAACGGCTGAATTACAGCGTCACAGAGCGCAAACGATCTCAAGAAGAACAGCAAAAATTTGTAGCGTTGGTTGAAAATAGCAGTGACTTTATTGGCATTGCTTCAATGGAAGGGCAAATTCTCTATGTAAACCCTGCCACTCAAGATGGTGGGACTTAGTAGCTTGGAAGCAGCCAAAACCAAATCCTTGGTTGATTTTTATTCACCAGAAGCTTTTGCAGAGTTTCAGCAACAAATTACTCGTTTGATATTTCAACATGGTTTCTGGCAAGGCGAGTTTCGCTATAGGCATTTTCAAACGGGTATAGAAATTCCCACTGATTGCAGCCTGTTTTTGGTTAAACATCCTGAAACAGGAGAGCCTTTCTGTCGGGTAGCTGTTGTTAGGGAAATCACAGAACGTAAACAAGCCAAGGAAGCCCTGCTAAAGTCAGAAGCGCAACTAAGACAACAAGCCCAAGAACTTAAAGAAGCACTCTGCGAACTTCAACACACCCAGACTCACTTAATTCAAAGTGAAAAGATGTCCAGTTTGGGTCAACTAGTCGCAGGAGTGGCACACGAAATCAACAACCCGGTCAATTTTATCTATGGCAACCTCACTCCTGCCAAGGAATACACCCAAGATTTACTTTCACTTTTGCAACTCTATCAAAGTCATTATCCTAAACCTGTGTTAGAAATTGAGGATTTTGCAGAACAAATCGAACTGGACTTTTTGAAGTCAGATTTGCCACAAATAATCAACTCAATGAAAGTTGGGGCAGATCGCATTCGAGAGATTGTGCTTTCCCTGCGAACTTTTTCGCGCTTGGATGAAGCCGAAATGAAAGCTGTTGATATCCATGAAGGAATCGACAGTACTCTGATGATTTTGCAAAGCCGCTTCAAGACTAATGACCAACGCCCGACAATTGAAATAATCAAAGAATACGGCAAACTCTCACTGGTTGAATGTTACGCAGGGCAGCTAAATCAAGTATTTATGAATATTTTGTCAAATGCGATCGATGCTTTAGAAGAGGGAGTGGGGAGTGAGGAAGAAGCAGGGGAGCTGTTAGGTCTTAGCAAAAGAGAAGAATTTTCTCCTCTGCTAAGAGCACCCCGCCCCTGGAGCCTCTTTTCAATGCCCAATTCCAACAATTTGCATTCGCACCCAACTACAGGAGCCAAATCAGGTAATAATTAGCATTGCCGACAATGGATTGGGAATACCAGAAGATGTTAAAAAACAACTATTTGACCCCTTCTTTACCACCAAGCCCATAGGCAAAGGTACGGGGATGGGGCTTGCCATCAGCTACCAGATCATTACAGAAAGACATGGCGGTTCCTTAGAATGTATTTCGCAGCTAGGACAAGGCGCTGAGTTTGTGATTAAGATTCCCCTGATCCAGGATACATAAATATAATTCGTAATTTTAAAAGCTTTCATCCCGTGAGTAAAAAACAAAGTATTTCTGCTGCTAACAGTTACTTCCCTTGTGAAAGTAGTAATTACGAATTACGTAGCTTGCTTCTCGCCGGAGGCGAGTATTACGAATTATCTCAATACCTCCACTTCTTGAGGAACCTTCATTTGGTCGAGAATTCCCCAGATTTCTTGTAACATCGGCTCTAACCCGGTGCGGGTAACTGCTGAAATCACAAAAACCGGCGCGTATGAGAGATGATTAAGTTGGCTAGCTAACGCCTCCAAATCGACAGTTTCCCGATCAACTGCATCAATTTTGTTCAGCGCCAAAATTTGCGGGCGTTCTGCTAAACCCCGTCCATAAGCTTGTAATTCTTCCTTAATTGTCTTATAATCTCTAACCACATCATCACTAGTGGCATCAATTAGGTGAAGTAGCACTCGCGTGCGCTCGATGTGACGTAAGAAATCGTGTCCCAGTCCTGCACCGTGAGCCGCTCCCTCAATTAGTCCGGGAATGTCGGCGAAAACAGTACCATCGCCAGTAGGTTTCCGCACTACACCCAAATTTGGGATGAGGGTAGTGAAAGGGTAGTCTGCGATTTTTGGACGTGCTGCTGATAAAGATGAAATTAGAGTGGATTTACCAGCATTTGGTAAGCCAATAATCCCCACTTCTGCCAAAAGTTTCAACTCTAGACGCAGCTGCTTGATTTCCCCTGGTAATCCTGGGAGGGCGTATTCTGGGGCGCGGTTACGGTTACTCAAGAAATGCTGATTTCCTAGTCCGCCTTTACCACCTTGGGCAATCAGCAAAGTCTGCTTAGGCTCAATTAAATCCCCCAGCAATTCGCCAGTTTCAGCATCATAAATGGTCGTACCACAGGGAACTTCGATGATTAAATCCTTTCCTGCTGCTCCAGTGCAGTTATTTGGCCCACCACGAGTCCCTTTTTCTGCCTGAAAGCGATGGTTATATCTGAAGTCCAGCAAGGTTTGCAGGTTTTCGTCGGCAACGAAAAATACTGAACCGCCTCTTCCCCCGTTACCACCAGAGGGGCCACCAGTTGGCACGTATTTTTCCCGCCGGAAGGCGACAATACCATCGCCGCCCTTACCAGCTTCAACTTCAATTTTTGCTTGGTCGATAAATTGCATAGTTAGTCATTAGTCATTAGTTATTAGTCATTAGTCATTAGTCATTAGTCATTAGTCATTAGTCATCTGGAACATTGCCAATTGATTTTAGGTAGGCGTTTAATTGAGGTGCTAGGTCATTAATGATTAGCTTGAGTGCATCTATTTGTTCATCTGTTAAGAGATTACGGCTATATGCTCGTCTTAGCCAGTGTTGAGTTTCATACAAAGATCCTCTTGCTATTGAGACAAATCGTCGATCGTCTTGATAACTCCCTCGTCCTACTCCTTCTGCTATGTTGGCACCAATACTATCGGCTGAACGGACAATCTGTTTACCTACTGTATCTTGTGGCAATGACTACTATCCATTAACAATTTTCCAGATGTCGTCAGCTAATCGTTCTGCCAGTTGATAAACCTGTAATTCTTGAAACCTCCTACTTGACATTATCCTTCTTAACTAATGACTAAAGACTAAAGACTAATGACTAAATATATGGTGAAACATCTTCACCACATTTATCTGCCAGATAAGAGAGGGCGCGGAAACGTAAGCCCACCAGTTGTTCATACAACGGGTTAATTTTACACATCGGCGGTATGTGGACAATCTTTCGTCCAAATAAAGTAACATCCCGCTCAAAGGGACACTGGGAGGGAATCATTTTACACAAAAAGCGGGCTACTCTTGGGTCTTGGATATCTAGCTTATCCAGCCAGTCGCGCAGGGGGTGTAATGCATTAATTTGACGCTTTGTAAGCCCAGTGCTGGCGATAGTGGGGGTAAGCTGTGGGTGTTCTAGGGTGTGGCGAAGGGCTTCTAGTAAATTGTCTGGCTGTTCCAAGGCTTGGCAGAACTGATGCAGAACCTGATCTTCGCTGGGAGAATAAGTGCCATCTGCGATCGCTACCATGATCGCTGTCCTTAAGAAATTTTCCGATGCTGGCGTACCTTTTCCCAAAACTGCGGCTAATTCTTCCGGCGTAATTACCTCTAGTAAGTCCCATTTAATCTTAGGAGCTAATTCATTTTTAGTGATGCTGGCAATTAATTCCTGTTCTTGGGCATCAAAATTACCATCTGCCCAAGCAATGGTGAGCAGTCCACGCAACCAAGCGGCAATCTGTTCGCTGCTGTAGGGGGATTGAACGGTACTTGTCATAAACTCACGTCTCAAGCTTTCCTCAGTCACTACTAAGCTACCCTACCCAGCGACTATGAAGATAGTGGTGGCAATACAGAATAATCAAGAAAGTGCGTAGGCGTAGCCAGCCGTAGGCATCGCTGCCTCAAGAAATAAACCAGAGAAGTTTTTAAATCGCAACAGTCGGTCTTCAGGTAAAATCCATTTTAGACTAATCTTGAGAATTATTTCTACTTACGCTGAAAAAGGAGATTTAATCTGTGTTGTGGAGGTATTCATGAAAACCAAAGTTCACCTTGGCATCATTCAATAAACACTACTAATTCTCCTCTGGGCTAAAGCTTATGAGCTTCAGATAGCAGATCCAATTATAGTAGATCCTAAATCATCTGAGATTCTTGCAACGAACGCTTACGAATTTGATTAACTTACTACTGCAAAATCTTATCAAATAAGCTGTTGTTTACGAGAAACTATCCTCGACAACTGGGTACGCACCTACTTCAATAAACAATAAAGGTATACATAATGTTTTTATTTGGCATTGAGCATGAAGTCGCTTTCTTAAACAAAGAAGGCAAGTTTGCTGATTTTTATCAGACAAAATTTGCTGATTTCAATCAAATTATTGAAAGGCTACCTACATACCCCAGCGATTATCCTCAACTGCGGGTTGGGGATGCGGGTATTAAGATGAAAAGATGGTATATTGAGGGATTTGAAAGATTTGCAGATTCCGAGAAGGTGATAGACTGTCATGCTAAAGGTATTGAAATTAGAACGACTATACATTCTGATATTCAAGGCGCTATTAGTGAATTGTCAGAAAGTTTTCACTTGCTAAGTCAGGTTGCTGCTGACTTTGGTTTATCACCAGTTTTAGTTAGTTTTAATCCCTACAATCCGGTTTTTGAGCCTCAACCCCCATTAAACGATTATGAAATCAAACAGCTAGAGGCTTATCCTGACGAACAAACTGCTAATATTCACATGGTGTCATACGGCCCAGATTTAAATATTTCAATGGCAAATTTGTCTACTGAAGATGTAATTGATGTTGGCAAAAAGTTAACTTATTACAGTCCCTATATCGTCCCTTTTAGTTATAGTTCCCCTTTTTATAAGGGAGGATTATGGGATGGTTTATCGGTACGAACATTTATCAGAACCGGAAAAAGACCAGCAGCCCTGGTTTTTATTCAGAAACAAGAACAACTGATTAATAGCATACCTTCCTTGACAAAAATCGCCCGCATTCCGGCTGAAGTGGGACGCATTGAATTTAAGGCTTGTGATAGTTGTGATGACTTTTTAACCTATGCAGCTTTACTGACATTATTGAAAGGTTTGGTGTTAGATGAAACCTTACTGGGTAGAGCAACTGTACCCGATGCAGCATTACACCAACTTTCTGCAAAAGAAGGGTTTGACAACGAGGATATTTTTGGGAATGCGACAAAAGTATTGCTTGCAGCCGAAGTTGCTTTAGGAGATGACCCAGATGTTCATTATTTAACGCCGTTAAAAGTACTGCTGGCGAAGCGAAAAACAAGATCCCATGAATTAATAGAAATGTTCCATCGCCTAAGTTCAATAGAAAAAGTAATAAGACAGACTTATCAATTTAATTGAAGATTTACATCATTACTTTGAAGTTTATCTAGTAAAAGTAACAATTCGTCTTGTGTAATTAACTCGTTTAATGCTGATGCAGCTTCAGTACGAATATCTGTATCTACGTATTGTTATGGTGTAGAATGACCGGGAATGACTGCGGTATTCACTCCATCCATACCCATTGCGATCGCACCACTGCGACGGATGTTAGCCTTTTCTAAAATCAGCACATCTGTATTAGGATTCGCTTGCTTTGCCTTGATACCTGCCGTCGATATACCTAGAGACTGATTTTATTACGACTATAGATATAGGAAATTTCATTCTGGAGATTGATGTAGGCATTAGCATTTTCATAGTAAAAGTAAAAACAGTGAACCTTGAGAGAAGATTGTTAATAAAAAATGTAATGATTTTGCTAAAGAATTAAGGTGGTATTTGCTTATTATCCCTTACTAGTTTCGATGCAGAAATCCAAAGACAATTTCTTCGCCAGGTTCGTTTATAAAGAACTTCCAGATTGAAGCGGAGCTTGCTATTTTTGCTCTTTACCAAATAAGGTGTGAGTTTCGGCTCTCTTAGTGAAAGTTCTGCGTTTTTAAAGCTGTTATCGAGGATTTTAAATGAAAAAGATTGCTTCTGTTTTATCTATCTTAAGTCCAGTACGCTTCCTAGTTGTGGCTTTTACTTGCGCCTTACTATTGTTATCTAGTGCTTTTCCTGCTTTTGCGATCGATAGCTACCAAAGTGACCCTACCGAAGCTACTACACAACTGCTTGACATTCAACGCAAAACTGACGAAGCCGCTAAAGAACCACCAGAAGGATTGAAAAAGACTCAAAAAGAGACTAACGAAGGACTTAATGAGGTTCAGGGAGCTGCTGATATTGACAAGCAGAAGCGTCCAGAAAATTCACAGGCTGCAACATCTGTGGAAGAAAATATAAAGAATGCGTTAGAGAAAGTTACAGGTAAGTAACTAAAATAATAGTTCTGGTAATCTTTCAGTAGTAATGGGTGATTGCGTAAATGCAGTGACCCATTACTAATTAGCACTGTTAACCTGGTGACTTCAATTAAGTATAAAAGTCAATACGCTTCCAATACGGTTCGGTTAAGAATATTTGTAGGTTGGGTTGAAGGTCGTGAAACCCAACAACCCCTGCAACAGTTGGGTTTTGTTCCTCAAACGCCACTTGCAAGGCTCGTCGGGAGACCGCACAACCTACACATTTTTATTTTTTGGGCTTAACCGAACCTTATTAAATACGCTTCAGTTTTCTATATATTTATTGTTGTAGCTTAAAAACAATAAAGTTCGCTAATTACTAGATTATTGGCTTAATACTACCTATTAAGACATAGGTAGTATTATGGATGTAAGAATTAATTTCAACTCACAATATTTCCTTTGGTTGATGTGGAATCTGTCTGAAATTTGAGATATTAATAAATAAGTTTGCTTAGGGATGGAAAACAATGCGTGCGATAAACATTGGTTTGACAGAAGAACAGCGTCAAGGGGTAATTAATCTGTTAAATCAAGATTTGGCAGATGCCTATGTACTGTTGGTGAAAACCAAAAAGTACCACTGGGATGTAGTTGGCCCTCAGTTCCGCTCTTTGCACCAGCTTTGGGAAGAACACTACCAAAAGCTAACTATAAATATTGATGCCTTGGCAGAGCGGGTTCGCGCTTTGGGCGGTTTCCCAGTTGGCTCATTGGAGGGATTTCTCAAGATTGCTACCCTCAAGGAACATGCTGGTAGTGTTCCCACAGCAACAGGGATGGTAGCTAATTTAGTGGATGATCACGAGCAGGTTATTCGGAATTTAAGGGATCATTTGGATCAATCGGGTGAACAGTTCCACGATCAGGGAACTGCTGACTTTTTAACTGGACTCCTGGAACAGCATGAGGAAATAGCTTGGATGCTGCGTTCATTTATTGAAGGGGAAGCACTAGACGCAGATGGTAGAAAGCCAGCAGAAGGTGCCAAGACTCCTGTAAGTGTGTAGCTCATAAGTCACCAGTTAAGGATGGCTGACTGTCAAACTAATTGAGGGAGGAATCAATCCTCCCTCAATTGGTGTGAAAGGATTAATCTGCCTGCATCTACCTATTTACTATATTCATTGCAAAAACAACATAATACCAGGAGTTTTTAAGTGTTAGAAGTGTATCAAGCAGAACGTACTATCTCTGCTGTATTTAAAGAACAGAAGCAAATTGATGATTTGATTCGGCGTTTACTAGACAGGGGTGTGCCTAGAGATCATATTTCGGTCATGGGCAGAAACTTCCAGTCAGAAACTAGAATTGCTGGCTTTATTAGTAAAAAAGATGTGATTGTAGGAGGTTTGAGAACAGGGGCAGTTTTTGGTTCCTTGTTTGGTTCCTTTCTCAGTTTGCTCACGGGTGTAGGCGTACTGTTTATTCCTTTTGTTGGTTCAATCGTGGCAGCAGGGCCTATTGGTGCAGTACTGTTGGGGGCTGCCAGTGGAGCGATCGCAGGTAGTGCAGGTGCTGGTCTAGTATCGGTTCTAACTACTTTGGGGATGCCAGAAGATAAAGCGGCTATCTACCAAACCCGCTTACAAGCTGGCGAGTTCTTAGTAATGGCAGAAGTTCCGAGCGATCGCACTGGCGAATTTCAATTGTTGCTCGAAAGTGCTGGTGGCGAAGAAATTCACACAATTGAAAAAACCTTTGCTCGCCCTTGTCCTGGACAGTGCAACAGCCCACAAGATTTGTCTCCTGAGGTTCGCGCTCATCTTTCGGATGAAGCTCAACGTACATTCATCGAGCGCTATAATACTGTCTTCAATGAAAAAAATGACGAATTTACGGCTGAACAAGCTGCTTGGGAGACTGTTCACCAGCAATATGATGAAGATGAAAACGGCGTTTGGTCAAAAGCTAAGGTTAAAGCTTAAAAATTTTTAAGAAATAAATTATCGGTGTTGCAGAGAAAGCGGGATAATTTAACAACTAATAGAATCTCTTCCTCTACCTGCCCCGATTAAAAACAGCTTCCCTCAATTCATCCCACTGTTCTGCAATGCCAAATTATCTAATCTTATAGGGTGAGTGTCTTGTCAGCCTGGAGTTAAGGGCAAACGAGATGCCCACCCTAGAATCTGTTGTGTGAGTCTGCCTTTATCTGCGGTTTTAAATCTTCACTAGGGCAATTTATAACTACCAACACGCAGATTTAACTGACCTTGGCGCGGATTCTGGCTAAATATAAATGCACCTTCTTCACTTTCACCACGAGATAAAAAGTCGATCTGTTGCTCTCCTGTTTCTGCAACTTTACCGTTAATCATTAACTCAGCCATAATTTGAACTGACTCGGCTGTGTCTCCTCCGGTATTCACGACTTCAAAGGGAACATAAAATTGTCCATTAATTTCCCGAATTGTTTCTTTTTTGGTAACAGAAAGTATGGGAGGTTGATTCTTTTCGTTCACCCAAGTGTATCCTACCAGACTGACAATGATTGCTAGGATAAGTGAGGCGACGCTGAATGTCACCCACTCAGCCATTGATAGCTTTGGTTTTTGTTCTGTTTTAGTCATATTGCTAGCCTTCCGGCTGCACCGCCAATAGTTGCAGGTAACCCCAGCATCAATGTGTGATCTAACCACATTGTCCAAGGGTCGCTAAAAGTTAATTTTTGAAAGAACCACAGCATAAAAGCGCCTGCTAGCAGTGACACTAGGTAAGACATAATAGTTTCGCTCGATGGTCGTTGAAAAATTCCCTTTTGCTGTTTACGCTTTTGCTGGTCAGAAAAGCCTGCCTGAAATACAATCCCATAAGAAATCAGCAAAGATGTGGCGATCATTGCCAACTGCCAAGGTGGGGAGGCTGCGGCTGCAAGCATAGGAATTTCATCTGTTGGAGCGATGTTAAATGCAATTATAGTTGCACCAATTAGGGTTCCACCCACATCAGTGAAGGTGGCGTATAGCTCATCGCCTTCATTTTTGGTTGTGCTGTTTCCCTGATCGGTTGCTTGTCCTTCTGTATTGCTATTTCTGGTATCTCCCAAAAACTGGTTTGCTAATGCTACACCCAGAGTAAAGGGTACACTTTCAAAGATGATTTTACCTAAAGATTCTTTTAGGGAAGTTTCTAGCGTCAATTCCCGCAATAGTACCAGCACAAAGGCAGAGCAAGCTAGTCCGATCGCGATCGCTTGTACGGTATCCATTGCGGCTTGATAAGCTTGCCAGCTATATCTGCGTTTCCGAAAGCCTTCTGTCTGATTGAGCAAGAAAACCACAATAAACATCAATGCGATCGCCATCATCATCAGTTGTGGTTTTGCCAGTGATCCAATCCACCAAACCTCCATTGTGTACAGTAAAGGAATGCCAAATAAAAAACCTCCACAAGCACCCCGAATCATGTCATTAATCTCACTCTTCCAGACATTTTTTTGACGTTTTGTTGCCACTCCTTGACTTTCCTTTTCTTAAAAATTTGCTTTGACTTATACCAATCTATAAAGATGCATATAATTAGCCTGCGTACTGTTTCCCTACGGGAGGCTTTGCGATCGCACAAGCCGTACCCCTTGGAGAAGCAAGCTAGCAAGAGCATCCCGCATCTATCTTAGGTTAATATAATATATCAGATTATTCTATCGGTTGATGGAAGTAACAAAGAATAAACTATTGTTAGTTTATGTAATAGCTGAATCAACTACAAATCGGAAATAAAAACCATGAGTGCCGAAAAAAGAGTAGAAGCTACTGCAAAAAATATTGAAGGAAAAATTCAAGAGGTTGTAGGCGAAATAACCGGTAATCCACAAGATAAAGCTGAAGGAAAAGAAAAGCAAGCTGAAGCCCAAGTTACTCACACTGTAGAAAACATTAAAGATGAACTTAAGAAATCTTTAGACTAATTTCGCTTGTCAGTAAAAATAGCGATTTTAATGAGAATTCATTTTTGAAACTCTAACATTAATTACTCCACTTACTAAAAGTTAGTGGAGTTTTTATATTGGCGTAAAATCTCAAAGGGTTAATTACTAACAACTTGGCTCTAGGCATAATTTTTATAGCAATTTAATTCAACTGAATAACTAGCACGTCTAGTTAATAATTTCCATAGAAAGATGTCAATTATTGCACCAATGACGGTAACAATTACACTAGGGATACTCAAGGTTGCAGGAGTTAATTGAAATCTTCTTGTCTCTAAAAGAGTAACTAAAATTCCTCCGCTTACAGTACTTATGATACCTAAAACCATAGTTGAAACAATTCCACCACCCTGAAGACCTAAATGCGATCACTCCGATCATTTCACATATTTCTAAAGGTTATAAATTGCCCCATTCTCAGCTAACCACTGCTTTCGCTCAATATAATCTGGCACAATACGCTCCACCCTATGCCAAAATGCAGTGCTGTGATCCGGTTCAATTAGATGCACTAATTCATGAACTGCTAAATACTCAATCATCGCTCGTGGTAGCATTGCGACTCGCCAGTGAAAATATAAATCCCCTTTGTGTCCGCAAGAACCCCAACGATTCCCTAACTCACGTACTTGTACTGAACGAGGTGAAGTAGTAACTCGTTTAATCAGTGTGGCAATTTGTTGTTCTACAATTGGCTGAAGGTGTTCCCGATACCACTGAATAAAGTGTTCTCGACCTTGAGCTTGTGCTGGGCGTTGTAACTCAAAGCGGCTTTGATAGAGTCTCAGAGATGGCTGTTGTTGAAGCTCTACTACTTTCAGGCGATAGCTACGTCCTAGATAATAAAAACCTTCACCTGATACGTATTCTTTAATGCTAGCTGGTGGATTTAATGACTCTTTTTTTAAAAGTTTACTGTAAATCCAGTAACGTTTCTCGCTGACAATTCTTTCTAAGGTTTCTATTGATACTTCTGGGGGAGAAGCTAAGACTAATTTACCGTCACGTTCGACGGTAATCCCGACGGTGCGGCGTTTGGAACTGTGGCGAATTTCAAAATTCAGGTCGCCAAAGGTGATGCTTGTCATGCCATTAAATTATCACGATTTCTCCTAGCTAGTTGGACTAATTTATCTGCTACTTCTTCTAGTTGGTTGTAACTCACTAAATCACGATCGTCCAAGTAGCCTGCTATCCACCTTCTTAAATCTTCTTGGACTATTTGGCTAGCCCAATTTATTCGTCGTATTTCTTGGCGGATATGTTTGACAATTTCTACAGTTGCTTGAGCAAGTTCGGGGAGTTGTTTTTGGGAATATTCACTTAAAATGTTGATAAATGGCATTTGAGTTTTGGGATCTAATCCAGTCTCATCTGTAGTACGGCCAGCTTGGATTTGTTCTATATACTTCCGCAAAGCCTCAACTTTTGCTTCCCAGTTATCAGCTAAAGATTCCAGAATTTCTGTGAGTTTTTCACTTAAATTTTTGTAGTAAACTGGGTCTTCTTCATAATTTACGCTGATATGGTGACGGGCAGCGAATTCCATTTCTGCGGCTTGTGCTTTAATCGAGCGATGGCGCTGGACATGGGTTTTGAAATCCAGTGACATGATATCAATCGGTGGCACTTTTGGGTCAACACCTTGCGATTCAATATATTGGTCTATTAATGCCCTAACTTTCTCTTTGGCGCTAACGATGTTAAGTTTTTCATCTCTATAGAGGTCAGCAACAGCTTTTTTAATAAAGCCTAGTTTTTTGGCATCTCGAACAAAATTATAGGGCTGACGTGCTTCTGAACGCGGCAGTATTGTATCGAGAGTGTTGAGAAAGTCTTGGAAACAGTCGTTAAATTCAACTCTGAGGCGTTCATCTCTGAGCAAGTCTACACAAGCATCTATATCATCAATTGTGCAGCTATTTTTAGTAAATAGAGCGATAACTTGCTGGTGTCTGTCGCACAATTTTGGCAATTCTGCACGAATATCAAACCAGGCAGATTCTGTATCAAGATTCTCGTAAACCGAGAGTGCAGCAGCGATATCAACACCGTAATAATCGACCACTAACCCTTCTGTTTTTTTATCATTATACACTCGGTTAACACGAGCGATCGCTTGCAGCAATTCGTATTCTTTTAGTGACCTGTCTAAATATAAAACTTGTTCTAGGGGTGCATCAAAACCCGTTAACAGCATATTTTTTACGATTAAAATCCCTAAACTATCTTGGTCTAAAGGCTTTTTAAATTTTTCAATATTAATTTCCTGTTGACTTTTATCTGTCCACTTTTTCCAGCTACTGTCATCTCCTTTATCACCAGAGATGATAACAGCAAATTCTAGTTTGCGGATGGTTTCAAGATGTGGGAGTGCTTGAGCAAAAAAACAAGTTTCGGCATCAAGCGATTCTAAAACCTCTGTATCGAGATTTTGCAGAATCGGGGCGCGGTGTTCTAGTTGCTGTACTATTTCCCGTTGCGCTTCCACAAATGACTCTTGGTAACGGACGGCGGCGAGACGGGTAGAGGCGACAACTTGCGCTTTAAAGCCTCCTGCTAAAATGCGCTCAATATAATGATGCAGCATACTTTTAGCTTTGGCTTTAATTAGTTCCCGTGCTTCGCCAACTTGGGTTTTAGTCGCGTATTTAGCTTTAATTAACGCCCGTTCTTCTGGGGTTTTATCAGCAAAGATAATTTCAAAAAGTTTGTCGAGGTCATCACCTTGGGTTACAGTACCTCTAGCTTCTAATCCTTCGTAGACAATCGGCAAAGTGACTTTATCTTGTTGGGATTTGCGGATATTGTATTCGTCGATAAATGAACCAAAAATTTGCAGCGTGGTTTTTTTCGCAGCTTTGACAATGGGTGTACCAGTAAAGCCGATACGGACACAGTTAGGTAAGGCTTCTAATAAGTTGGTGTGGAGAGTTTTGGCGTGAGAACGGTGTGCTTCGTCAATTAGCACTAAGATATTTTCGGAAGGATTGAGGTTTTTCGGAATTGGTTCAATTTCTGCTTCTTCATCAGAATCTTCGCCACCTTTAAATTTCTGAATCATTCCGAAGACTAAGCCAGCGCCTGGTTGTTGCAAGTATTGTTCTAGCTTTTTGACGTTTTTAGCCTTTTGCAATGGTTCCCCGGTGAGGATGGCGGTATCTGCAAGTTGTTTTTCTAAGTCTCGGCGGTCGGTAACCACAACAATTTTAAAGCGGCGTAATTCTGGGATGGTGCGAATTTTCCGAATTAAGTAAACCATTGTCAGGCTTTTACCTGAACCTTGGGTATGCCAGATAATCCCACCGCGTTGGTCATCTGTGCCATGTTGGGCGCGGGTTTGATTGTGTTGAAGTTGGTGCAGTGCTTTATAAACTGCCCGATATTGCTGGTAACGGGGGACAATTTTGATGGTGCGATCGCCACTGGTTTTAAATAGGGTGAAATTATGAAAGATGTCGATCAAATTAGCTGGTTTCAACATCCCGGCGATCAGGGTTTGGCGAGAATTCAATTCAGAAGCGCCTAATTGTGCAGCAATTTCCGCTTGGGGGCTGGGAATGGTATCTTTCCAATCAACATAATGTTCATAATTTGCGCCGATGGTTCCGGCTGTTGCCCGTCCTCTAGAGGCTGCTATCATCAGCAGATTGTAGTGGAATAATTTCTCTGCGCCTTCTGGTTGACTGCTACCCCGTTGGTTGGAATATTTCAATAAGTCTTGAATTGCTTCAGTTATCGGGTTATCTAAATTGGGACTTTTACATTCAATCACTACTAGAGGAATGCCGTTAACAAGTAGTACCATGTCTGGGACGATAAACCCCCGATTACCAGTTGCCCAAGGCGGGTCTACTCGGTATTGATTGATGGCGATAAAATTGTTGCGGTGAAGATTTTCAGGAGCAAATTCAATAAAATGTACTGTATGCTGTTTACCGTCTTCTCCTAAAACAGTAGTACCTTTAAGTAGCAATTCTGTAGCGGCTTGATTGGCTTCGATTAATCTGTTTGCGCCCAAGCGTTCTAACTGACTCACTGCGGTTTGAACTTGGATATCATCTAGCCAAGGATTGCCGTTGTCATCTAAGTTGATGCGTTTGATGGCGGCTTTGAGGCGTTGTATCAGTAGAACTTGCTTAAAGTTTTCGCGTTCGGTAATTGCGGGATTGTCCCAACTGCCTTCTATATATTGCCATCCCATGCTGATGAGTTGTTCAATGATGGGTTTTTCTACATAGATATATTCTGGGGTTGATTGTGGCATAGTGATAGTTTTTACATTAAGAGACACACCTAATATATTTTGCACCAAAGATTTGCGGTGGTCACTGACTTGTACTGAGCGCAGTCGTAAAGCCTGCGGCATAGCTACGCTTCGGGCGCAGCTTCTCGCAGAGAAGTAGCTTGTCGTACCCCTTACGCGCAGCGTCTCCAAGAGTTGTGCGGGCTACGCCAACGCATTTGTTATTTCGGCGTACGCATTTGTTATTTCGGCGTACGCATTTGTTATT
>NZ_CAXTNP010000106.1:14182-24108 GCF_964245575.1 uncultured Nostoc sp. | reverse complement strand
GTGCATCTACCATTTACTAATCCGCTTTATTGGTTGCCATATCCGGAAAAATTAAAATCATGAGCAAATTTATTTTATTCTTAAATTAAAAAATATCAGCAATAAAAAAGCCTTCAACTAAAAGCTGAAGGCTATGATTTAATTAAGGTGCATCTACCATTTATTAATCCGCTTTATTGATTGTCATATCCGGGAAGATTTAACTTTGTAACAAATTTATTTTAATTTCAAATCAAAAAATATCAATAATAAAAAAAGCCCCCAACTAAAAGCTGAGGGCTGTGATTTAATTAAGGTGCATCTACTATTTATATATCCGTCTTAGTTCTTGCTACATCAGGAAGAATTGAAAAAAAAATGGATGGCTGTAGAATTGATTTCGTTAGCTACAAAGTTAGTACTGATATCAACGAGGATAACCTACGGTATTTAACTAGGTAATCATTGACCAACTTCACAGTAATTTTACAATTATCCCGAATTTCCTTTGGATACACAAAGTTTCTGTTAATATCTCTGATGGGATATCCGCAATAGTACTAATTTAGTTTATTAGTTGGGTATATGACTATAAAAGTTAGACACACCCAACTTGATGAAGCGATCGCAGTTTCTATTAACCCTTGCTAGTTTTAGTATTGTCGGGGGAAGCTTTTTTCTGAGAAGAACTTTTAGCAGTACTAGAGAATCTAAAATAATAACTGATACATCACGTTACAAAGAAATTCGTAATCAACTATGGTCTGATAATGACCAAGTAAAACATTTTCCTAATGAGATTCCCACTGATGCCAAAAATGTTCGCATTGCTTACTCTCCCGAATTTTCGCAAGGAAGTAGTTTTTTTCAAATTAGGCTGAAACAGCAACCAGAAAAGATAGAAAAACTACTTTCACAATACAGAAGTAGTGCAAAGCACAAATATAGGGGTGGAAGCACAAACGACCACATAAATCAACCTAATGGTGTGCCGACAACTTTTTTCTACACCAGTGACTCTCATACAGAATCTTTTCCACCTACTTATGAAATATTGGTATTAAATACAGAGGATAAAGGTAGACCTGGCTTCAAGTGGAATCATGGAAATAGCTACGGCGTCGCTATTAATACTTCCGCCTCAGAAATTATCTATTGGTCTGAAAAATGGTAATTAACAATTTCATTTTGATTTAGAATCGCCATGAGAAAAATCATTATTTTGGTCACGGCTCTCACTTCAGTACTAAATACTACTTTTCAGCTTTTGGGTATATCACTTTGGATAGTTAAAACTTCTAGCCAGCATCGCTAAGATTTTAATAGTGCTTGAAAACTATCTGAATATGTAGAATGCCAACTGCTTTAATTACTGGTGCTTCTAGTGGTATTGGTAAAGCTTTTGCTCAAGAACTAGCTGCACGCAAGACCAATCTTGTACTCGTTGCTCGTTCCGAAGAGAAACTAAGCCAATTAGCTAAACAACTAGAAGAACAACACAAAATTCAAGTAGAGGTTATAGTCAAAGACCTCACAGAACCTCATGCAGCTGCTGCTGTATTTGATGCTACTAAAGAAAAGGGATTAACCATTGACTTATTAATCAACAATGCTGGTTTTGGTTGCTATGGCGACTTTGCCGAAGGGGATGGAGAAAGACAAGTTAAAATCGTGCAATTAAATATTTTGGCATTGGTAGATTTAACCCATAAATTTCTCCCCTTGATGCGGCAACGTCGTTCTGGAAGTATTATTAACGTATCTTCAATTACCGCATTTCAACCGATACCATACCTTGCTGTTTATGCTGCAAGTAAAGCTTTTATTCTCAGCTTTAGTGAAGCACTATGGGCAGAAAATAATCAATATGGTGTCCGTATTTTAGTCACTTGTCCAGGCCCAATAGAAACAAACTTTTTTGCAGAAGCTAATTTTCCTCCAGCGCTGGCAAGTACTACAGATAAAGTGTATTCTTCCGAAAAAGTTGTTTGTGAATGTTTAGACGCTTTGGAAAAAGGCTATCCAACTGTTATTAGTTCTGATACTAGCACTCAAATTAGAAGCAAATTATCTCGACTTGTACCGCGCAAACTTCTGTTGAATATGTTAGCAAAACACTTTAAAGCCTAAGTATATTTAGGAGTTATGAGTTATGAGTTAGGAGTTAGGAGTTAGGAGTTAGGAGTTAGGAGTTAAAGAAAGCGGGGAATTTAAAACTCTTAACTTTTCACTCCTCACTCCTCACTTATTACATATATCTTGTTAATTGAACTCGGTAACGGTCTTTTTTTGTAACGGCGATTTCCCCAACTTCTAAACGTCCTTTAGAGCGAATGGCGATTAAGTCGCCTGATTTGACTTGAGAACTAGCTTGGGTAACTTCCTTCCAATTGACGCGAACATCACCAGCATCAATGAAATCAACCATTTTGCTGCGGGACATGCCAAAACCAGCAGATGCGATCGCATCTAATCGCAAAGAAGCCTCTACAGTAGTTAATTCTTTTTTCTTCGGTTCCCTAACCTTTAATTCACTTACCTCAATTTGCTGAGTTTTCACAGGAACCGATCGCACCTGTTTAAGACTCATTTCCAAAAATTCCACCAATTCTGGTGCGACAATCGCCTGCGCCCCCCGTTCTCCTAAGACAATCACATCTCCCGTCTTTTCACGAACAATTCCTGTCCCCAACATTGCGCCTAAAAAGTCGCGGTGAGAGGCGGTATCAAACAGGAAATTACCAGCAATTTCTACAGCTACAAGGCTGACTTGAGATTGATCTAAGGGAAGTTCTGAACGAGCGATCGCTATTCTTTGGCGTTCAGCTTGCGGATATCCGCCCCACGCAACTAATTGCACTTCTGTTAATCGGTTAAACACTCGTTGAATTTCTGCCAATTCTGGGGGAGACAGAAAATCAGTCAAAACGACTTCCCAAGTTTTGATGGCTTGCTCCGCTTGATCAATTGCACGAGCTACACTATCTCGATTTTCAACACCTTTTAAAAGTTCTTCTCGTGGCAACATTCTTAAAAATTATGAGTTATGAATTGAGAATTAATCTGCTAAAACTATCTTGATTCTAACTTTAATTCCCATTCCAGAAGGTTTTCATCCTTAGCAATTTGTTGCATTCCCAGTTTTTCCAAAATGCGAATCGAGGCAACATGATCCTCTGGAGAATGAGCGATAATTCTATTGAGTTCTTGCTCAGTAAAGGCAAAATTGACCAGTGCTTCTACTGCTTCAAAAGCAAATCCCTGCTGGCGATAAGCTGATAGCACTTCATAACCCATTTCTACAGTTCCTGTCCGATCGGGTTTGCCAAGAAAACCCAAATCGCCAATTAAAGTAGAATCGGCAATGTCAATCATTAGCCAGATACCCCAACCCAACTGGGAAGGATCATCTATGAGCATCTGAGCATACATTGGAAAAATATCTAACACCTCCGATCCATACCAATCATCAGGAACCCGTACCCCCAAAAGCCTCTCTACTTCGGGCTTATTTCTTGTCACAACGGCTTGCGCCACCTCCAAAGAACAGGGAAGTAACTCAAGTCGCTGTGTCATGATGTGTAAACTATGATTCATTACACGCTACTTGTGTCAGCATAACCTTGGATATTTTCTGGATCAAACTGACGTAATATTCGGGTTGCTTGCCGAGTGAGAGTTTCAGAACCTTGAACGGCAACTAAGTATTTACCCGCATCTAAGCGGTTGCGATAAGGTAAAGCATCACCACTTCCTACGAGTAAACCGACTCCGCCACCGACAAGCACACCACCCATAGCACCACTAGCAGCACCCAGCAGTCCGCCAACGATGTGATTGCCAATTTCACCCGCCCAGGCAAAAGTATTTAAACCAGTGATGAGGCTGAATGTAAAACCTGCAAAAAAGCCAAATGGTATCAGCCAGGTTGCCATCAGTTGTGCTTGCTTTTTGGCTTGGTCTTTGGGGTCAATTAAGCCAAACTCGTCAGCTGTTTTATATCCTTTGCCTAGAATAGTACTGTTTATGCCTTGTTCTTCTAAAGCTAAGTAAGCAGCTTCGGCTTGAATGCGGTCTGGTAATACGGCAACAAGATAATTCATTGATTGTACAATTTGTCTAATAGAAGTTTTGCCTTAATTAACAGCGTATCAGTCCTGGTCGAATCATCTTGCATTGGTTAGGAATTTGGAGTAGACGCGATTAATCGCGTCTGTACAGGAGTTAGGAGTCTTACTCTCCAGCGCTAGCTCTTAAGGGGCTGTTCTTGTTAAGTCTGTATTGAACTCAACTGCAAACCGCGTAGGCTAGCAAGAACCGCAGGCATCGCACAAGTTAGCACAAGTTAAATGTACATCCGATCACTTTAGCGAATCTAGTGGCTCACAAAAATTGTTCACGCCTTGCTTGAGGACATATATCAAAACTGGTGTTGCTAAAATTTTAGGAAACGTCGGCATTGCCTTTAGATGTTCCATCATCTTTTGAGGTGAAGTATTAAGCAAATCTTCTCGATATTCTTGTTCGCAAATCACCACACGCCATTTTCTAGCCAAGGCATCTAACCACTCGGAATTTGCTCTTTCTGGTTGTTGTCCTGCCCGGATAGCTAGCGTCATTGCCGCATCTTCTAAATCTCCATCACAGTCTTCAATCAAATCCAGCGCTTCCATATCGCTGGGATCTTCTGCCAATTGAGAGCGAAACTGTGCAATTTCTTGAGATGTTACTTTAGTCATGAGTCTTTGACTAGGCCAGCGATGCCTACGGCGGTAAACTACGGACACTCAGTTATGCTACATCATTTCACAAAATTCCTGTTACAAATAGGTTTTTCAGGGCGCTTTCAGAATCCAAAATCCGTTTTGGAAGTTTGAGCTACTACATTGCACGGGTCTCCCGCCTTGCTCGCTCTTAGCGTTCTTGCTATGAAAGCAAGTGGCGACTGTTTTAAAGAAGCCGACGCACGCTGCGATATCTTGCTACAGACTTTCCGTAAAATTAAAATTTTTTTATACAGCTAGTAACAGATTTTACTGGCAATCTTTTCAAAATTTTTGCTAATTATTTGCAATAGCTTAGTCATTTACTGTAATGTATATTCTCAATTAGCTGATTACTTAACTCATTAGATAACAGCTATTTGCTGCTTGATTGAGAGGAATAGCAAGTCTGGATGTAGGGGTATAAATGGTATTGAAGCAAATATTAAAGATTCTTTTTGTCACAACCTCTATTTGGTTCTAGATTGCAATAAGCGCTATTGCTCAAGAAGTAAACAAACAAGCACAAGGTAAATCTGTTGCGTCAGTACTACGGGATTCCAAGTCGATTAGAGAGATTCCACGACTGGGTGAAGTAGAATTTCCTAACACCAGCGCTCAACAATTAGTATCGCCAACGCCACAAGCAGCGCCGACTTCAGAAGTTGTGCAAGTGACGGGAGTGAAAGCCAATTCTACCGACAAAGGTGTAGAGGTGATTTTACAAACTTTCTTTGGGCAACGCCTACAAATTACAAATCGTAGTGCTGGCAATAACTTTATTGCTGATATCCCAAATGCACAACTACGTTTACCTAGTGGCGATGCGTTCACATTCCGCTCCCAAAAACCTGTTGTTGGGATTAGTGAGATAACTGTTACTAATCAAGACAGTAATACTATCCGGGTGACGGTGACAGGTGAAACGGGTGTGCCAGTTGTAGAGTTGTTTGATAGTGATGAAGGTTTGATATTCGGATTGACACCTGTTACATTTTCGGCACAAACGCCACCCATTCCAGAACCACCAGAGAATCAAACCCCATCAGAGAAACCATCGGCACAAACTGATGAACCGATTGAACTGGTGGTGACAGGTGAGCAAGATGGTTATCTTGTCCCCGATGCTGCCTCTGCGACCAGAACTGATACCCCGATCAGGGATATTCCGGCATCTATTCAAGTGATTCCCCAACAGGTGATTAAAGACCAGCAAATCACTCGTTTGGATGAAGCACTTCGTAATGTGAGTGGTGTTACATTTGCGGTAAATAATGACAATCGAGGTATTAGGTTTAGTTTGCGAGGGTTTGGAGCGCAAGCATATTCAGGTAGTGTCCCTGTGTTGCGAGATGGCTTTAGGGTATACGGAGTTCAGGGGTTTCCAGAATTTTCCAATTTAGAACGTGTTGAAGTCCTCAAAGGGCCAGCTTCTATTCTCTACGGCGAGATTGATCCAGGGGGTGTAATTAACCTAGTTTCCAAGCAACCACTAGCTGAACCATTTTATGAAGCAGAACTGCAAGTAGGTAGCCAACCATTTGTGCGTCCTCGCTTTGATATTTCCGGCCCATTGACAACCGATGGTAAGGTTCTTTATCGACTGAATGCTTTATACCAATATAGTGAGAGCTTTCGGAACTACGACAACGATATCGAACGCTTTTCTGTAGCACCGATTGTTACCTGGAAAATAGGCGATCGCACTAATTTAACTTTCAACTTGGAATACACCAAAGATAATGGGCCTGCTGACTTTGGTATCGTTGCCTCTAACAACGGAATTGTTGACGTTCCTCGTAGTCGCGTCAGTAATAATCCCAACGACACTATCGAGAATACTTACCTCAGCGTTGGCTACAATTTAGAGCATAAATTTAGCGACAATTGGACAATCCGCAATGCCTTAAGGTTACGAAGTGGGTGTGAAAGCAGATTTGCTCTTAAGCAAACTCTTAGCAACCTTGTCATACTTTGATGTCACAAAGCAAAATGTTGCTGTTGCCGATCCCGATAATTTTGGCTCCTCTCTTGCTACTGGCGAACAACAAAGTCGAGGGGTGGAACTGGATATTACTGGGGAAATCTTACCCGGATGGAATATCATTGCCTCCTATGCTTACACGGATGCTGAAGTTACAAAAGATGCAAATCTAGATTCGGTTGGTAGCAGATTAGCAGGCATTCCCAGGCACAGCGCAGGTTTGTGGACAACCTATGAAGTTCAAACTGGCAATTTTCAGGGGTTAGGCTTTGGGCTGGGATTTAACTATGTAGGCGAACGAGAGGGGGGATTACCAAATACTTTTCAAGCTGATAGTTACTTTGTCACGAATGCAGGGCTGTTTTATCGCCGCGATAATTGGCGATTTGGTTTGAATTTTAAGAATCTGTTCGATGTCAATTACGTTGGAACCGTTAGTGGTAACGCAGTCAGAGGCAATGATTTCGGCGAACCATTTACTGTGATTGGTTCAGTAACATTTCAATTTTGATTCAAAACTCTCATCAATTGAGGTTAGCCATGAAATTCCGTAACTTGGTGTTAAAGCTGCATAGTTCTATTGGCATTCTGATGGGATTGCTACTAATGGTGATTAGTCTGAGTCGTGCTAGCATCGTTTTTCATAAAGAGTTGGATCGCGCACTCAATCCATCGCTGTGGTCAGTCACTCCCCAAGCAACACAAATATCGCCGGATTTAATACTGGCCTCAGTTGGGAAAGAGTTTCCTAACTTTTCTGTGCAGTCTATTAGTTGGCTGCAAAAGCCAGATGAGAGCTATCTTTTACAGGTAAAAGCAAAAGATGCTAAAGAATTACAAACTTTTGTCAACCCTTATACAGGCGAGATTTTGGGTTCAAGGGTTTGGGAGCGATCGCTTATTGGCTTTTTGTACGCCTTGCATCACGACTTATTTATAGGCAAAGTGGGGATGGTGATTGTTTAGCAACCTGAGAATACCTTTTTCATCTAAATATGTTGCTAATAAGTCTGAAATTTCCATAACTACTAAGATACAAAAATCTATGGTCAATATTATCGATAACCTAGAACAGTCATATTGTGTAATCCAAATTGGTGAGAAAGTGACTGAACAAGATACTCAGAATTATCTTGCTCGCTTTACACATCTCATCAATCATCAAGAGCGCATAGGCTTTGCTTTTCAATACCTGGGTGGTAAACCTCGAAAATCAAAAGCTGGCGAAAAAATGGAGGGTGAGTGGCTGCGTGTACACAAGAAAGAACTTGAGAAATATTGCTTGGGTATAGCTATGGTTACTTCTCCTAGTATAGAATCCCTACTAAAACGAATAATTTTGAAAGGAGCTGGGAAGCGTTTATTTGGTTGCAATTGCGAACTCTTCTATAGTTTGGATCAAGCAGAAGAGTGGTTTAAGACTCGTAGCCAAAGCAGATAATAGGGATTGGGGATTGGGACAGGGCAAACACACCTCATTTCACCAAAACCTTGTTGGATAAGGATCAATACAGATGAAAAAATAGCCTAAAAGCCTCATTCTTCAATGTAATTATTGAAAAATGAGGCTTTTAGAATTTTTAATTGAAAGATTAGTCAGCAGTACTAGTACAGGTCGGCGGAAATAAACCTGCTATTTCATTACAGCCAGAAAGCCCAAAATTAAATCATGGGTGACTTTTGAATGCGTGAATGCGTGAATGCGTGACTTCCCCAAAGGGGCACTAGCGTAATGCTCTGAGGGTAACAGACCGTTGTAACTGAGCTAAAGCACGGTTGTAATCCAAAATTGCTGTAACTCGATTACCTTCAGCTTGTGTAAGGTCGTTTTCAGAGTTAATCACATCAGTTTGAGTGCCTACACCAGCTTGGAATCGCAAACGTGCTAAACGTAGAGCTTCCCTAGCTTGTTCTAAAGCGGTATTAGCGGTTTGAACATTCTCTAATCTAGATTGCTGGGTAGAATAGGCTTGTTCTACCTGAAAGCGAATTTGGTTGCGCTGTTCGGCAAATTGAGTTTCTGCGATCGCAATATTAGCTCTGAACTGATCTGCCCTTGCTCTTGCTGCTCCTCCATCATACAAATTTAGGGTTGCCCTAACTCCAAATGAATAACCATCAGTAATGCTGGCATTATCATTGAACTGATCTAACAGATTGTAGTTACCTACCAAACTAATTTGAGGGCCTAGCTCCGCAAGGGCTTGCCTACGCTGTTGCTCATAAGTATTACGTTGTGCTAACTGCTGTTGCAATTCTGGACGATTTTGATAAGCCAGCACAATACTTTGTTCTAGCGTTGGGTTCCAAAGACCAGCTAATTGTACAGGGTCGGCTGCACTGATATTTACCGCCTGCGGCAAACTTATCCGAGTTGCTAATTGACGACGGGCAATTTCCTGCTGCGATCTAGCATTAGTCAAATTTTGTTGGGCATTTGCTAAATTCACCTGCGATCGCAACACATCAAACCGCGTACCAACCCCAGCTCGCTCTAAAGCTTCTGCATCACGCAAACTAGCCTCAGAGTTCACCACAGCCGACTGGCTAATGCGTACTTGTTCATCAGCTTGTTGCAGATTGTAGTAGTCAGTGGCAACATTCAGACGGATTGTCTCAGACTGAGTTTCTACAGCAAACTCATAGTAACGTACCTGTTCTTCAGCCGCTCTGATATTAGCTTGCACTCTCCCAGAAGTATAAATGTTATATGAAAGTTGTGCTTGACCAGAAAAAGCTGTACTGGGTTGATCTTGGTTAGAGAGTAAGCCATTTCTCCCACTTAATTCGTCTTGAAGCTGACTACTAGCAGACTGAGTGCGAGTAATATCCGTGCTAATTCCCAGAGTGGGTAATAAAGCCGCTTGCGCCTCCTGTAGAACTGCTCGATTGCGTTCTAGCTCCAATAGAGACACCTGTAAATCCCGATTATTCCGCCGTGCTAGCTCTAAAGCCTGTGCCAAAGTAATCGGCTGATTTCCCTGAAGTCTCACTTCCTCCGGTTTGGTGGGAAATTGCAGGGGATTTGAGCTAGGAATCAGGTTCTGTGGAATTTGCACTGACCCTGATGGCGCAGGAGTTATGGTTCTTGGCACTGTGGAAGGTTGCACTGAACCCCCTGGCGTAGGAATTACGGTTTCCGGTGCTGTGGAAGGTTGCACTGAATCCCCTGGCGTAGGAATTACGGTTTCCGGTGCTGT
>NZ_CAXTNP010000106.1:0-14082 GCF_964245575.1 uncultured Nostoc sp. | reverse complement strand
CTGTGGAAGGTTGCACTGAATCCCCTGGCGTAGGAATTACGGTTTCCGGTGCTGTGGAAGGTTGCACTGAATCCCCTGGCGTAGGAATTACGGTTTCCGGTGCTGTCGGAGTTGGCGTCGAATCTGTCGGAATCGGGGTATTACTCTGAGCAATGCGATCGCTAACAGCATTTTGTTGTGAGCAGGTACTTGAAATCAGTAGCAAAGCAGCTGAGGAATCAGTTTTGCTTTTCCCCAACTCCTGTGGACACTGTTGCGCTGACAACAGTTTTGCTGATCCTACACCTGTAGCTGAAGTTTGTAAAAATGTCTGCGACTGACTAACAGTATTTATCTTTTGAACCACTGGCTGCTGTGCAGAAGACAGGGACAAAATTTCTTTTTGGACAGAAGAGGGTTTTGAAGTGTAGTTGGGAACTACTATGCTCTTTGATGCCTGCCCATAAACGCTTGAATTACTGTTTTTTTGGTTATTTTGAGCAGAACGGCTGACAGCAAGCCGTTGGGAAGCATTAGAGGTAGGTGTCAAACTGAAAAATCTACCTTTATCTTTCTTAAGTAGTTGTTTTATTGGCACAACAGTATTTTCAGCCGTAAACACTGGAATACTGTTGTTACTTAAAGGCTTCATACTAAGTTTAGTGAAACCGAAAGCAGGTACTAATGTTGGAATACTAACATTTGCACCGTTATGCAATTGCGTATTCACAATGTCCCCAACTAAGTCTTGACCATAAGTAGAAGTCAAAACACTAGGAGAAGAGGCCAGCTGTACCCCAGTTAGTTTTACAGTACCAGCCAAAGCTGGCTGAGTTGTTAAGACTGCTGCTGTCACACCAGGCAATAAGCTATGGAATAATTGCTGTCCTTTCACCGCATCCCTCACACGAAAATCAATCTAGCGGCAGAAAACCTTTCTTCACCACAGAATATAGCACGATACTAAATTTAGGAAAGAATATACTACGATACTAAATTTAGGGTTCGGAACTCTGTTTGTCTTCAAAACGTCTAACAATGCGAGAAAGTTCCGCCTTTTCATCGATACTAACGCGAGTAGGAGCACCGCTAATAATCCGTTCGTAGTTTCGGAAAGAATCTTTAATATCGGGCCCGTCAGCAGTGATATTATACTCACGAATGCCCTTGTCATGCCAAGAGCCTCTCATTTTAAATACGTTAATTGCCCGTGACATTTCTCCACGAATTTCTACGTACTGTAACATCAGAATTGTATCGGTAATCGTGGAAATATGAGAGTCAGTAATGGAATGCGCTCCCAGAAATTGGTCAGTTGTGTTGGTAAAGAAACCAGTAATTTCTTCTTGTTTAGCATAACCGGTCACACCAATTACAAACTGCCGAAATGCATTATTGCTCACTCCTCTAGCTAATGCTGATAGGGAGTCAATGGCGATCCGGGTTGGTTTGAAGACAGCAATTTCTGATTTGATAATTTGTAAGTGGTCTTCTAAACCAGTTGATTCAGGATAGGTACAAATTATTTTGAGTAAACCCTGATGTTCTAATTCTTCAAAATCGATTCCCCAAGAGGAAGCATTACGAGATAGTTGGGCGCGCGATTCTTCGTAAGCAAATAATATTGCTTGTTCTCCATTCAGGCAGCCATCTTGAATAAATTTACTTACTAACAAGGTTTTACCAGTCCCTGTAGCTCCTGTTGCCAAAATAATCGAATCTTTAAAGAAACCACCACCGCACATTTCATCTAAGGTTTTGACACCAGAAGATACCCTGACATTAGAAGATCGTTGAGTCAAGCGCATTGCTCCCAGTGGGAAGATGTTAACCCCTTCATTGGTAATCGTGAAGGGATACTCGCCTTTCATGTGAGTTGTACCGCGCAACTTGAGAATTTCAGTTGTGCGACGGCGGCGTTCTCCTTCTAAAACGTTGCGAACAATGACTACATTATCAGAAACAAATTCTTCCACTCCAAAAGAGGCGACGGGGCCATATTCTTCGCTACGTTCAGTTGTAATAATAGTGGTGACATTTAGTAGTTTGAGACGTGCTACTAGGCGGAAAATCTCGCGCCGGACTACTCCCATCGCTTCATACTGCTGAAATACTGCTGTTATTGAGTCGATTGAAACTCGTTTAGCTTTGTATTTGCGAATCGCATATTGCAATCGCTCAATTAGTGCAGACAGGTCAAAATTACCAACGATATCCTGTCCTTCAGGATCGGGAGATGCATCAAGAATAAACAACTTGCCTTCCTCAATTAGGCGTGGCAGGTTCCACCCAAAAACATGAGCGTTTTTAATAATATCACTGGGTGACTCTTCAAAAGTAACAAATACTCCTGCTTCGTCAAAGTAGGTGATGCCGTTATAGAGAAACTGAAGAGAGAATAAAGTTTTGCCTGTACCGGAAGTGCCACTGATTAAAGTAGTTCTACCAATTGGTAAACCACCATGACTAATATCGTCAAACCCTTCGATCATCGTGCGAATTTTTTCTACACCCCCAATTTTTGGTGTATTTTTCGGTTTTACTTGCTCGGTTTCACTCATTGTTTGATAACAAAAGGGTATTAAAACTGTTTTTTTATAATAATAATTCAAAACTCAGGAGCGGAGCCGCTCCTGATTTATAAATGGTTTCTTCGAGCATTAATTATTTTCCTCTTCAAAATCTCCTTCACTCAGTTCTTCATAGAGCAAATCTAATCCAATTAATACTCTCTCCCTATCTGAAAGATCCCCGATAATTTTGCGAACGGGTGGAGGCAAAATTTTAGATAATGTTGGCGTCGCCAATATTTTATCTTCTTCTGCCAATTGCGGGCTTTTCAGTACATCGATCACTTTTAAAGCATAAACACCTTTAAACTCCTGCTCTAAAATATTTTTGAGTGTTTTTAATGCCCGGGCTGAATTAGGGGTATTCCCTGCTACGTAAAGTTTGAGAACGTAGGTTTTTCTGGCTTTATCCATATACATACAAGCTAGTCATGAGAATATAAATACAATATTTGTTTGCACATTGTGGGTAATTAACAGAGGTAGCTTGTGCTAAGTTCAACATTGATAATTTTAATTTATCTAGAAATCGAACTTCTGTAGAGTTCGCATAGGTGAGCCAGGATATCTATCAACGTTAAACGGTAATCAAGTAACGCTTCATTGCTCCTTCCTTCTAATTTTAGCTGGTTAGAAAATTCTTCAATTACCTCCATGTGAATTTCGATGATTTGGGGCACAGGAATATTCGCATAAAATATAGTATTGATAAATTTATCAATTTTTTCTTTGAGTGTTTTATCTGTGGTAAAATAGTTTATAAGAATCAGGCTGTAATCTGATTTAAGGTGTGTTAATAATCCTTGCTTTTCTGATGGAGTCATCTCCGGAAAATGCTGTTGGCTTTTTTGGGTGTGACTGGCAAATACATAGATGTACTTGTCAGTGGATGTTTTATTTAAATTTTGTTGCAGCAAATTTGGTAAATAGTTAATTTTTCCAGAGGTAGTTGCAACAACGGGTAGATAGCAAAATTGGGCAATAATCGCGTCAATAACTTTCCACACCCATCTGCTCCAGCCTTTTTGGTTGTCTAAGTCAACTAGATTATCTAAACATTTCTTAACATCAGGTTGCAGAATCAATATCGGTAATAACATTTATTCTTAAATCTATCTCCTTGATCGCCTTGACCAAGAAACGTGGGCTGATTAGTTTGGCTAACGCTTCTAAGGGAATACTAGGTGTGCAGGAAACTGGTGATTCAACCCCAAAACAGCGCTCTATGTTAGTTAGCAGGTAGTGCTAGTACAGCGAGCGCGTAAATCAATCTACCATTTTAAAACTTGCAAAAGCCTTGACATACAAAAATTTTGACTTTTGACTTTTGCCTTGCGGCCCCTAGCCACTCAACAACTTAGTGCAGCAACTGAGTAATTAGACTTAGTAGGTCTTTGATGATGAGGTATTTGTCGGCATAGCAAGACACAGTAGCTAATTTATTATTTACATTATTTACATATCTATGTAGATAGATTTTTTAATTTTGCTCCTTGATAAGATACTTAAACGAACTTAAAGGATTGTCCCATTCTAAATCATTATAATTCCTCAAGGTTCTAAAGCGATTCTTTGGGGCCATAATTGTTTTATCTGTCGCTATCGATGAGGAGTTTAAATACCAGTAAGACACTGGGGAGGTTAGTTGCTACAACTTAGAAACGTCGCCTCTTGGAAAAATATAAAGGACGCAAAAGTGCCCGTCAGGGAAAATTCCGTTTTTTTAATGGCGTTGAAATAACCAGAGTTGCTTATATGAGTCTTCTTAGAGGATATGGCTTCAGGCGAAAACACCATCAATATTTGGCAGATGGAAATGCCGGAGGGTTCCACAGGAAGAATGACCCCAAAAGCCCTATGTTAATGCTAGATTACCCGCTTTATGACTTTCAGGCAACCGTACCTAGCTGCTCCCAAACAAGTTCTCTGGCAGTGGTGTTGGAGATTTTTGAGCAAGAGCAGTGCGATCGCTTGGTAGTAGTAAATCAACAGCAATCCCCCATAGGATTGCTGTATTCTGCCCGTTTAATCCAAAAATTATTAGCACATAGTGACGATAAAAATCTAAATTTACACCAATCACTCTCTATCTGGGGTCAAGGTCTAATTGAGCCAATACAGACAATATCAGCTTCTGAGCGTGTAGAGCAATTAGGCTTGCACTTATGTTATGCACAAGCCGAAAAACAGCAGAACTTAGATTGGGCGCTGATTGACTCTGATGGTCAATATTTGGGGCTGCTGGATAGTTCTTGCCTGTTGCGATCGCTGGCTAAAGAACGCATGGCTGGGTTACAAAGTTCAGGCATCGAGAGGTCGTCTGGTGAGCAGCCGCCAAATGAACCCAAGTCGTTGGGACACCAGCCACTGGTACAGCTGCTAGAAAGACTGCCTTGGCCTTTGATGTTGCAAACGGGTACTGGCGAGGTGGTAGCACGAAATCCCGCCTGGTGGGAGCAATTAGGAGCCTTGAAAGATCCAGAAGGAGTTAGGCAAGAGGTGGAGGCAATACTTGTCCCTAAGCTCTGTAAAAAACCAGAATATGTCACCCAAGGAGCAATCAAGGTTTATCCCAATGGTAGGGAGAATGAGCATGGTGGTGAAGAGGAACTGATCCAGCAAGAAGCATCACCAGATGCTGTATACAGTCGCTGCTATTTGGATAGTAAAGTAGGTACTTGTACCTGCGTTGTCGAAGTGCAAAATGGTCAGGAGCGAATCTGGCAGTTTGCCAAAATTCCCTTAGATAGTCCTGAGTTTCAAGTCATGAGTGCACAAGAGGAGGTTGCACTCAGCGAGGATTTGTGGTTAGTTTTAGCTACTGATGTTACTGAGCAGCAACAGCTTTGCAAAGAATTGGCAGCAAAGAATGCCGATTTAATTCAACTAAATCGGTTGAAGGACGAGTTTTTAGCTTGTATTAGTCATGAACTCAAAACTCCCCTAACTGCCGTTTTAGGATTATCGCGCTTGCTGGTGGATCAGCAGTTGGGAGAACTTAACGAACGTCAAGCGCGTTATGCGGGACTGATTCATCAAAGTGGACGCCACCTGATGAGTGTGGTTAATGACATTTTAGATTTGACCCGCATGGAAACGGGACAAATGGATTTGACGCTGACCCCAGTAAAAATTAGTGCTGTGTGCGATCGCGCCTTATCAGATGCTAAAGCCATGCACACTCAAACTACCAAAACTACATCTGCCTCGCCAACTCAAAACGCCCGTTCATCTGCTCCCCAATTCTGCCTTTCCATTGAACTAGGCTTAGACCAGATAGTGGCAGATGAATTACGCTTGCGCCAGATGCTAGTACACCTACTTTCCAACGCCTTTAAATTCACCGAAATATCTGGTGAAATTGGGCTACGGGTGAGCCGTTGGGAAGGATGGATTGCCTTTACCGTTTGGGATACAGGCATTGGCATTCCTGAACACCAGCAACACTTAATCTTTCAAAAATTCCAACAACTAGAAAATCCCCTCACCCGCCAATTTGAAGGCACTGGTTTGGGGCTGGTATTAACCCGGGCCTTGGCTCGTCTCCACGGAGGAGATGTTAGCTTCTTATCGCGTGAAGGAAAAGGTAGCCAGTTTACACTACTTCTGCCGCCCAGTCCCCCGAAAACAAACTTTTCGGAACCAGATATGGGAATCAAAGAAGAGGAAGAAACGCGACACCAATCGACACGGGAAAACTCAGCCGCCCTGACTCAGCATGTTATTACGTCCACACAGCACCATCTTGCCAGTTCGCAACGGTTGGTTTTAGTAGTCGAGGCAGTAGCGCGATATATTGAAGACTTGACCGAACAACTTAAAGGTTTAGGATATCGCGTAGTGATTGCGCGATCGGGAACAGAAGCAGTCGAAAAAGCTCGGCGCTTGCAACCAATAGCGATATTTTTGAATCCGTTGCTACCCCTGCTATCAGGCTGGGATGTGCTGACTTTACTGAAATCTGATACCGCAACCCGTCATATATCTGTAATTGTTACCGCAACGGGAGCCGAAAAGGAGCAAGCATTTGCTAACCGAGCCGATGGTTTCTTAAGCTTGCCAGTAGAGAATCACCTTTTAGCACCAGTTCTCGAAAAATTATGTACTTCACCAGCAGTTTTGCAGCAAGGGTTAAACAACAGCGCAATTATCCCAACTAAAACGCCACTGCGAATTCTCAGGTTAGTGAATCCTCAGTTGGAATCGGTCAATCCCCACCCCTCACTTCGAGAACACCGAGTGATTGAAGTAGATGACCTAGATCAAGCAGAACTTTTGGCGCGGGTATGGCAGTTTGATGTCATTTTGCTAGATGTCGAAAGTACCACCGCCCAAATTTATCTACAAGAACTAATTGGGCATCCACGTTTAGTGGCTATCCCACTAGTTACTTGCGATGTCGCAACTACCCTAATAGCTTCTAAAATACCAGAGTTATCTGTATTTCCTTACTTAACACCATTTCCTAAAGACAACAGCAGTCGCACTGAGAAAACAGATGCCTTACTATCAGTATTGGAAATTGCTTCTGGTATTTGCTGTCCTCCTAACATCTTGGTAGTGGATTTGACAATGCTGCGTGATTTACCACAGGTAAGACGCAAGCAAGTTAAGGGTTCTCGGACAGCAAAAAATTGCTCAATTAGCAGTGAAACTGCAGAACGCGGGTCTGAGTGGTTCCAAGCTTTGATTCAGTACCTACAAACAGCAGGCTTCAAAGCGGCGATGAGTCCCTGTTGGGCAGAAGTGTTACAACAAATTCGCCACCAAAGCGTTGACTTACTGCTAATTTGTTTAGGAGAATCCGCTATCCACAAAGATGTGCTAAAAGCACTGAAAACATTGGGAGATTCGCCTGACAAATTACCACCAATTTTAGTACTGAATCAGCGATTAAATCGCCTAGAAACCAGTTTCCAGCCTGGGGTAGCTGATAAGGAAATTGACAAGCAGAAGAAGAATGGTTCGGAATCGATAGAAACTATTGTTAGTGCGATCGCTACCCAAATATTACCGCGATCAATATCAATGGAAGACCTATTAAGCCAGATCAATCAGGCTATAGCTGTCAACGGTTACAATGACAAATGTTAATGATTATTGAGAAGAAAATTGGTGGCGAACGCTATAATTTCTGTTGCTGGGTGGTAAATATCTGATGTGCTAACAAAGCCAATACCTTGACTCAGTTACTTACTGAATATCGATCTCGTCCCGTACCAAACACTGCCATTCCTGCTGCAACCGTTGATCAAAGCAACGACGATTGGCAATTTGTGTTAACCCATCGACAATCGTCAAGTGTTGCAATTCTTGATTGGCAAACTGTAGAGCAAATCCAGCTTGCTCTAATTTGGTAATTTCTTGCTGTAACTGCACATTAGTTTGAGCGAGTTCAACCGTGCGATCGCTAGACCCAGCTTGACTCCAAATGACATTTTCATAAACAGGCATCTATCTGTTCTTGAAGTTAGATCATAGTTACCCCAATAGCCATAAAACTTGCGAAGCTGTCATTTGCCATTATGAAATATCCATTTTTTCACTTTTCTTTTTCTTAAAAGGAACTCGAACCAAGTTATAAGCACCCTTGGTCGATAAATTCTTATAATCATCTGGCTGCAAGTCCATTTGTAAAAACTTTTTCTGTTCAGCCAACAGCAGCACTGAGGCAGGTTTTAGTCCTTTGGCAGCCTGGTTTTTGATATGCTCTATAGCCTCTTGGGGAAGTCCTAAATAATTTACATGAATGTGGCTGTAAAATACCACACTAGGCTTTTTGAAGCCAAGCATGATCAATTCTTCATTTGGTTGTTTTGCTTCTAGAATGACCGCAGACAACTCCCTTAAGGGTAATTGACGTTCTCGATCAATAAAGAACGAAGCAGGCGTTAAGACAAAAATTAAAAACGCCACAAACCCGATTAAATTAATACCGATAACCTGGTTCCATTGGCGACTTAGTAATAAACCCGCAACTAAAACGGCACAAACCAGCCACATTACCCCGGCTATTACTGGTAAACCAGTTCGTTGAATTAGTTCGTGGAAGTTGCTTATAGCTGGATCAGTACCTAATATGTGGGTTATGTTAAACAGTGCTGTAGCCAGAACTGATAAAAATACTACATTCACCCAACCACTCACTCGCAGAAAAGAGGGGGAGATGGGAGGAGTGGGAGAGGAAGAAACAGGTATTGTTTGCCTAGCCTCTGTATCCTGAAAAAAGTCGCTCCACAACAGGGCTACCAGGATGGCTGCTGCTGGCATTAAAGGCAACACGTAGCTAGGAAGTTTGGTAACAGCAATGGTGAAAAAGCCAAAGACGCTAGCAAACCAGAACCAGGCAAATAAACCAAACTGCTGAAAACGTTCAAGGGATCGCCAGTGCGATCGCTGCCAAAACTTTAATCTTACTATAGAGAGTGGTAAATACACTGAGTAGGGCGCAAAACCCAGCAGCACTACTAAAAAGTAAAAATACCAAGGTGCTGAGTGACCATTAACGACTTCTGTAAAGCGTTCCAGGTTGTGATAACCAAAAAAGGCATTAATATAATTCCAGCCATTGCGCCAAATTACTAAAGCATACCAGGGCACTGATAAACCTAAAATTATCAGCATACCCACGAGAAGGCGCATTTCCCGCAACACCTCTCGAAACTTTCCCACGTAAAGCAAAAATGCGGCAACAATTAGCCCTGGTAAAACAATTCCCACTGGCCCCTTAGTCAAAATTGCACCAGCAATCAGCACATAAAAACCTAAGTACCACTTATTAGGGAATGGAGAGGTCGCTTCGCTCCGGGATTGGTAATTAGGGGTTAGGGATTGGGAAAATTCCTCCTCACTCGTGAGTCTGCTGCCTTCAGTTCCCAGTTTCTCAGTCCCCATGCCCCTAATCCCTACTCCGTGGGGGCCCCGAGTTCCCCAGTTCCCAGTCCCTTCCTTCCCTGCGTAGCCTAGAAAGAAACATAACAAAGCTGATGCCATACATCCGGTGAGCAGCATATCAGAGACACCAGTTCTCGCCCAAATAATAATTTCGGGATTGAGTGCCATGAGCGCTGCTGCTATAAAAGATGTGAAGTAGCGGCGAGTAGGACGCGAAACTTGCTCTAATTCGTCTTGTTTAGCGAAATACCACTGTATGGTGTAAAAAGCTAAACAAACTAAGGCGAAGGCTGCGATCGCTGAAGGAAGGCGTACTGCCCACTCATTCACCCCTATAACTGCATAAGCGATCGCTTGACACCAGTAAATTAAAGCAGGTTTATCGAAACGAGTCTCACCATCGAAAAATGGGGTTATCCAATCACCTGTGACTAACATCTGGCGGGAAGCTTCGGCAAACAGTGGCTCTGTCTCATCAACCAAACCAGTGTTGCCCAAATTCCACCCAAAAGCTACCCAGCAAATCAATATCAACCACAAAATCGATACAGTTACACCTTGGGCTGGATTCTTTGCTATTTTGTTGAACCACTGATCAACAGTGTGCTTAACACTCAATTTCATTCTCATTAGTCAATAGTCAACAATCACTACTCAATAGTCGTTGATTATCTATCTTTTGTTCTTCGGAGTTTTAAATTCAACAATATTACACTTTTTCCCGTTCAGTAACGCCAGTTGTTCCAAGTTGCCAGAAAAACTTCTCCAACATACTAGTACTGCAAGGCGGAAGTCACGCATTCACGTATGCTTTAATTTTAGGCTTTCTGGCTGTAATGAAATGGTAGGTTTATTTCAGCCGACCTGCACTAGTGCAATGTCTAAGCTAGTAATGAAAAGTTTGTAGTAAGCACAAAGCGAGCTTAGAAAATAAGTAGGACTTACGCATCAGGTACGAAATGTAAGGGCAATACCCTGCCTTAAGCCCTGACGCTACGCACAGTCGCTAACACTGCGCTATGGGGTTCGGGGGTGACGCTCGATGACTCGCTCATAGCGTTGCTATGCCGTTCGCGCAGCGTCTTGTAGAGAAGGCTTTACGCTGCACTATCGCAAGACGCTCGTTGCGCGGCATCGTCTCCCCTTGGGAGAAGACTCGCTCATAGCGTTGCCATGCCGCAGGCTTTACGCAACGCTTTCGACGGGAACCGCCATCGCGCAGCGTCTCGTAGAGAAGACTGCGACCCCCTCACCGATGCAGCGTCTACATGAATTGCCCCTACGGTAAATCAAGGCTTTCACTGCCTTTTTGTGTAAGTCCTGATAAGGACTAAAGTCCTTACTACAAGCTTGTTTACCCATCAATTTCAACTTGACAGACTACTAGCGTATGTTTATCTACCTTGAACAATTTGCTCAAAGTAACTTGTCTTGATGATAGTAACTGAATTTACGCCAAGTCATATTAGTTATTTAGTACTACTAAATAACTAATATGGACTCAGCACTAGTTGCCATTCTCTATTTTGGGAATTCCATTTAGGTAATTGAGTTTCGCCGACAACATAGGGGCCCCAGTAACGACGGGAACCATCTTCTGCGAAAGCAACTAAAATATCTCCCTTCTCCAGTTTTAAATTATTCTGAGGTAGGGATAAAATCAGTCCCTTCTCACTACCTTCTTGGGGAGCAAAATCCCAATGTGCCGGTACATCATAGTTAGTCTGTTTAGTACCAGAGCCTTTTGCGAGCGACTGTCGCGCCAATAGAGCCAACCGTACAGGCTGATTTGTTTGATTGCTCATTCGCAAAGTTCCTTGATCCTTGCTTTTGCTAGCTGATTTATCACGCTCTGCCAAGACAGGATAAGTATTCTCTTTAATATTATGTTCTACTTGATTGGTTGAGGTAGTTGCTGGAGTAGATAGACTAGCGGAAATACCTTTTTCAGGTGAAGCGGGGATAGAGGAAGCTGTCTCCCACTGAGTAGTTTCAGTCGGCGGTTGTGAAGATGTATCTGGCTTTGTGGACTCAAAGGATACGCTCACTCCAAAGCATCCCACTAGAGTAACAAGCAGTCCCAAGCAAAAAACTGTAACACCGACGTTACGATATACTGAGGATTTCATATTGATAGTTATTAGAAATAAATATTTTGTTTAAGCTTGACCAAATAGTAGCCTATTATCCCAAAAGGGAATCATAGAAAGTAGTCTAATATAGACTTTCCTAAAATTAGTGATACTAATGTATTATAATTATCATTTTGATTAGACAATATTTGGAGGAAATAGTTTCCTTGATGTCTGACAAACAAGGGGTACAGACACCCATTGCTTTGTGTCTTGACCGTAGGCTTGGATAAAAACAAGAAAATTAGATACCGAGCCAGCCAATTCATTTGTACAAAGAAAAATAAAAATTTCGTGAAACCACTAGTATAGGTCGGCGGGAATAAACCTACCATTTAAAACAGCCAGAAAGGCCAAAATTAAAGCAAGCGTGAATGCGTGACTTCCCCGTTCACGCAGCGCCCCGTAGGGAAGAGGCTGACTTTTGCCTTGCGGTACTAGCGGCCCCAACAAGGCGTTTTTTGCTAAACCCTTAGATAAATCTAAGATGCATATTTCATGTTGCGTTAGAATAAGCAGCCTTTTAAGGGGCTATACTTCCCTAAACATGATAGGATGTGCAAATTTGAATCAACGCTGGAAGCCCAGCAGATATCTATAATATTAACAAACAAGCTGATGTTAAAACCAATATCCTCCTTAATATAAAAGATATTTTAAGATATCTTGACTTTTTCCCAGAAGTCTATCTGATGCAAAACACTCGTCTCAATAACTTATTCGATGCCATTGCTACACGCTTGGGGCAATGGTTTTTAAATCCTTGGCGGCGGCTATCGTTGCTGATCATTAGTTTTTTGTTTGGTTTTTTTCTGGCAAACGTAGCTTCCACTACAGCCGGTCAACGAGCAGAATTAGACATTGTGGTAGCTGCTTTTTTAGTAATGTTAACAGAAATAACCAGTAGGATATTTTATCATCGCAGGTTTTTGGAAAGGCGATCGCTCTTGATAGATTCACTAAATCTCCTCAAAGTTGGTTTCATCTACGGTCTGTTTCTCGAAGCCTTTAAGCTGGGATCGTAGGATGGGAGATGAGGGAGATGAGGGAGATGAGGGAGATGGAGAAGCAGGAAGCAAGAGAAGCGGCGTTAGCAGATGAGTTGAGGGCAAAAGCTTTTGGAATCACGCCGGAAAATGTCGATGAGGTGATAGAAAGGCGATCGCATTTACTAAAATCTGTCTTCCCAGCTTTTAGCCAATTCTGCCAAACTACTTTTCAAATCGAACCCCAGGAAATGTTACAGGTGTTGTGGGACTTGTGGCTGCCTTTGGGAATCAAACTAGCATCGCACCGCCAACAGTTAGAACGCCCCCTAATTCAAGGAATATTGGGAGGACAAGGCACTGGTAAAACCACAATGTCCAAGGTTCTCAGTTTGATTCTCGATCACTTGGGATACCGGACTGTGAGTTTATCTTTGGATGATTTATATAAAACTTACAGCGATCGCTTGGTTTTAACACAGCAAGATCCCCGCTTGATTTGGCGCGGTCCACCAGGAACTCACGATGTAGATTTAGGTTTAAATGTACTAGATCAGATTCGCCAGTTGCAAAATCCTGTGATGCTTCCCCGCTTTGATAAATCTGCTTTTGGAGGTGCTGGCGATCGCACTAATCCAGAAATGGTTACAGGTGTAGATATTGTATTATTTGAAGGTTGGTTTGTGGGTGTGCGGCCAATCGACCCAGATATATTTGAGACTGCACCACCACCAATTATTACAGATGAAGATAGAGTATTTGCCCGTGAAATGAATCTTCGCCTCCACGATTATTTACCACTGTGGGAGCGATTAGACAGCTTAATTGTGCTATATCCAACTGATTATCGCTGTTCTTTAGAGTGGCGCAAACAAGCGGAACAGCAGATGATTGCTGCGGGTAAGTCGGGAATGAGCAATGCAGAGATAGAGCAATTTGTCAATTATTTTTGGCGATCGCTTCACCCGGAATTATTCATCAAGCCGTTGGTAAAAGATGCAACAGCAGTTGATCTAGTTATTGAGATTCATGCTGATCATAGCTTTGGTGAAGTGTATTGCGATCGGACTAATTCGTAATTGGTAATACTCGCTATTCATGCGAGAAGCAAGCTACGTAATTCGGAATTCAGAACTATTGTTAGACAATGACAATTTATCCAATTGATAGTGATAATTATCACCCAACGATTTCACTATTATCTAAAGGTTTTTACCACCAGTAATTTGGGGAATTTGTAGCGTGAGACTTTTGCCGAAACTAGCAAAGTTTTGTGTAGCAATGGAAATTAGTTCTAAGCTATTGCCGCTTACAGCTATTTTCAGGTAAATAGACCACGGTGTAGTAGGGGCACGGCATCCACAATCTTCTGGTACATATAATATTTTACTGGTGCCGTGCCCTTACGACCGATGTGGTTCAAATGCATGAAAACTGCTGTAAGAGCGTAGTCGGTTATTCATTTTAATAAGGCTGGAGATTTATGTTTATTAATCTCCTTAAGTTGGGGTTGAGTTGAAT
>NZ_CAXTNP010000105.1:20622-24464 GCF_964245575.1 uncultured Nostoc sp. | reverse complement strand
CCTCTTGCACTTAGTTGCGGTTTTCACATCCATTTTTCCAGGTGCAAGATGTGAGGTTAGCTTTCCATCCTCCGAGCGATCGCGCTTTAACTGAATTTGCAACTACTTAAACAATTAAATCTTATTCCATGCTAACTATTATCGGTTGCGGCAATCTCAATCGCAATGACGATGCAGTAGGCGTAATCATTGCCCAACGCTTACAAAAATATCTAGCTGAAAATCCTCATCCTCATGTGCGAGTATATGACTGTGGCACCGCAGGGATGGAAGTAATGTTTCAAGCTAGAGGTAGTAAACAATTAGTAATTATTGATGCAAGTTCAACTGGTTCTGAACCGGGTGCTGTGTTTAAAGTTCCAGGAAAAGAACTGGAAGCTTTGCCAGAACCTAGTTATAACTTGCACGATTTTCGTTGGGATAATGCTTTAGCCGCCGGACGGAAAATCTTTCAAAATGATTTTCCCGAAGATGTGACAATTTATTTAATTGAAGCAGCAAATCTTGGTTTTGGACTAGAGTTAAGTCCTGCTATCAAACATTCTGCTGATTTGGTTTTTGAAGAGGTAGCTGCACTTATCAGCCAGAATATTAACTTTTAATTAACAATCCAAAATCTAAAATCGAATTACGCCCAATCTCGATAAACAGAAAGTTCATCTACCCTCATTTCAAAAGGTACTACTTGACTCTCTGGCGGACAAACACGGATTTTAGCACTGTTAACAATTCCATATAGTAATGTCCCCATTGGCACAATTTGTTGCAGAATACGCCAATTAGTAACTTGATCGGGACATTCAATTACCAATGTCAGAGCATTGGCGTGGGTTGTGACATACCACCGACAATTAGATAGAAGATTTTGAATCGTGCGATCGCACGCCTCATAAAAGTATCTACTAATAGAATCCTCTAGTTGTTGCCGCAGTATAATATCTGCTGATGTCGGTTGTATAGGATGTGAGTCATCACCATTTAAGTAATACATCTTTCTAGCCATCTCTCTTTAGCTTCCTGCTTATATTCCAATCACCATTCCATAAAGTACATCTTTATTTGTTTCTAATAATTCTTGGGTTTCGTCATCATAATACGCACCAATTCCACTACACTGAATTCCCAAATAATTACTAGTTAAATAAAGTCTCTGTCCAAGAAAACCAGCTATTTGCATAGCTGTTTGATAATTTAAATAATCTGACACAAAAAATAAAGTTACAGCGCCATCTCTAGCAATAGCCTGATTAATACATAAGTAACCTGTCTTTTCACTAAAATTACCCGTCTTAACCAGATGTGTACCTCTATATAACCCCGGTGTCATTCCCTCTACCCGATGCACCACTGAGTAAATTTCTATTTCCTCATAATTTTCTGTTGGTATTGGCTGCTGAAGTTGTTGCACTACATATAAATAATCTTCTTGAGAAATAAACTCTTTCCGGAAACGTCTAATAGAACGTCTATCCCAAACAGTTTGATGAAATTTATCCCGATCAAAATTAAATTGAGGATACTCTAATTTCTGCTGGCGACTCTTTTCTAGAGTAGTTGCTTGATAAGCATCTTCAATAAATTGATTGGATTCAAAATAATCAGTACCACAGACAAAAGGAACTTTCAGCCTTAAGTGTCTGATTTTATTGTCTTGTATTTCTCCTGACACTGCACAACCAGTAATAAACTCCTTATTCTCAAATCCTAAATCTGAATTGAGCGCAAGTTTATCAAAGTCAAAAACTAGTTGTATATCTCGGTTGTGGAGATAAGCTGAAGCTGTGATCGCACCTAAATGGTGTCCGCTATCTAAGAAGCAATATCTTATGCTCCTGTTTTGATATTTCCAGCTAGACCTATAATAAACACAACTAATTAAAAAGATGAATCCGTTGATACTTTTACCCGGTATAATATAACTCTCTAACCCATCATCAATTAATTCATAGATGAGAGTTAGACAATTATTCTCAACTTCTAGATGGTATATACCATCGATTATTCCCTCAATACCGCGAACCTGTACGTAAACTTCCGTAGGATACAAAGCGCCTGCTGATGGATTTACTCGCAGTTTATAAGGGTCATCTTTATATACTTTTTCTAGCGTTATCGCACTAGTTAATGAGATAAAAGCATGAACAGGATTATTGAGATTTAATTTCACTCTCCGATAAAACTTGGGATAAACTTTAAATGAAGATGGCTGTGTTGAAGCATCTACATAATTTGGGTCAAGTTGTACCGATAAGTAAGAATGCTTGGTAGCGTCATGATAGGCTTTCCCCGATATCTGACTTAATGGCATTTTTAATTATCCTTAAGACTTCTACGTTGCTAGCAAAATCTATCACTTTATAATCGTCTAAGTTTTTTAAATATAAATTAGGATGATGTTGTAAAAGTAACTTTACGACTTCTGTCTTTCCAGCTGATGCTGCGTACATTAAAACAGTTGCACCATTATCGTTTTGGTTGTCAATGTTAATATTGTGAGCCAACAGTAAATTAATTAAATCGTAGTGATTACCAAAACAAGCAAACCACAAAGCATTGTTGCGATCGCTATTTCGAGCATTGATATCCACGCCTGCATCAATGAGTTCTTTGACGACTGCATAAACTCCCTCTCTTGTAGCTTTCATCAAAGCTGTATCGCCATTTTCCCCTGACTGATTTAAATTCCCAGGATTATAGCCTTTTGCTATTAGCCATTGGGTTGTTGTTTCACTCATATCTTGCCTGCTAACTTTACTCATAATTGCTCTTTGAATGTCAGGATTTTAAGTAATGTTCAAGTATAAAATTGCTTGTCAAACTTCATATTGAATAATTTTTACCATTATTTTAAAATGCTATATGAGTAGTTGAAGTATAGTAGTTTATAAAAGCAACTTTGTTAAGTATTCAAAAGTTTGGTAAAAGTAGAAAAATATTTCACCACTCCCTACTTGCCGCCCTCACCCAGCAAATTTGGATTGGTCGAGTACTAAGTTGATTAGCAACAATTTAGCTTAGTTATATATTATCACTATGATAATTTTAAATTATGAATCATTTATAAAGATCCCTAAATATATCTAAGAAAAAATATTAAAATACAATTTAAATGCAGTATTTTTTACAATGTTATTTCATTATCTAAAGTAATAGCAGATATAATTTTTGCGTAAATAGTCGCTAGTCCAATGTAGCGTTAGTTTAGCTAACTTTAATAATGGGATTTTACCCATTGTCTTAATATTGCTCAAATTTGATGTAATGTATCCATTGAATCTTGTATTTAATCAAGCAGAGATATAACGCTGATATTTCCTTTATATCCCTGACAGTTATTAAGAAATATCAAAATTTTTCCTCTTTACAAAAAAAAATGTTAGTTTGTTTAAGTACGAAGTAAAACACAGATAGAAAATGGAAATTAGCGCTCGTAACTCTATTAAAGGCACTGTCAAAAAAATTGTACATGGTTCAGTTAATACTGAGATAACTTTAGAAGTGGCATCAGGTGTAGAGTTAGTGTCAATAATCACAAAATCATCAGCGGAAAATCTGGGACTTGTAGAAGGTAAGCAGGCTTATGCCGTGATTAAATCATCAGATGTGATGCTTGCTGTTGAATAAAAAGTACACAAGTTGCCTTTTTTTTGCAAGCGGCTCTATCTCTAATATGAAATTGCATTCATATCGATAAATTGAGTGACCTCACTCGTGGAATTAATTAGGAAAGGAGTGAGGTCAAGAGTATATTATATAGATGTTATTTAATTAAATTAATTATCAATAAGAGAGACATAAATAGCGCGAATACTTTCTATATGTACTGCTAAAGATGTATTTAC
>NZ_CAXTNP010000105.1:0-20612 GCF_964245575.1 uncultured Nostoc sp. | reverse complement strand
GTTATAAAGTGATAGTAGTTCCTGGTATTACCCCCGATGTATTTACTACTTTAATAATTAATCAGAGAAAGTTTTGTTATAAAGTGATAGTAGTTCCTGGTATTACCCCCATTGATATAAGTTTTTTCAAGATTGTTTCATACTGAGTTTTACAGAAGGTAACGATTCCTCACTTTCGTATTATCAATAATTATAAGTAACAGCCAGTCACACTAAAATGTGTAAATATTTGAATTATAAATTAGTAATTTTGAAGGGAAGAATGAAGTATGTTTTCATTCTTCATCCTTCATATTTTATTTGGTTGCTAAAGGCAGCAACAAAAGTAATAATTTAGACTAAGTAGGCTTCTTGATGTGTCTTAATTGTGCAATTAGAACGAGGATAAGTTACACAAAGTAGAGCGTATCCTTTAGAAACCTGATCGTCATCTAAAAAGTTTTGATCATCTTGATTAACTTCACCTTCAACAACCTTGCCTACACAGCTAGAGCAAGAGCCTGCGTGACAAGAAAAGGGCAATTCAATACCATTTTCTTCTGCTGCTTCTAAGATGGTAGTCTCTTCGTCAACTTCAATTGTGCTGTCGAGGTCTTCTTTTTTGTTGATTAATCTAACTTGGTAGGAAGCCATTTTCCGATTCTCCTCAAACGTTATACAGTTGGTTTAATTTACGAAGTTTTTGAGCAAACTATCCTACTTTTTGCTCCCCTTTTTCTTACAAAGATGCTAAGTTTAGTCAGCTTCTCTATAGGGGTAAGGGATGCAACGCGAACAAGAAGCTACCTCAACGCAAGGCGATAAGCCTGCGGCATGGCTTCTCTACGAGACGCTCCGCGAACGCTTACCGCATCTATGGGAAGCCTCAACAATTGACTTGGCGCTAACAGAATGATGTTACTTGCAAGGTACACCAGTAGGCTTACTATCGCCTGCTTTGAGGGACTTTCCACAACCACCGCATTTATCAGTTGCATTGGGGTTGGTGAACTTAAAACCGCTTTCCATCACTCCCTCAACGAAGTCAACCACAATTCCTTCTAATAACGACGCACTTTTGGCATCAACGTAAACCAGCACTTTCCCTTGCTGGCTCACCAAATCATCTGGTTGGGGCTTGCTGGTGATATCCATTGCATATTCATGGCCACTGCAACCACCATCTTTTACTGAGATGCGAACACCTTTAGTTGCGCCATTAGCATTGGGTGCGGAACTTCGGAGCAATGCGTGCAGATGTAATTCTGCTTTTTCTGATAAAATAACGGCCATTAGGTCTCCTGATTTGTAGCGATTAGTTGTTCCGATTTCAGGTGGGGACGAAAATTAACTATTTTGTGCAATACCTGTGGGTTCCATCGAATTGGCTTGTGCGTGTCTCCAAGGTGCATTATTACCGCATACTGGACAAGAGCGATCGCGGTGAGAACGGCGTTTAGCAAATTCCATCCGATTCAGGTCCATTGTCAGCAATTGCGACAGTAGAGGCTGACTAAACCCGGTGATCAGCTTGATCGCTTCCAGTGCTGTTAGACAAGCTAGTGTCCCAGAAACAGCGCCTATAACTGAAAAGCCGCGCTGATCCCAATCAGGCTTTTCTGGAAACAGACAAGATAAACAAGGAGTCACACCAGGAATAATCGTCGTCAGGTAAGCCTCCATCCCATTCATTGCAGCTTCCACCATTGGCTTACGCCAGCGCACACAGGCTTCATTTAACAAATTGCGCTCTGTAAAGTTGTGGGCGCAATCAAGAGCCATATCGGCAGATTGCACTAACGAATCTACATTTTCTGGGGTGATGTAATCATGAACAGCTTCCACTTGGACATCAGGATTAATCGCATCCAGAGTTTCTTTAGCTTTGAATACCCTTGGCTTACCTACCCAATCATCAGTCATGAGAACCTGACGATTCATATCATCCAGCCGCAAGTCACCACCCCGCACTAGGATTAGCCGCCCAACGCCCGCTACTGCTAAGTAAAGCGCCGCCGTACCGCCTAATCCCCCCACACCTGTAACCAGAACCGTCGCTGACTTCAAGCGCTTCTGTGCTGTTTCGCCAAAATTCGGAAGCATCATTTGGCGACGATAGCGTTCTAATTCGGTAGGCGTTAGGTTAACCAATTTATACCTCCTAATCAGAAGTGATTTCTGTCAGTGTGACTACATTTTTCGGCTTGTCGTTAAACACTTTGAACAGCTTTTGTTCGTGGGGTGTTGATTCGATAAAGACCTGATAAGCTTTTTGCAAAGCCAAAGAATATTGATTTAATTTCTCTTCTTGACTCAAGTCAGAAGAATTATCATCAATTTCTTGGATGTATTGAGAAAATTTTTTCAGAATATGTAGACGATTTACATTCACAACTTCTAAATCGTAGGACATATTAAAAAAATGAAAAAATTCTTCTGCATCTACGAGTTTCTTGAATTCATCAATAGTTCCAGTCATTTAGCATTCTCCAATTGTTTCAGATGTTGCTTAAGTTCATCTAACTGGCGATAAATTTCATAAGTTGCGGCTGCAACATCCATAAGTTGTTTGTAGTCTGTTGGCAGACCTTCAGCTAAATCATGCAGATCCATTTTCATTTGACCTGCTTTGCTATTGAGCCGTCTGATTTGTCCTTGTAGTTCCTCAATACTTGTTTCTTTTGCTTGCACAATCAGCTACTCCTTTTATGAAAGTTAGGAGTTAGAAGTTAAAAGTTAGAAGTTAAAAATTAGTAACTATGAATCATGAATTATCAGTTAAGATTTAGATTAACTTCTAACTCCTCACTCTTAACTCTTAACTCCTTAAAGGTTGCCAACTTCAGGAAAGCGCTTTGCCAAATCAATACCTTTCTTGACGTAGTTTTCTCCCTCTTCTGCCAATTTATCTAGCGAGTCAAAGCCAAAGCGATGAGCATCCCGTAAGGTTTTTACAGTTAGCAAAAGACGACTAGAAAAAACTAGCGCCCAGCCAAATCCTTCATGGCTCAAATCAACCACAACCTGGGATATCAAACCTGTTTCCTGTTCAATACCAGCGGCTACAGCTCGAAAAAATGCCATAATCCGTGCTTGAGTGATCGGATCAACTTCGCCCTCAATGGAGATTTCCCGTTTCTTTTGTTTGGTGACAATAAAGGGTTTGAGAATCAATTCATCCGACCAACTACGATAAACTCCATAACTGTCTTGACCACGGATTTGTTTAATTAATACCTTAAGGAAAGGTGAGTTCAAGACTTCAGTTGTAGCAGTTCCGTTAATACTATTATTTGTGGTCATACTGTTGCTTCATTTTCAACTTCATCGGCAAAGTTTGTGGGTTTTTGCTGTAAAGCTTTACGCAACCAAGGTGGAGGATTACCTTTGAGGGTTTTCACTAGTTTGTTTAGCACTTCATTAATTTCGTCCTCTTCCGATCGCGCCTTCACTGGGGTGACACCTTTCTTGATTAACCGAGCAGCTGCGCTCCCACCAATTGCCAAAACATAAATAATTGTGCAGTCACCTAATGCTTCAATTTTTGGTGCGAGTTTACTTTCATTATTCTCTTCTTTGATTTCATAATTAAATTTGATAGCTTCTACAAATTGATATCCTTCATCTGAAATTTCATAAACATCAATTTGTTCTGAGCCTCCAAAGTGAGTATTAATATGAACTCCGTCACTTGTCGTAAAGGCAATCTTCATCGTAATTCTCCTCTCTAAAGTTTTGAATTTTGAAGTGTTAATTCAAAACTCTGCGCTCACAATACCTAACTCTTGAAACTGCTTAACTCTCGCTTCTTCTTGCTCTAAAAACAGGTTGCCGATGCCATACACAAGTTCCATCGTGCCTCGATAGCCAACTTTGGTAAATTGACCATTACCTAAGCGGTCATAAATGGGCAATCCCAGACGATAAAGAGGAATCGAGAGCTGTTTAGCGATCGCACTGACATTCGAGTTCCCAATCAGCAAATCAGAACCGTCTACTAGACTCTGAAAGTCTTCCAAATCACCGATGGTGACGCTTTTAATCGGGAGTTTCTCCAAGAGGTGCGATCGCGTGGTTGTCACCGCCGCATGAATTTGCGCTCCCATCGATTGCAGGAAATGCACTATTGACCACAACAAATCTGGTTCCAGCGCTAGAGAAACTCGTTTTGCACCGAAGTAAAAGTGCGTGTCCAACATTGCATCTTGCAACTGACGGCGTTGGCGGCGGTATTTTTCGGGTACGCTGTTACCACTCAGAAACGCCAATGCTTGGATAAATTCATCTACTGGTTCTAATCCCGTCAGTTGGCTAAACACCTCATAAGGTGTGTCAAACCGTTCTGATAATATTTTGGCTGCATCTCGCATACTTTCACCCAATGCCAGGGTGAAAGCAGAACTACCTACTTCTTGTAGCTGTTTTAAGGTAGTCCCACTGACTGTAACCGCACTATAATCATCCTCTAAGTGTCCATCTAGAGAAGCGCCAAGGTCAGGTACAAAGATAGGCACTAGTCCAAAGGACGTGACTATCTCTTTGATTTCCTGTACATCTCCTGGTGTGAAGGCAGAACCCGCCAAAATCGTGACTTGTTCAGTTCTGAGTTCACCTGGTTGAGGAATTTCTTTAACTATGCTTTCTACAGCAACAGCAAAGCCATCTTGCAACGCCCCTTTAAAATCTGGGGTAGGTGCAAAAACGATCGCTAAATCATTCAATTCGGGATGGCGATCGCGGATTTCTTTCAGAAAACCCTCGATGTCATCGCCTCTAGTTTCCGTTAACCCAGTACTACATAAACCAATAATTTCTGGGTTAGCCTTTTCCACCAGAGTCAGAATTGCTTGTTCCACATTCTCTTCACCACCCAAAATAGTAGTTACTTCCGTCATCGCTGTCGTAGCTAGGGGAATAGCTTCCCGGAAATGCCGCACCAGGACAACTTTGGCGAAAGCAGTACAACCTTGAGCACCGTGGAATAAAGGCATCGTCCCCTTCAATCCCAAAAAGGCTAAGGTTGCACCCAAAGCTTGACTTTGCTTGAGGGGATTAACTGTCAGTGCTTTGTTAGAAATGCTAACGATCGCCATTAAACTACCTCTTCGTCCCAAGGAGCAGGTTTGCGTATTTGTTCCCAAATGGGGCTATACAGAGCTTCGTACAATTCCCGCGCCATCTCAATCATTCCCACATAACCTGCATAAGGATGGTGGCGTTCTTGGTTGATATCAAGGAAAGGAATTCGAGCTTTCAAGGCAGTGTATTGGTTACGTCCACCAGCAATCAGCATATCTGCTTTGGTGTCTTTAACCACTTGTAGCAATTCTTTAGCGTTGCCCTTTTCCAACATGATGCCATCGTTGCCAAGCAACTTCTGGATTTTGGCTTTATCTTCTTCAGTACTTTTGCGAGTACTGGTAGCAACAACTTCAATGCCCAAGTCCCTAGCTGCCGAGATAATCGACCAACTCTTGACACCACCAGTATACAAAACAACTCGTTTACCTTTGAGTCGAGCGCGATAAGGAGCCAGTGCCAAATCTAAAGCAGCCGTTTCTTCTGCAATTAGCTTTTCTGTCCGCTCCTGTAAATCAGGATCGCCTAATTTCGCAGCGATGTTTCGCAGACAGCGATTCATATCATCGATGCCGTAGAAAGACTCTTCAATGTAAGGGATGTTGTAACGCTCCTCCATCTTTCTCGCCATATTGACCAGCGCTCGTGAGCAGATCATGACGTTGAGCTTGGCGCGGTGGGCGTAGCGAATTTCATTGTAGCGAGCATCGCCCGTAATTTTAGACAAAATCCGGATGCCTAACTTTTCTAGGAGTGGTGTTACTCCCCACATTTCACCGGCGATGTTGTATTCACCGATTAAGTTAATATCATAGGGCGTTGTATGTTCCGGTTCTGCTGTGCCGACAACATATTCCAACAAAGCTTCACCACCGAAACGGTTGCCCAGATTTTTACTGCCAATGAATCCTGGGGCAATAACGGGAATAACAGGAGTACCAATTTTCTCAGCCGCAGCTTTGCAGACGGCATCAAGATCATCACCAATTAAGGCAGTAACGCAAGTGGCGTAGACAAATACTGCTGAGGGTTGGTAGCGCTCTTTAAGTTCCAGAATCGCCTTGTAAAGCTTCTTTTCACCACCGAAGATGACATCATTTTCACCCAAGTCAGTGGTAAAGCCCATTTTGTAGAGTTGAGGGCCAGAGGAAAGACTACCACGACTGCCCCAGGAATTACCAGCACAGGCTATAGGCCCGTGGACTAAATGAGCAGCATCTGCGATCGGCACTAAGGCAATCATTGCACCATCAAAGGCACAGCCCCCTTGAGCCGCGCCAGGTTGTGCCTGTTGAGCGCATGATTTGTTTTTCTTTTCGGATTGTTTGTGCTGATTATGTTCGCATCCTGTCTCAGTGAGCAGTTCGTTGATTTTGCCTTGGGTGGTTTTCATCTCTCTTCTTGTGCTGAATTGTTAATTGTCCTTTGTCATTTGTCATTTGTCCTTTGAATAACTAACAACTAATGACTAATGACCAATGACTAATGACTAACAAATGTATTTTGTGACATCCTCTCCACATACATCGGCGAGGTAAGATAAAGCTCGGAAACGCAATCCTACAAATTCGTCATATAAAGGATTGAGTTTACATAGTGGTGGGATATCAATAGACTTCCCAAATAATTTAATTTGTCGCTCAAAGGGACAACAACAAGGAATTGTTTGGCAAATTAGATGAGCGATGCGATTATTTTTAACCTGAATTTCATCCACTACACGGCGCAACGGATTGAGAAGATTGTTGAACTTCCCTGGTTTTTTATGGTTAGGTGGATGGTAATTAGGATGAGGATGAGTGTGAGTATGTTCGTGAGTGTGATTGATGGTTTCCATTGATAAATCCCTTAGGTAAATGCTAGAAAGAAAAAGGGAAGTTGGGGATTGGGGATTGGGTATTAGGTATTAGGTTTAGATATTTCCCTACTCCCTACTCCCTACTCCCCACTCCCCTTCTTCACCCTTTAATTAACACGTTGTGTTTCTACGCAATTTCTAACGAATCAAGTCGTAGGAAATATCTGTCTTAGAAGGAATGTTGGTGTTGCGATCGATTTCTTCAAACAGAGTATTTACAACCCAGTTAAGCAAGTTGATTACACCTTGATAACCAATGGTGGAGTAGCGGTGTAGGTGGTGGCGATCCATGATGGGGTAGCCGATTCTCACCAGGGGAGTCTTAGTATCGCGCCACAGGTACTTACCGTAGGTGTTACCAACCAGGAAGTCTACTGGTTCGGTGAACATTAGAGAACGCATGTGCCACAAGTCTTTACCAGGCCAAAGAGTTGCATTCCTACCGAAGGGGCTAGAAGCAAGCAGTTCTTTCATTTCTGCTTCAAATACGTCGTTGCTGTTGTGAACCAAGATATGTACAGGTTCAGCACCCATTTCTAGCATAAAGCCAACTACGCTGTATACTAAATCTGGTTCGCCGTAGATAGCGAAGCGCTTGCCGTGAATCCATGAGTGGGAGTCAGTCATGGCATCAACTGCCTGACCGCGTTCAATTTCCAATTGTTCGGGAATGGGGATACCACTCAGTTCGCTGATTTTCATCAAGAACTCGTCAGTACCCTTAATACCCCAAGGACGGCAAACTGCGGTTGGTTGCTTCCACTCTTTTTCGATGTACTCGCGGGTTTTGAGCGTAGAGTGTGCTTGCAGAGCAATTGTAGCTTTAGCATTAATTGAATCTTCTGCATCTTCAATCTTTGTACCACCTGGGTACATATTGAACTCACCTGTGTTAGGTGAATCCAGGTAGTCGCTGTTGTCGGCTAAAATGGTGTAGTCTAAGCCGAACAGGGAAGCAATCCGCTTGATTTCGCGGTTGTTGCCTACATAGGTGTCAAAACCTGGGATGAAGTTGATTTTACCATTGCTGGTTTCTTTCTTATGACCTGCGGTCAGGTTAGAAAGAATTCCCTTCATCATGTTGTCGTAACCAGTGATGTGGGAGCCAACAAAGCTAGGGGTGTGAGCGTAGGGTACTGGGAAATCTTGAGGAACTGAACCAGCTTCCTTGGCGTTGTTGATGAAAGACTGTAAGTCATCACCAATTACTTCTGCCATACAGGTGGTGCAGACAGCAATCATCTTGGGTTTGTAGAGTTGGTAAGAGTTCGCCAACCCGTCAATCATGTTTTGCAGACCACCAAATACGGCTGCATCTTCAGTCATTGAAGAAGATACACCAGAAAATGGCTCTTTGTAGTGACGGGTTAAGTGGGTGCGGAAATAAGCAACGCAACCTTGAGAACCTTGAACAAAAGGTAGAGTACCTTCAAAACCAACAGCAGCAAAGATTGCTCCTAATGGTTGACAGCCTTTAGCAGGGTTGACGGTTAAAGCTTCACGAGCGAAGTTCTTTTCACGATAATCCCAACCCTTCGTCCACTCTGCAACCCGTTGTACTTCTTCGGTTTCGTGAGCATTTTCAAACTGCTTTTTGTTTTCAAATAGCTGTTTGTACTCCGGTTGGTGGAATAACTCGACGTGATCTTGAATTTTTTCGGGATTCTGAGGCATTTTTGGATCTCCAAGCTTACTGAATTCTTTACTGATTGAGGAATAAGGATTTGAGGCAGTAGAGACGCGATTAATCGCGTCTGTACTAGGGAGTGGGAATATGATTCAAAATTCAAAATGCAAAAATCAAAAGAAATTTTAATTTTTCAGTTTTGAATTTTGGATTCCCAACTCCCCCCTGGGGTTTTAGCCCCAGGTTATCCTTACTTATCTAGCTCTCATTTCCCTAGACGGCAGCTTTAGCTTCAACTTTAGCTTCAGCTTCAGCTTTAGCTATAGCCTTCTTAGCGTTAGCTTTTTCATTCCAAGGAGCGCCAATTAATCCCCAGGTTGGGCTGTTAAGTGCCAAGTCCATGTCACGTGCGAAGATGGCGAAGCCATCGTAACCGTGATAAGGGCCGGAGTAATCCTTTTTGTGGTTTAATTCTTTTCAACAGTCTAATGTTTGCAGTAAACAGTGTCAGCGATAAACATTGTTCGCTGATAACACATTTATTTTTAGGCTAAATATAGGCTAAAAACACAGCATAATTAGGTTCAGGACTAACGCATCATCTAAATGTTGTCCTGAGCCAAGGTGATTAAAAAATCGCCCGTTTTTTTGCTCATCTCTGCAAGCACAGCAGCAAAAAGAACACATGAGAACGAAAGTACTACTAGAATTAGAGCAAGTTAATCTGCGTTTGAAGTCTGCAAAGGCAAAGGTGACAATTAGAGAATCGAATGGAAGTCTGCAATTACGGGCGACGTTACCAATTAAACCGGGAGATAAAGATAGCAATGGTACTAGGAGAAAACAATACAATCTCAGTTTGAATATTCCCTCTAACTTGGATGGACTCAAGACGGCTGAGGAAGAAGCCTATGAATTAGGGAAGTTAATCGCTCGTAAAAGTTTTGAATGGAATGATAAATATTTAGGTAATGAGGCAATTAAAAAAGAATTTAAAACTATAGGAGAATTACTCGAAAAATTTGAAGAAGAGTATTTTAAAACTCATAAACGCACTACCAAAAGTGAACATACTTTTTTTTATTACTTTTCCAGAACTAAACGGTTTACAAATTCCAAAGATTTAGCAAATACTGAAAATCTGATAAGTTCAATTGAACTTATCGAGAAAGAATGGGCTAAATATAATGCAGCTAGAGCTATATCTGCATTTTGCATGACATTCAAAATTGAAATCGATTTATCTAAATATTCCAAACTGCCTGAAAATAATTCTCGCAATATCCCTACAGATGTGGAAATAGCTGAGGGAATTCTTAAATTTGAAGATTATCTGAATAACAGAGGTAATCAAGTTAATCAAAATGTTCAAGATAGTTGGCAACTTTGGCGCTGGACGTATGGAATGTTAGCAGTTTTTGGTTTACGTCCACGAGAACTTTTTATAAATCCTGATATTGATTGGTGGTTGAGTCAAGAAAATGTAGATTTCACATGGAAAGTCCATAAAGATTGTAAGACTGGTGAAAGACAAGCATTGCCATTATATATGCAATGGATTGAGGAATTTGATTTGAGAAATCCTAAATATTTGGATATGTTGGGGAGTGCGATCGCTAAAAAAGATAACACTAATCATGCGGAGATAACAGCATTAACACAGCGAGTTAGTTGGTGGTTTCGTAAGATAGGATTGGATTTTAAACCCTATGATTTACGTCACGCTTGGGCAATTCGGGCACATATTTTAGGAATTCCAATTAAAGCGGCGGCGGATAATTTGGGGCATAGCGTGCAAGTTCACACCCAAACTTATCAGCGTTGGTTTTCACTGGATATGCGGAAGTTGGCGATTAATCAGGCTTTGAGTAAGAGGAATGAGATTGAGTTGATTAGGGAGGAGAATGCTAAATTGAGGGTGGAGAATGAAAGTTTGAAGTTGGAGATTGAAAAGTTAAAAATGGAGTTAGTTTATAAGCGGAGTGAAATTTGTTAATAAAAATGATGCGGTTCGTTACGCTGCGCGATAACGCACGCTACTAGCTTGCTCTTTAAATTTCCGTATAATAAATAGTTATATTTATTGAGGTTATCTGTGAAGACAGTAGTCTAAAGTTACCTGTAAAGTCATCAAAGCTATGTAGCTGTTAGACTATGCAGAGTGTTCGCTCTGTAAGTAAAATATTGTTAATGTATATTTACAAACTGGCCCGGATCGTATTCAACAATGGAGAAGAGGTTGAACCAGGAAACCTTACCGTTATTATTGGCCCGAACAATGCTGGAAAAAGCCGTACTTTAAAGGACATTGCTCAGAAAACCACAAAAAGTACACCTCCACCTGGTATTGTTGTTAGCGATGTTGAGTGGACAACCCCACAGAATCTACAGGAGCTACGCAAAGCCTATAGTTTGGAACGCTACCAAGACCAACATACCAACTGGATGTTTCGTACACTAGCTCCTGAACTATCCGAGGAACGCCAAGTGCCTGCAAGCTTCTGGTCTGAAGAACAGCAAATTTCCCATTATTTATCTAATACATCTTTGTTTGCTGACTATTTTGGTATTGCTATGGTTGCATTTATCACCACAGAACACCGTCTTCAATTGGTGAAAGAGGCTGCTAGTGCAGCCCATGAAAGACAAGAAGCAAATCTGCTGCAAACTTTCTATAATGCAGGAACTTCTCTAGAGAATGATATACAAAAATTAGTGAAGCGTGCCTTTGGCAAAGAAATTAAGCTAGATTTCACTGTACCCCAGCGATTACTTCTTCGAGTTGGAGATGATTTTAGTTTAATTCCTTCAGATCCAAGAGATGCTAGACAGCCAATGCAGGGATATGACAAGTTGGATGATCAAGGGGATGGAATCAGAAGTTTTGTAGGAATTACCACTGCATTGTTGGCAACTAAACGAAATGTATTTCTAATCGATGAACCAGAGGCTTTTCTTGCTCCACCTCAAGCTTTCCGGATAGGTGAGTTTATTGCAGAACAAGCAAACAGTAAACGCCAAATAATTTTAGCCACACACAGCGCCGACTTACTGCGTGGTCTTTTAAGCAAGACAACCGATCTCACTATTATTCGGATTGACCGTAGAGATGAAACCAACTATTTCAATACACTTGACCCAAATCGCTTACGGGAATTAGTGAACGATCCTCTATTGAGTTCATCTCGTGTTCTGGACGGACTTTTTTACTCCGGTGTAGTTGTGGTAGAAGCAGATAGTGATGGGCGATTTTACCAAACTGCCTCTAACAAGCGGAAAAATAATATTGATTTATATTTCGTTAATGCAGATAACAAGCAAACTGTTCCACGAATTACCACACTGTATCGGGATATGGGAGTGCGCTGCGTAGGAATTGTTGATTTTGATGTGTTAAATGACCCGGCAGAATTTAAAAAGCAGCTAGAGGCTCTAAAATTCAGTCAAGAAGGCATTACTCGAATGCTGACTATTCGTGAAGAAATTGCAAAAGCAGTTAAAGAACTTCCTTGTGATGAGAGGTTAAAGAAGGTCAAAGAGCAAATGACAACACTATTAGTCTCTCTCAATAAGGTACAAGGTAAAGCTTTTGTTTCTGATGGCGAAGCTAAATCTGAAAAAGAAAAATTATTGAGCCAAATTGAACGTCGAGCTAGAGAAATTGCAGCCTCGACTAAGAACTGGAACGATTTCAAGGAGAAAGGGCGGGCAGCCTTGCCAGCAGAATTACAATCTAGTTTTGACGATTTATGGAAAACCTGTTCAGAAAAAGGGCTATTCATCAATCCATGTGGTGAATTAGAGTCAATGCTGACACATCGAGGGATTCCTTACACAACAGATAAACGCGGATGGATTACAAAAGCCTTGTTAATGCTTCCCGGACTCGAAGTTAATGATAATGAATATCCCTGGAAATTTATCAAAGAGATTCAAGAGTATCTCATGGGTTTGGAAGATTAATAGTGCGATCGCACCCCTCCCAAAGCATACATCGTCACAAAGCTGATTTACTCGAAAACAATGCCGCGATAAATTTCTGCCATCGATAATGCGATCGCAACTGAATCCAAAGAAATAGATAGCTCTAAACCGCTAAAATCACTGAGCAACCAACCTTCAGCTTGTTTACTGTAGCGTTCCACAAAAGGTTCATCCTGCTCAACTAATAAATATTCGCTAAAACTCCCAATTGATCGATACATCCGAAATTTACTAAATCGCTCATAATCTGCGGTGGAAGGAGATAGTACTTCAACAATCAAAATGGGATTCAAGACTTCATCTAAGCGATCGCCATTTAGTTGCGGTTCACCGTCAAAAATCATTACATCTGGATATACTCCGCGTGTATGTTCGAGAATCCACAGCCGTAAATCGCTGTTAATTGGCTTGAATTGAGTATCGCGCAGCAGAAACTTGAAAAAGGCAAAAATGTTTCCACCGATGCGGCTGTGTTTGAGCGTTTCTCCAGGCATAGGTACAATTTTTCCATCTCGATATTCGCTGCGTCCTTCCGCTTTTTCTTCGAGCGCACGATATTCATCCAAGCTGTAGCAGCGCGAGATGGTAGAAATCATAGGTCGTAGGCGTTGGCGTAGCCCGCCTGAGGCATCGCATTGGCCATAAGACAACAATATTATTTTGTCACAGATTTGGTTGTGAGGTGATATCGTGCTGCGATGATTGATTTGGTGCATTGCGCTGCGCGACAACTGACCCTACAAGCTGGTTTTGAACTTGTAAATCAAGTTTTGAACTTCTAAATCGAGTTTTTAACTTCTAAATCAAGTTTTGAACTTCTAAATCGAGTTTTTAACTTCTAAATCGAGTTTTTAACTTCTAAATCGAGTTTTTAACTTCTAAATCGAGTTTTTAACTTCTAAACCTATTAATCTCAACAAATTTCAGCAAATATACTTGCATATATCTTGTGTACCATGCTCCAAAAGTTCTGTAGCTTCACTCAGGCTAATGCATCCGCTTATTGCGTATTTTATGGTATATAAAGAATTCAGTGTAAAACACTATCAGAGTTCTCTATATTAAATTAATCCAAAAAGGAAAACTTTATGGCGCAACGGAGACGAAACTCGATCGCACTGACTAAAGCTGAACGACGCATTGAAGGATTGCAGACAATTAACCCTGATTTAGACTTTAGCAATGGGTTGTCAATCGCTACTTACAACACTATGATTCATGAGTTACGAGAGAAGTTAGCTGCTCATAATCAAGCACGAACAATGATGGATAAGACGCAGAATGCATTGGAAGATGCAGAACGTGCCTTGAATACTTATTCTGAGCAGATGCTGCTGAGTGTTGCATCTCGTTATGGCAAAAATAGTGATGAGTACGGGATGGCTGGTGGAACACGCAAGTCAGATTATCGCCGGAAAGCACGCCTGGTGGTTAACCAAACGCTGAAGTCTGCGGAGTTATAAGTTAGGAGTTAGAAGTAGAGACGCGATTAATTGCGTCTCTATAGGAGTTAAGAGTTAAAATAAATAACACAAGAGCGATAATTCTGTCGAATATGCTCAAGGACAGTGCAAAGAACAATGCGATGCCTCCGGCGGGCTACGCCAACGCCGACGACGAGCTAGGGTTACGCATCAATCTGTGGGGTGCGTTGCACCTTGCGACAAAACACCCTAAAAACTGTTGAAGTGTTAGAGGTTATCTACTTACAATCTGCCCTTGAAGAGTTTGGGCAACGCCGATAGCGTAGCGTAAAGCCTTCTCTTCGAGAGGCAACGCCTTCGGCATAGCTTCGCTTAGAGCGACGCAGGAGTGTCACAGCCCGTCGTAGACATCGCTTCGTTCTACATTAATGGTTGTGAATCAGTAAACCTATTATATAAAAAGCCTGTTTGTGATAATTACTCACAAACAGACTTGACTTTTTTTATACTTCTAATTAAGGTTGCTCCCAAAGCTCACGGATACGGTCAGGGAGCAAGCCAGCAATTTCCTGAATCCGCTCTTGGGAAAGTTGGTCTTTGGTGGCAGAAAACACCGCTTTAATTGCCTGCTCTACCTCGACTGTTCCTGGGAGTCCTCCTTCATTAGCAACCCGCCTGATAAATAAATCGGAATCAATTCCAAGAGGAGCCGGGCCTGTCAAAGGTTGACGGATTCGACTTAAAAATTTCACAATGGGATTGGTGTCTTTCCAGAGGTCAGCTACTTCAAACTGGAGTGCTTTTTCATCCGTAGGTATAGCTTCTGTATGTAGTTCTGCCTCGACGCGATCAATTGTGTCCGTGGTCATTAAGTCGCGCATAACACGAAACACAACTTCTGAAAAGTCTCTTGCGTCATACAAATCCGCAAATCCGCTTTGAACCATGACCTTTTCCAGGAACGAGCGATGTTCGTCGGCAATCACAGTTCGAGAATCTTCAATCTCTGTTGGGTCAACTTCTGGAACATTTGTTCTAAATGATTCATCAGGCATTGTTTTTTCTTGTGCTTTTTAATATTGAGTCTTTATGCTTACCTTATGTAAGGTCGCACAAATCAAAAACCCTTAACATCATCCAGAAGTTTGAAATACCATCTATTCAAAAGTTAGAAATTTAGCTGCTCAACTGAGATATTTGGTATTAACACGCGCAAGTTAGTTGTATAGCAATTGCGATCGCTGCTGTTTTTGCCCGTCGTAGACATCGCCCATTGGTGTTAAAAAATAGTCAAAATAGATGAATTGGTATAAATTCCGTCGAAACAAAGATGATAGAAACAAACATCGAAATCAACACTTGCTATGTCAAAGTACCTAACAATGACTTAGAAATCGATGCTTACTTAGCTCAACCAGCACAAAAGGGAACCTTTGGCGCGGTTATAGTTTTTCCAGAAATTTTTGGAATCAATACTAATATTCGAGATATTACTGAACTAATTGCTAAACAAGGTTATGTAGCAATAGCACCCGCAATGTATCAACGTATTGCTCCCGGTTTTGAGGCTGACTTGAGCCAAGAAGATGTTGGGTATAGCCCAGAAAGCTATCGGCTGGGCTTGGAATACTATCAACAAGTAAAGTATCAAGATATCTTAAGTGATATTCAAGCTACTATTACTTACCTCAAAACTTTACCCAATGTCAAAGATAATGCAATCGGTGTCATTGGTTTCTGTTTTGGCGGTCATGTTGCTTATATGGCTGCAAGTTTACCCGATATCAAAGCAACAGCTTCGTTTTACGGTGGTGGGATTACCACTTCTAGTTATGGTGAAGAAACTCCAACCATTAATCGCACCTCAGAAATTAAAGGTACTATTTATGCATTTTTTGGTACAATAGATGCATTAGTTTCCCAGGAAGAAAACGAGCAAATTGAGGCGGAACTCCAAAAACATCAAATAAATCATCGTATATTTCGATACGATGCAGGACATGGATTCTTTGCCGGATTTTTCAAAGATAAGTACCCATTCTTAGCCCAGCACCCAAGTTACAACCCTGAAGCTGCTCCTGATGCTTGGCAACATGTTCTACAACTGTTTCAAAAAAACTTGTAATATAATGTCAGGCTAACCAACCTGACTTCAAAAATGTTCCTAGTCAGGACTGAAGTCTTGATTTTGTAAAGCCCTTTGGGCATAGTTGCGCTTACTACATAGCGTCTCGTAGAGAGGATTAAAGTCCTCACTACAAAACAAAATTATAATAGTGCGATATGTTGCCTTTAACCTTTTGAGTTTTTCAGCAGTAATTGACAACCACATGAAAACGGGTTTGGACTTTCTATGCGATCGTCCACAAGTACTTTAATGGGAAGGTTGCTGTTATAAATCAATTCGTCATAATCCATCAATGCATCCCACTTGATTTTGCCAGTCGGGAAGCCTAGCTGTGAACTAGCATCAGATATTAATTCTTGCCATTTCTGAATCTCTGGATCTTGCGACTTGCAGTAATCGAGAATGGCAATGAATGCACCAGGCTTGGTAACTCGCAGAATCTCCTTAAGGGCAAGAACTGGATCGTCAACGACACAGAGGGTAAATCCTGAAGCTGCTGCATCAAAGCTATTATCAGGAAAATCAAGATTGCACATATCCGATACCTTGAAGGTGATGTCTGCGGATACACACTTTTTACGTGCTTCATCCAGCATCTTCTCAGAAAGATCAACACCGACGACATGCACGCCTTCAGGATAGGCTGAAAGATTAAGACCTGTTCCTACCGCAGCATCTAGTATGGTTTGTCCTGGCTTCAGCTGCAAAGAAGCAATTAGAGGTTCGCGCTCAATGTGCCAGTAACGCTTCATAATTGCGTCATAATCCACTGCGCCTTGATCGTAGGTTTCAATCACCTGATTTATCTGCATAGGTTCCTTAACAAATATAACTACTGATTTTCACTATCTAGTTATACGTAAAATATAGTATTAAATAAAAATCGGCTACCGTAATAATAGCTAGATACTTTGACAATTCCAAACTAGTATCAAGTTAAACCACTCCATGAACCTTTAGCCCGAGAGGAACCTGAATGATAAACTCGGTTCCTTCTCCAGCAGTTGAGAAGCACTCCAGTTTGCCGCCATGTTTTTCTGTGATAATTTGGTAGCTGATGGACATACCCATTCCAGTTCCTTTGCCAACGGGTTTGGTGGTGAAAAAGGGATCAAATATTCGTTGCTGAAATTCTTTGGAAATACCGACTCCGTTATCAGCGATCGCCACTTCTAACCAGGTTGAATTAACTACCGATGTGCGAATCCTAATTTGACTGGGATTGTTCTCGATATCCTCATAGGTACGCTTGGCATTGCTTTCTTCTAACGCATCAATTGCATTCACTAAAATATTCATAAACACCTGGTTGAGTTGTCCGGCATAGCATTCTAATAGAGGTACATTGCCGTAGTCTTTGCTCACCTGAATTTCAGGTTGCTCTGGTTTAGCTTTGAGGCGGTGTTGCAAAATCATCAGGGTACTGTCGATGCCCTCATGAATATCAACGCTTTTAATTTCTGCTTCGTCCATGCGGGAGAAGTTTCGCAGCGACAGTACAATTTGGCGAATGCGATCGGTGCCTACTTTCATAGAAGACAACATTTTCGGCAAGTCTGACTGCAAAAACTCCAAATCCATGTCTTCGGCAGCGATTTGAATTTCCGCAGCCGGGTTAGAATCATGCTGCTGATACAACTGTACAAACGCTAATAAATCCTGGGTATATTCTTGCACATGGACAAGGTTGCCATGAATAAAGTTGACTGGATTATTAATTTCGTGTGCGACTCCAGCAACTAGTTGTCCGAGACTAGACATTTTTTCACTTTGAATAACTTGAGATTGAGTGCGCTGCAATTCCTCTAATGCATTTTTGAGTTCAGTAGTGCGTTCTTCTACTCGATCTTCTAGTTCTTCCTTGCTTTTCTCTAGGGCACTAAATGATTCGTGCAGTTGCCCTGCCATGTGGTTGAAAGAGTTGGACAGGGTATTAAGTTCTTGAATGCCGCTAGTTTCTACTGTTTGATCTAAATTGCCAGATGCCATTGCCTCACTTGCCCAATTCAGACGCAGAATCGGGCGTACAATCCAATGGGAGGTAAACACGCCCATCACTGAGGCAACAACTAACGCACCAAAACAAAGCGCGATCGTGGTCTGCGTATTGGCGTTAATTTGCGCCATGAATGTGTTTTCTGGCACACTCACTACTACTAGCCAATCCAAGCCATACTTGTCACGCCAAGGTACAACACTGACAAAATCACGTTTTCCTTGCACCTCAAACTGAAAATCTGTGTGTTGGGTGATGGACTTAAACCCATTGAAGGTTTGGAGGTGTCTGGCAATGTTCTGTATCATTGGGTTGGGGCTGTCGATCGCCCGCAATCTCTGCACTTTTTGATTAACGAGGGTAAAGAGCTTCTCTGTACCAGAACTGGCAACTAACGTGCCATCACGCTCTAAAAGGAATACTTGCCCAGACTTACTAACATCTAAAGTGTTTAAAAAATCGCTGAGTTTCAGCAGATGAATATCCGTAGCAATCATTCCCAGCAAGCGATTATGTGCATCATAGATCGGACGACTGGCAGAGGCGGCAATGTAGGGCCCGGTGGGAAAATTTCCAGTCACAATCTTTGCCCAAATAGGTTTACCTGCGGCGATGGGTTGAGTATACCAAGGTTCGCTAGAATTTTGCCAATTCCAGCGAGCATTGACCTGAGTTCGATTACCTTGATGATCGGTAGCGTAGGTGTAGGTATTGTTTGGAGGCTTGGCAGTCCAATCATCAATAGTGATTGTTTTTCCATCATAACGAGCGGCTCCCAGCCCCTCACCTGTTGTTAATCCAATACCAATATAAGTCAGGTCATAGGCCTGCATTTGATCCCAGAAATATTTGCCAAGGGTTTTGCGATGCCTAAGGCGGGCTTCGCCTACGCGTACATCTAATATTCCCCTGCGGATAGCATCTGCGTTAATCTGATTAAGGGTTTGCGGAATGGAAAGACGAGACTTCAAATGTTCATCCACTACATCGCTGGTACGATCCATCAACTGCTCTGCCAAGTCGTTAACTGCTCTTTGCCCATTTTTAAAGGACAAATAACCCACTAAACTGACCGCTCCAAAAATTTGGAGCAGGAAGGGAACAACAAGAACAATCTGTAATGGGAACGCTTTACCTTTGCTAAAGGGAGTTTTCATTGGAAACTAGAAGTTGATGCTAATCTGATTTACTTCTATAGTTCCCAAGATGCCCACATACTCACCTTTGTTTAAATTTTTTCGTCAAGCTTTAGGGTGCGTTGTCGCAAAGCGCAACACACCATCATAATCATTAATTAGTGCGTTGTGCTGCGCGACTACTAACGGATAAATATTTTGATAATACAGCGATGTCTACGACAAGCCCTCCGGGTGCGCCAGTCGCTCATGGGGGAGACCCCCTTGGCGCTAGCCTCTCCCTTTGGGAGAAGACCGCGCTGGCTTACCGCTTTGCGTCTACGCAATTATTTGGGTTTGACAAAATTTTGAGTACTAGCGCACATCTTAATTTGTCGCTACCGTTTTCTTTCCATTCTTGCCCTCCACACTGGCAACAAATGACGGTTGCTCAGTACCAGGAGTTGACGGTTCGCCTCGCAGTCCCTTACGACGCTGATTTTTAGGAACTCCTCCCGCCATGCCGTACTCTACACTACTTTTACCATATCGAGTCCCAACTGCCATCAGCATGTGTTCTGTCATATCTGCCAACTCATCTTCTGTTTCCAGCATTTCACGATACAACTTATCCAAGCTGGAAAGGGCACTATTGTAGGCGTTTTCTTTAGTTCGCATCGTCTCGATCAGGTTTGAGAAGGCAGGTAAAGTGAGTCCATTGCCTAAATCTAAACTCTGATCAATTGAGTTTATGCTAGCCGCACGACGCACTGCTCTTTCTAATACTACAGAAGTTCTTTTTCTCCGAGCCATAATCTACACCTTGTAATCCAATACGGTTAATATTCTTTACCTTAAAAAACTTACGTATAGATCAGCCTGAGAGAATTCCGGCAAATCTGCAATAGCTTTTGATACATAGGGATAATTACAGCAGATTGCGCGAACTACTGAAATCAGAAAGCAAACTGGGGTTTGAGAAAGTCAAAGCTGATTTTACTTGCGGAAAACACCAAAATCAGAAAGCAAACTGGGGTTTGAGAAAGTCAAAGCTGATTTTGCTTGCGGAAAACACCGAAATGAGTAAGTTAAATGGCATTTTGAGAAAGTCAAATGCCATTTTGCTTACTAAATTCGACTTTATCCATATTTTTGCGATGTAATGACTAGCTCTGATTATTGTGAAAAGATTTTGTTAGCAACAGTCTTGTTGTCAAGCTCTGATTTATCAGTCTATTGCTGCGATATTCAGTGGGAAGGGCAAGAATGAATTTATGCGATTGTTTGCTGTTGTGAAACGCTCTAGTTGACCTTTTTTTAATTAAAAATTAAAAGTTAAAAATTAATCAGAATAATAATTTTTAATTAATTAATTTTGGGTACGACCAAGCACTGAAATCTTTGATTTCAGTGGTCTACAAT
>NZ_CAXTNP010000104.1:19636-24579 GCF_964245575.1 uncultured Nostoc sp. | reverse complement strand
CTTCCCCACTCCCCCTTAATAATATGGATTGGCATCTTTTAGGACTAAGCTTTATAACAGTTTTTTTATCAGAATTGGGTGACAAAAGTCAGCTAGCGGCGATCGCACTTTCAGGGCGTTCTAATTCTCCACGTGCAGTATTTTTTGGTGCAGCAGCCGCATTGCTGTTGACAAGTCTGTTGGGAGCATTAGCAGGAGGTGCAGTAGCAGAATTATTACCTACACGCTTGTTAAAAGCGATCGCTGCTGTGGGATTTGCCATCCTCGCTGCACGCCTGCTGTTATTTAACAATGAACCATCGACGGATTCTGAACAAACACCTTAAAGAAGAATTAAGAATCCAGGAATCAGAATTACTCTTCGTGGGGGATTGGAACCCGCCAAGGTTTTAAACAAATATCATATTATGTCCGCCGAATTACCCATAAGAAAAGAACCCCTCCTCGCTCTTCGGGAGGGGAGACAAAGCACAGCTTTGGCAGGGTGGGGTTCTGCGGGTTTAATAAGCGATCAAGCGCACATAATATCACCCAGTTTGACTCGAATTCATACTGAATTCTGACGCCAAGCCGCAGAGCGTCTTTGGCTTTGCTCCTGAGTTCTGAATTCTTCTTTACAAAGGTTCCCAACCAGTTCCTTTGTAGCCGTATTGAAAAATTTCTGGATGCAAAATTTCTGCCAAAATTTCTAGAGAATCTACCAGTCGCGGCCCTGGACGATTGAAGTAAGAATTGCCATCGGTGATGTAGACCCTACCAGCTTCGGTAGCGTGGAGTTTTTCCCAGTCTGAACGTTGAGTTAACAAATTGGCTTCTTGACGAGTGCGATTTAAGTCAAAGCCACAAGGCATAAAAACAATTACATCTGGATTAGTTGTTAATAATGTTTCCCACGGCAAGATAGGAGAAGGCTGACCTGTAACGCAAAATAGAGACTGTCCTCCTGCTAAGTTAACTAATTCAGGAATCCAATTGGCGGCTACCATCAAAGGATCAGTCCACTCGATACAGGCAACACTAGGCAGTTCATCTAAAGAAAGTCCTTGGATTCTTTGCTGACAAATTTTGACGCGAGCTTCTAAGTTTTCTAGAACTTTAACCGAGTCTACGTCGAAGGTATTGCCGACTCGTTCAATGTCAGCCCAAACATCTTGGAGAAGATTGGGTTGTAAAGAAATAATCTGGGGTTTACTGTCAATGAGTGTAGCAACTGCCTTTTCAACATCGTGTAAGCTGACAGCACAAACATCGCACTGGTCTTGAGTGAGAATGTGGGTAGGCTGCAATTGCTCTAAAACATCTGTTTTGATTTGATAAATACTGAGAGCAGATTGCAATAAATTGCTCACTTCATCATGAATTTGGCTGCTGGAGACATTGGAATTTAAGCGTGCTTCGGTACAAATAGGGCGATTGAGGATTTCTGGAGGGTAATCGCATTCGTGCGATCGCCCCACAATAGCATCAACCAAGCCTAGTGCCGCTAAAATCTCTGTTCCACCGGGAATTAGGGAAACAATTCTCACATTACTATCTGTCATCGCTCCACCTCCATAAAACCTGCCGTTACCTTAATTTTTGCAGAATTTGAGTCATTAGGTATCTTTCTCTAGGAGAATCAAGGGTATTTTGGTAGTCACCATTAAGCAATAAATTTAACTGGGATTGGGAATTAAGGATTAAAGATTAAGAATTAAGAATTAAGGATTAAAGATTAAGAACTAATAAAATTTTTTGCCAGTCCCCAGACAGAAATTCAAAACATTATATTAATTAACAGTATCTTTACTTAAGAGTGGAATTACTTGATAGTAGAATTACTTGAGAGTAAAATTATTTTTACTGCTAATTATCCCCTGGCAAAAACCACCGACATGAAGTAACAGAAGTAATCAGCAAAATCTCACTAGGAACTCGTTAGCCAAAATCATAAAATTTGATTATAAAAATTATACTTTTCGGTTATGAAAAACCATATCCAGTAGTTGTAGTTATACAAAGAAAGTTCTACTTTTTCCATAGAACTACAAGGCAAAATTATTTCTTCTTGAGGTCAATTAATGCAGGTAGTGTCAGCTAGAGATATTACAGAGTACAACCAGGCCCAAGAGGCTTTACAAATCAAAGAAAATCGTCGGCGAAAACAAAGCCAGGCGCAGGTGCAGCTGGCAAGAAGCAAGACATTTCAGCAAGGTGATCTCAATGCGGCCTTAAGGGAAATCACAGAGACTGCTGCTCGGACGCTCTTAGTGAAGCGAGTTGGTGTATGGTTATATAATCAAGAGCGTTCAAAAATTGAATGCATTGATTTATATGATGTAAGCACCAAGAAGCATAGCTTTGGTAACTCACTTTCAGAAAAAAATTATCCAGCTTATTTCCAGGCTTTAGAAAAAGAACGTACCATTGCCGTAGATGATGCCATAAACGATACAAGAACCCAAGAATTATCCGAATCTTATCTTTCAGTTTGGGGCATCACATCCCTGCTGGATGCACCGATTTGGCTAGAGGGTCGTTTGGTGGGCGTAGTATGTCACGAACACATAGGCGAAGTTCGTCAATGGACTTTAGAAGAAGAGACTTTTGCTGGCTCGATTGCAGATTTCGTGACGCTGGCTATAGAAGCGAAGGAGCGAAACTTCGCACAAGAAGCATTGCGACATAATGAGGCGCAATTTCGGGCGATTTTTGAGCGTTCTTCTATCGGCATTGGACTTATAGATATGAAAGCGCAGATAGTCGATACTAATCTGGCACTGTGCGATATTTTAGGATATAGCCGAGAAGAGTTATACGGCCAGCGCTTTACAGATTACATTTCCACACAAAGGGGGGATTTAAAACTTTACAAACAACTTCTGTCAGGAATTAACACAGACTTAAAGATAACTTCGAGGGTAGGCTTCCAACCCTCCAAACATCAGGAACAGTTTGTCGAAAGACATCGGATTGAGATGGAAAGACCCTGCCTGCATCAAAATGGTAGCTTAATTTGGACTCATATCTCTGTCTCTGTTATACCAGGCAGCAATGGTGAACCTGAGTTTTTTCTAGCGATGATTGAAGATATTACTGAACGTAAGGAAACAGAGTTGAAACTTCGTGCCTCTCAAGAAGCAGCAGAAGCTGCCAGTCGGGCAAAAAATGAATTTTTAGCAACCATGAGTCATGAGTTGCGGACACCTCTCAATGCAATTATGGGTTTGTCGCAGTTGTTGCAACAAGAAATAGTTGGCTGTCTCAATGAAAAGCAGAACGAATATGTAAGTTGCATATATAGTAGTGGTGAACATCTGCTGGCACTGATTAACGATATCCTTGATTTATCTAAGGTAGAAGCAGCTAAAGAGGAACTGTTACTCTCACCTTTGCCAGTATCAGATTTATGTAATTATGCCATTTGGACAGTGCGCGATCGCGCCTCAGAAAAGGGATTGCAACTCACCTGTAAAATTGACGTAGAAGAGGATATTTGTATTGGTGATGAGCGGCGCATTAAGCAAATGCTACTCAACCTGCTCACCAATGCCATTAAATTCACCCCAGCCGGTCAGGTATCGCTGGTAGTCAAAAAAGTATCACAAGGAATAACGTTTACAGTTTCAGATACTGGAATTGGTATAGACTCAAATCAGTTTCAATTTCTATTTGAACCGTTTAAACAGCTTGACAGTCGGTTAAATCGGCAGTATGAAGGTACTGGTTTGGGTTTAGCTTTAACACGCAAATTAGCGCGTTTGCATGGTGGAGATGTAACTGTGACATCGACTTTGGGAGAAGGTAGTCAGTTCACTCTATTTCTACCAGGGACTTCCAAATCCAGTGGATAAGCTTTCTATTCTGCAAGCTGGTACTAACGACTATCTTCTCAAACCAATTCGGGTAGTTCAATTAGAGTCAATATTGACACGATATTGGAGTTATAGCGATTTTCAGATTAAGGAAACACCAATTTAGTCCGGAGCGATCGCATTCATATTTTTTGCCTTAAAGAGCTATTGTAAAATCATGCGAAGTGAAACAGTATAACAGTAGGTTGATAACTTAAGTTACTAAAAAATCGATTTAGGTAAGTAAAAGTTATGGCAAATATCGTTGGAACCAACGGTAATGATACTCTAGTGGGCGACTTCTTCGACGAGGATACAATTGACGGTCTAAGGGGGAACGATACCATCACAGGTGATAGGGACAATGATATCCTGACTGGTGGCAGCGGCAAGGATAAATTTGTTTATGATTTGTACGACGGCATCGATATTATCACCGATTTCGGTGGCGTAGGTAAAGGCTCAAATCCCTCGGCAGCAGCCATTGCTGAAGTGGATACCCTGATATTCCAAGATAGAACTGCCCGAAATCTGCTACTCATCCAAAATGGTAACAATCTGGAAATTACCTTTGAAAACGTGGGTGATCTGGTGGGTGATCTGATTAATAACCATCCGATTTACTTAAACGATCCAGATTTCGTTGAGACGAAAGTCATCCTGCAAAACTTTAGCCTGGAAAACCTAGATAACCTATCAACGCTGGGCAATATCCAGTTTTCTGGGGAAACCAGCATCAGTGATAGCTTTGATGTCGTCAATGCCAACTCTACCCAAGAGAACCCGTTCAACAAGAACACAGTTACCTTTTTTAACGACCTGAATAACTATGTCATCGGCTTTGACAACTCAAATGATGTCATCAATGGTCAGGGCGGTAATGACAGCATCAACGGCAAAAGTGGCAACGACCTGCTGCGCGGTGGTACGGGAAATGATACTCTCATTGGTGATCTGGGCAATGACACCCTTGTTGGTGGTACTGATAACGACCTGCTGCGAGGTGGTACGGGGAATGATACTCTCATTGATGATAGTGGCAACAACATCCTCAACGGTGGCACTGGTAACGATACCTTGAATGTTGAGGGTTCAACAGGCGATAACCTA
>NZ_CAXTNP010000104.1:0-19536 GCF_964245575.1 uncultured Nostoc sp. | reverse complement strand
ATGGCAATGATTATCTCTTGGCCTCTGGCAACCTTGACGGTAATATCGCCTCAGGTAATAATACCCTCAACAGTGGCGCTGGTAACGATATCTTGATTGTTGACAATTCAACAGGCAATAATTTTCTTGATGGGGGCAATGGCACTGATTATCTCTCTGCCTCTGGTGCTTCAGGGAATAATACCCTCGAGGGTGGTGCTGGGAATGATACCCTCATCGCTGGGAAAGGTAATGATGCCCTCTATGGAGGGAGTGGTATTGATAGCTTTGTTTTCAATAGCTACAACGAAGACGTTGATAGTATTTATGACTTCAACACTAATAATGAAAGTATTCAGCTAACATCTGCTGGTTTTGGTGGGGGATTATCACTAGGTTTACTTTCTGATAGTCAGTTTACACTTGGAACATCTGCAACAACGATCGCTCAACGATTTATCTATAATAACAATACAGGTGCATTGTACTTTGATCAAGATGGTAGTGCAGATGCGTTTACTCAGGTAAAATTTGTACAATTATTTGGTGGAGTGTTATTAAGCGAAAACAATTTTTATGTGACTGCTTAATCGTGATGAACACTTGATGATTCTAGCCAGATAAAAATAAGAAATTCTGGAAATGCTAGATGCCTATAATAGCACCTCGCATTCGGTTTATTAATGAATATAGGTTAATAAACTAATGGATGCAGCAATCCTAAATTATCCTAAGTGGAAAATTTTTCTCATTATCACATGGGGAATACCAGCTTCTTCAAATATTTGTCCTTCTTCTACAAAGTCTAATTTTTGGTACAAAACTTTTACATACTCTTGGGCGTGAATTACAACTTCTGGAATATTTTTATTAGCTATAACCTCTAGTGCCTTAATCATAATTTTCTTACCAATACCCTGCCCTCTAGCTGTAGACAAAACAGCAAGTCTTTCTATTTTGGCAGTTTTATTATCTAAATATCTAATTCTGGTAGTACCCACAGCTTTCTGATCTAAATAAGCAATCAAATGCTGAGATATTTCATCTTTGCCATCAAACTCTAAAGCGGGATCTACTCCTTGTTCTTCCTGAAAAACCGATTTTCTAATTGCTGCGATCGCTGGAAATTCTTCAGGAAAATCAGCAACTTTTATGACTAAATTACTCATCAAACTCTTTCTGTATTTAATATATAAAAAAAGGTGGGCATTGCCCACCCTACAAACTTTAATCAGCACCTTCAATTGGTGCAAAACCTTGGCGCTGAATATTTTCTGTTACCGCGCGTGGTTCGAGGAATTGCAGGAGATAATCAGGGCCGCCTGCTTTAGAACCTACTCCAGAAAGTTTGAATCCACCAAAGGGTTGCCGCCCAACTATAGCACCTGTAATATTGCGGTTGATGTACAAATTCCCGACTTCAAATTCTGCCTGCGCCTGCTGAATGTGCGAAGGTGTTCTAGAATAAAGTCCTCCAGTTAAGGCGTAGTTTGTACCGTTGGCGACTGCTAACGCTTCCTGGAAATCTTTCACCCGAATTACCGCCAGCACAGGGCCAAAAATTTCTTCTTGGGAAATTACCGCATTTGGCGATACTTCACTAAAGATGACTGGCCCGATAAAATATCCTTGTTCGGGTGTTGGTAATTCCAAGGCTAATTGTGCTTCTGCCTTACCCTTCTCAATATACTCGCGGATGCGATCGCGGGCATTAGCATCAATTACTGGCCCAACTTGTGTACTTGGTAACTCTGCTTCTCCAATGTTCAAGGATTTTGTCGCTTCTACCAACCGTTGCACAAAGGCATCATAAATCGGTTGCAGCACAATCACCCTGGAGGCGGCAGAACATTTTTGTCCACTGTAACCAAATGCTGACTGCACAACTCCCACAACAGCTTGGTCTAAATCAGCACTTTCATCGACAATAATGGCATTCTTGCCACCCATTTCAGCAATCACCCGTTTCATGTGCTTTTGTCCGGGTTTCAAAGTTGCCGCCTCTGCGTAAATTCTACAGCCGACTTCTTGGGAACCCGTAAAAGCAATTACATGAGTATCTGGATGATTTACTAAATAAGCGCCGACTTGCGAACCCTTGCCAGGTACGTATTGAAATACACCTTTGGGAAAACCAGCATCTACCAAGACTTCTGTGAGTTTCGCTGCAATCACAGAAGATGTTTCCGCAGGTTTTAGGAGAGTGCAATTGCCGGAAACCAAAGCTGCAACAGTCATTCCACAAGCGATCGCTAGCGGAAAATTCCAGGGAGAAATTACTACAGCAATCCCCCGTGGCTGGTAAATATAATGGTTAGTTTCACCAGGTATGTCGTAATTCACACCCTTATCTAACCGTTCTATCTCGTCAGCGTAATACCGACAGAAATCTATCGCTTCCGAAACCTCTCCATCAGCTTCTTTAACTGGTTTCCCAACTTCCAAAACTATCCAAACTGAAAGTTCAGCGCGGCGGAGTTCCATCAAATCACCCGCTTTCCGCAAAATATCAGCGCGTTGTTTAGCTGGTGTTTTCTTCCACCCAGGAAATGCCGCTTTCGCAGCTTGCATCGCCTGTTCTGCTTGTTCAACGCTAATCAACCCAACTTTACCAATTACCTCACTGAACTTAGAAGGATTGAGAGAATCAACAAATTCCGGCGAATTAACATACTCGCCATTAATTAGCGGTAAATAAGTTTTACCAAGTTGTTGACGAACGCTTTGGAAAGCTTGCGCCGTTTTCATTCTCACCTCTTCTTCAGCGTAATCGGTATCAGCAGCACCGAGGAAATGAGAGTGAGGAGTTAGGAGTGAGGAGTTAGGAGTTAAAGAGTTTTTTTCTTCTTTGACGAGCGGCGCTGCTAATAATTCCTCAATTGGACGATTTTCGAGATTTTGCCGTAAAAAAGAACTATTAGCTGTATTTTCTAACAACCGCCGAATTAAATACGCCATCCCAGGTAATAATTCACCATAGGGACAGTAAACTCTCACCCGATAACCTTTGTCAACCAACGCCTTGGCAACTTTATCACCCATACCGTAGAGGACTTGTAATTCAAAGCGACGGCGAGGGACATTTAAACTTTCAACTATGGCAATGGCGCGAGAGTGCGATCGCACATTATGGCTACCAATGGCAGAATACACATATTGATGATTTTCTAACAACAACTGAGTGATGGTTTCAAAGTTAGCATCAGTTGCCGCTTTGTCGTTGTAAACTGGCTGTGGCCAATGCTTCTGCGCTGCTTTGATAGTTTCCTGATCCCAATATGCGCCTTTCACCAAGCGGATTGTCAGGGGATAACCGCGCTGTTTCAACCAAGAAATTACGTCTTTGACATCTTGTTCGCTATCACGCAGATATGCTTGAATTGTTATGCCAATATCCGTGCGTTGCCGAAACTCTTCTTCTAGTAACAGTTTTTTCAGGATGCTGAGAGTGATATCCTTATAGGCATACTGTTCCATATCAAAATGCACAGCTGCGCCTAATTCTTTAGCACGACGTAAGAGAATACGAATGCGATCGCTAACTCGCTCCTCACTACCTTTAGCATCTAATGGGTCAAATTGGGAATAAAACGCCGTTAACTTCACAGAAACCTGAACTTTTGAGATTGCTTCGCCATCAGCCTCATCAATAGCCGGGATAGCTGTCCAATTCTTCGATGCTTCTACCAATTGTTGCATCAATTCTAGATAGCGTTCTAGATAAGACTGCGCTTCGGCTTCGGTAATCACTGCCTCACCAAGTAAGTCGATGGTGAAAGCCATTTTCTCTTTTCGCAGTCGTTCAACTGTTTTGATAACTTGTTTAATATTTTCCCCAGAAATATATTTATGAGCAAGAGTCTCAACGGCTGTACCAACGGTTGTAGCAGCAACTTGTCCTGGCATAGAGTCGGGGTTAGCAAAGTTTAGCATTCCCTTCAAAGCTGCCGGTAATTCTACAGATTCATCGCCGAGATATTCTTGTAAATGTGAGGCAATTTCTGATTTACTGTGCAAAGCAGGTAACGTATCTATAAAGCGAAATAGTTGCACCCGCAACCCAGGATTACTCATCGCCCAAGCTAGTAATTTATCATCCCAGCGCATTTGATCCCGCAGGGAAGAAAAAAACGAACGATTTTCCTGCGTTGCTGCTAGAAGTTGTTTAGCAATTTCTTGGGTTTTAGCTTCGTAGGTGCTTGTTTGTACTTGTAATACCACTGATAATAAACTCCTTAATTAAGGCAAGGCTTTTTGTACAAAGCCTGTGTCTTCTATTTTGACGCTTTCATATATCTAGTGGGGAGTGGGGGGATGAGGCAGCAGGGGGAAAATATTAAGAACGAAGCATCAAATGGAGGAATAAGCGCTAGTGAGTTGATAGAAGAGTTTGCTTACCCCCATAAATGAATTTAGGGGCTTGCTCACCGCAAAGTGTTCGGTCATACTAAGAGTGTAGATACTACGTTTATGCCTACAGAAAACCTCACGCATATCTTATTTTCTAACTGGCAACACACACTCCAACTCTTTGGAGTTAACCAGGTAGCGGCTGAGAAAGCCTTTCATGAGTTGGTTGCAGCTTACTCTACCTCTGGTCGCTACTACCATACACTAAAACACATTGATCACGTCCTCAGCACAATTGAGATTTTGCAAGGCTACACCAACAACCTAGCTGCTGTTCAACTTGCTGGCTGGTTTCACGATGTAGTGTATGATACTGAGGCTCAAGATAATGAACAACGAAGCGCAGACTATGCTTTTGAATTGCTGAGTAATTTGGGTCTTCCAGAAAGTACCATAACTACTGTTACCCGTCTCATTCTAAACACTAAATACCACCAAGCTGCGGTGGATGACTGTGATAGCCAAGTCCTACTTGATGCAGATTTAGCGATTTTGGCTACTAACCAAGTGCAGTATGGAGAATACGCCTATGCCATTCGCCAGGAATATGGCTGGGTGTCAGAAGTAGATTATATCACAGGTCGTAAGCAGATTTTAGAAAGATTTTTACAGCGATCGCGTATTTACTTTACGCCTTTAATGTCAGAGTTCGCCGAACCATGTGCCCGTGGCAATATCCAGGGAGAAATTCAGTCTTTATTGTCTGGTTAGTTTTACAGCGATTCTCATTTAGATGCAACACGCGATAGGTTAGCACAGCTATGCACCCCTACGACAGACTTGTATTCCATGCAATTGAAATCGGCTAAAAATTTTGGGCGTTGTATAAATGCGGAATGATTTTGCTAGTTTTGTGGGATGGGCCGAAAAGCCCGCCCCGAAATACAAGGGACGGGCTTTTCGGCCCACCCAACAAGAATTATCCCTTAATTCAGCAACACCAAATTTTGTAATTTCTTAGCGTCTGCTACCGCCACGATGAGGAACTTCAGTGTCTTGTAGCTTTATTTTAGGTACAAAGACTTCTTGATGTTGTTGCGGCTGTTGCGGCTGAATTTTTTCCTGTGCAAACTTGACACGGGTACGAACTCCAAGATCAACATCTGTATCGAGCATTTGCTGAAGTTGATTTGTAATCCGTGACGCTTGATCGGGTAAAGTGACTGCTATTGCAATGGCTAATGTTTCTAAACTCGTTACTGCTGCATAGCGCACTACCCACTCTGGATCTTGAGAAATTAGTAATAGCGCCTCTAGTACCTGAGTCTGAATAGATTCTAGTTTCTCAGGTGGTACTTGATGCCAGCGCAAAGTGCCTAATCCCCTAGCAGCTGCCCGCCGCACACTCAGGGAAAAATCGGTTTTTGCTGCCTCTAACAAGGTATCCAGCGCCCGGACATCGCCAATTCCCGCTAAGGCACGAATAGCCCAGGCTCTAGCGCTATAGTTGTAGTCATCAATTAGTTGCAATAGTGGCTGCACTGCGGCTTCCCCGATTGCAATCAGCCCATCTACCGCAGCCACCGCCGCCCCTGGATTGTTATAGCCCAAAGCTGCAATTAGTGTAGGAACAGTTTCTTCTATACCAGCTGCTGCTAACTCCTGAACTGCGTCTAATAAGCGATCCGACGAATCTGCTTCTTCTACAGCACGGGTCAATATTTGGGCCAAATCGCTGTTATTCATAATAATTTTTCTTGAGTAATTAGTCGTCAGCTAATTGTAGCTTAAGCTATCCGTAGTTGACATCATACATAAACCCCCTAGCCCTGATTTTACAGTTAGCTTGGGGGTTTATCTGTGGTAAAGATTTAGTTGTAACGTATTAATAACAACTAATGATCAGAAAATAATTCAGGAGTCAGCAGCAGGTAGTGCCGTCTTCTTCCTTTGGGAGAGGCTAGCGCCTGCCGTAGGATGCCCGAACGCGAACAGCGTCTCCTTTAGGAGAAGGGCTGTAGGAGTCTCCCCAAGTAGAGCAACTACCGTTCAGAATTCAGAATTTAAGTCCGACTGGCGGATAGCGCAGTTCAATTAGTGGGGGATTGAGATCAGCCACTAATTTATTCTGACCGGAGCAACGGAAACGTCTCCGGCTTTGCTCCTGAATTCAGAATAGCTGAATTCTTCTTCAACTAGAATTTATGACTACAACAGCGAGTCCATCAGATTGATCACTTTAATCGCACCTTTTGAGAAAGTGCTTGGTGTTATGTGATTAACTTGATGTTCTAGTAATCCTTTAAGAGAAATTAGCTTTAGGCTATTTTCAGCAAGAGTCTGTGCGATCGCATCTGCTGCGGGTAGATATCCAATGGCTCCCAAATCTGCCAACACTGCTCGACGCAATTGCAATTTATCTCCCGCCAGAGCTTGTACCAACCGTTCTCCATAAACTGGTTCATGGGTTAATTGATACATGGCCCGGGCGGCAGCATATTGCACCAATTCCATTGGATGCTCTAAGAATGGCTTTAGCAAAGGGGTGAACTCAGTCGCCCTCAAAGTTCCCAAGGCTTCTAAAAGAGCCTCGTAGGGTTGAGAGAAATCAGGCTGCTTTGATATGAGATGCTCTCCCTGCAAACCTACTACTAATAGCTTGATTAGCGCTGGAATACAAACCGGATCGCCCAGCATCTCTAAGGATTGTGCTGCCGCTTCCCGTACATAAAAATCTGAGCAATCTAAACACCCAATTAAAGGTGATACTGCCTGGCGATCGCCAAGTTTCCCTAAGGCCCTAGCTGCGTTCCGTCGGAGAGGATATCCGCCTTCTGGTGTCCTATCGGCTTCATCCTCTAAGGCTTTGATCAGTGCTGTAACCGCAGCTACTTCACATATCCGAAACCTGCCCAACCACCAGGCAGCATAAAATCGCAGACCTAAATCTGCACTTTCAAGATTAGCGAGCGCTTCCTCTACTGTTAAAGATTCACCGTTGGCATTGTCACCTGTCGGTGATAAATCTTCAATTTTCTGCGGACTGAAATTCATTATGAAGAAGCAGAATCGCTTTGTTGACTATTTGTTTGAGCTTCAGCGTTCAATGGCTGAATGCTGACTATTTTGCCACCCAAGCGAGTAATCCTCTGCATTTCTTGATTCATCCGGTTCTCAGGTACTGTGAAAAACACAGAGCCACTAGAACGAATGGGATAGTTGGTTTTGTCGGTTTCTTCGCTTTGCCGCAGACCCACTACTTCATACCGAAAGTAGCGACTACTTGTTCTACTAATTTGTCCAACCATAAAATTTTTTCCCAATTTTAAATTGTCATTAGTCTTTTGTCCTTAATAATGACTATTGACTAATGACTATTGACTAATCAGACTAAAGTGGTTTCACACTAGCTATTTTACCACCTTGTTTTACCACTCTCTGGAAGTAACTAGATAGTTCTTCATAAGGTATAATTACCGCTTGATTAACACGACGTGTCCTAGGATAGCCAGATCCAAAAACACCTGCTACTTCAATGCGGTAAAGTCTGCCTTCTTTTCCAAAAGTTCCCGCACCACCGAAAGTACTGTTGGGGGTAACGCCTTTTTCAGAAGCAACGTATGAAAAGCCTGAAGGGCCACCGGAGGGAGGAACAACGACGGATGCACTATTGCGACCTAGTTCGCTTGCAAGGCGAGAAGATTTGCCTTTAAGTTGTGAAGTATCGCTACTGGCATAGCCGCGATAAAGTTGGAATATCCGACTAAATCCCACAGTTTTCTGTCCTGTTTGGGTTTTAAAGCCACGATAGTAAGGCACAATATTTTCACCAAAGTTAGATTGATACTCTGGCGAATCAATATAAGAATCAATGTCGGCTTCATATCCCTTGTTTTGGTACAAGTCCAAGTGATAAACTACATCAGACTCATCATAAGGTGCACGACCCAACAAATGTTTATAGTTCAGCTCAATGACGCGAGTTTGGAAATTGTCGTAGAAAAACTTGGATTTGTACAGCTCTGATTTTGCTAGCTGACGCACAAACTCTTGCACTGTAATTTTCCCATCGCGCAGGATAGATTCAGCACTTGTGAGGCGGTCAGATGTCAAGATGTAGTTGTTGCCCAAAACTTGACGATAGACGGCAGCAATTACTCTCTCAATGTCTTCTTTGGTTGCATTTGGACGCAATTCCACAGGAGACTGATCGCTAAAAGGTTCTGTTCCCAGACGGGAAGCCGCTGTTGTAATAGCCATTGGTAATTTTCCCTTTGTAAGTTAGTAATTGGTAAGGGGAGTGGGGAGTGGGGAGTTAAGAGTGGTGAAATTCCCTACTCTCTACTCCCTACTCCCTACTCCCCTCCCGATTCCCTATTTATACGGCTGTAATGCTAATAACCCTACTGCCCTTGCGATTCAACTGCTGCAATTTACTAGAAAGTTGCTCGTATGGTACGATCAATTCCGCAGTACCCCGCCGCACTACAGCTGAGTTCGGGGAAGCTGCTTGTAACACTCTGATGCGGTATGTTTCCCCGCGACCACCTGTAGAGAGACCTGTTAAGGCTCCGGAGGAAACTGGGTAAATGGGTGAAGCTAGATTCTTAGCTACTTCCCAGGTTAGCCGTCCTTGTTTTTGTCCTTGAGCGCGATCGCTATTGGCATAACCCCGATACAATTGGAACAGTCGGCTATAGCCAACGTTTTTCAGTCCTACTTGGCTTTTAAAGCCTCGATAGTAGGGCACAATATTTTCGCCAAAGTTCTCTTGATATTCTAATGAGTCAATGTATGAGTTAATTTCAGCTTCGTAACCTTGTGAGTTGTATAGCTCAACATGGTAGGAAATTTCTGACTCATCTTCTGGGGCACGACCCAATAAATGCTTATAATTCAGCTCGATAAATCGAGTTTGTGAGTTGGAGTAGAAAAACTTCTCCCGATAGAGTTCTGACTGAGCAATGCCCAATACAAAACCCCGAACTGAAATCTCACCCTGCTGTAGGAGTGATTCAGCACTCTCGAGACCCTCTCCCTCTAGCAGGTATGCATTACCCAAAACCTGCCGATAAGCTGCTCGGATAACCACTGCCACATCCGCTTCTGTTCTATCTGGACGTAGTTCTACCAGTGCTGAGTTTTCAAATGCTCCAATCCCTAATCTTGCTGCTTGTCCCAAAGCCGCCATCTTTAAACCTCCTCAGTTTTAACTGCAAAACTGAAAACTTTTTTGAAAATTTTTTCTAGTTTTTTAACAGTCTTTTGAAAATAAAACTGCCCGGAGAGGTAAACAACTCATAGAACTTACTTGTCATAAGAGCTGATTTCCTCTCCGGGCTAAAGAAACACTCTAGCTTAGAGTATTGATTACATAGTCGATGTAAGAATTTGCTTCAACACCTGGATCGCCGCTTAGACCGTGGTTAGCTTTGATGTACTTGAGAGCTTCAATGTACCAGCTAGGAGACAGATCAAAAGTCCGGTTGATTTCAGCCAAGCCAGAAATCAAGAAATCATCCAAGGGCCCTGTGCCACCCACAACTAATGCGTATGTGATAATCCGCAAGTAGTAGCCGATATCACGTACACACTTGCCTTTGCCGCGTGCATCAGCCGCGAAGTTGGGGCCTTGTTGTTGAGTGGTGTAAGGGTACTTGTTATACACCGCTTGCGCTGCGCCTTCGGTCAAGCGTTGAGCATTGGCGCTCAAAGCTTTTGCTGCTTGTAAGCTAGCTGGCGCTTGGCGGAAGCGACCAAAAGCAACTTGAATTTCAGTGCTGCTGAGATAGCGACCTTGAGAATCAGCCGATGCAATTGCTTCAGTTAGAGGTGTTTTTGACATTTTGCTATTTCCCTTTCACAAACTTTATGGTTGAAATTTTGTTTTGTCCTATGGACAATTATTTAGTCAACATCAGCAATGCTTGGCTTAAGCCACAGCAGCAGCAGCACGATCGAAATAGCTAGCTATTTCAGATGACAGAGCGCTGCAATCTCCTCTGGTGATGTTATTTGGATCGTTGACAATGGCTAGCGAAGCTTGTTTCAGCTTCTGAATACCAACGGCAACTGATGCTCCAGGAGTTCCCAATGCCAAATAAGTTTCCCGCAAACCATTGAGGGCACGGTCATCTAGTACGCTGGAATCGCCAGCAAAGATAGCGTAGGTGATATAGCGAAGAATGATGTCCAAGTCTCTAATACAAGCAGCTGCACGACGGCTGGTGTAAGCATTACCACCAGGAGTGATCAATTGGGGTTGTTCTGCCCACAAATCACGAGCAGCAGCAGCAACAAGAGCAGATGCATTGCTGGTAATACGGTTCACGGCATCTGTACGCTTGTTACCATCTTTGACCATTTCGCTTAATGCATCCAATTGTGCATCGGTGAGGTATTCCCCACGTGTATCAGCTTGGGAAACTACTTTTGCAAATGCATCTAAAACCATTGCCTTAAATCTCCTAATTTGCTTGGTTAAGAATAATTGGACTCAAAACTGAATGGTTTCAGTTTTTTGATGTTAGCCCTGCCTGACGAGTTACGAAAGGTTCAAAACAGACATCCACAGAATAAGTTTACGATCTCCAGGCTTTCAGATTAAAACTTTTGTTAAAAAACTTCAAACTTCTATGAACGACTGGAAAACCTGATTAAGATGTTGTTTTTTCTTTCCAAGATATCTTTATACAATGCTGCCGCGTCATTATTTATTACAAATTATTGTTATGTTTGTTAATTTACTTTACATAAGTTTACACTTTTATTTCTTTTACCTATTGACTTTTCTGCAACCCCAAAGATGGGATAATTTCTCTCTGGGAGATCCCTTTAAGGGTGCGACGCCGAATAGCCCGCAGCAGGCATCGCACATTTTAGTTATGTATTATTGGCTACTTACTAACTCCTGGCAAGGGCACGCGCTATATGTGCGGTTGGATTGCATCCATTAGACATCTCCAGAAATTAATTATAGCAACCGCCAAGACGGTTAGGACGCGAAACGCAGGACATTCTCAATGGCATCTCGTAAACAATCAAACTGCTCCAGTTGTTTGCGGATTCGACTTTTTAACCAAGACCAGCATTTCTCAATCTTGTTGAGGTCTGGAGAATAAGGCGGTAGGTACAGCAGTTCACACCCGGCATCCTGAATCAGTTGTTGAATGCGTCCACCTTTGTGGAATGTGGCATTATCCATCACCACAACCTGTCCGGGTTCAAGGGTCGGAAGCAAACAAGTCTCCAACCAGGTTTCAAACACTTTTCGATTACACGCTCCTTCAACAGTAAAGGGAGCTATCAAGTTTTGGTTACACAGTGCGGCAATCATGTTCACCCGACCTTCACGCCGTCCTGATTTGAGTGCATGGAAGCGCTGCCCTAATTCAAGTCCAACCGTAATCATATACGTCTCGACAATCCATCCCAGACTCATCGATATACACGATCTTCTGCGGAGGCAGAGTGGATAACTGCGTTATGAACGCCTGTCGTTTGTCTTCATCGCGCTCACGGTAGCCATAGGTCTTTTTTTTCGCGTGAAGCCAATTTTCTTCAGGGCCCGTGAGATGGTGCGATCGCTGATCTGATCGTCCCAAAGTTCTGCCATCTCGACCTGGGTTTTATCCCCATGCGATAGAGCGAACTCACGAAATTTTTCCCAGTCAGTGATCTTGTGCCCATTACCGGGAGGCTGATTGGGTAAGGCTTGGAAGTCGCCTGTTTCAGCTTGTCGCTTCAACCACAGATCGATAGTATTGCGACTGATATTGAATAGAACACTTGCTTCGCTTTTTTTCAGTCCATCGAGTTCAATGGCTTGGATAAGCTTTTGACGAAGATCGTAACTGTAAGGTTTGGGCATAGGTCAAAGCGATCGCAGTACCAGAAAAAGGACTACTTCTAGTATATGTCTTAATCGCCTTGGCGATTGCTATATGTATGCGTTGCCCAAAATGCTTAGACATCTCCAGAAATTAAATATGCGTTATCCAGAACCCTTGTAGAGACCTAGCACTGCTACGTCTCTATATTCATATTCACTCCTATATCTTTTATCTCTTGATAAGCACAATTCATGAATTGTGCCTACATGCTTTTCGCTACGAACCAAAACATAATGCTTAAGGGTGCGACGCCGAATAGCCCGCCGCAGGCATCACACTATTATTTTGTGTAGCATCTACTACTTACAGTACTGTGTCAAACTAACAATGCTTGGATTAAATAACGAACCGCAGAGGCACAGAGAACACAGACAGAAGCAGAGAAAGATTCTAAACTTGGTTTACTCACCAAACAAACTTTGTGGGGTTTATGGTAATAAAATCAAGTTCTTTTCTTCCCCTGCTCTCCCTGCTCAAGAAGTGCCTGCCTTCACCCATGATTTTTGGGTTGGTCGAGTACTAGGGCCTGTTTTCAAAGTCTTAGATCCCCCCATGCATGATACCCAACATATCCATTCATAGTGCCCATTATTACAAACAGTAATACCAACCACAGTGGATGTCTTCGACCATCTAGAGTTCTAAAATCTTCCACTTGCCGCAATTGCTCAATCAGATTCGCACCCATGATTTTTATCCCCTCAACACTTGCTATTTTACCTGTCTTAGGGAATGAAACAGCCCTGCCCTTAATAAAGGGGGGCGAAGAATCTTTTAAAGTCCCCCAATTTATCAGGGGATTTAGGGGGATCTGAAAAATTAGGAGGCTAAACGAGTAGTTTGAAAACACGCCCTAGCCCCTGCCAAACACACTCCCAAGGGCACGCGCCATATTTTGCGGTTGCATTGCATCCATTGCGGCGGTAGGTTCGTAGCCGCAGTGAACCATGCAATCGGCACACTTGGGATTACCACTCTTCTGGCCGTATTGACTCCAGTCAGTTTGTGCTAGTAACTCCTTGAAGGTAGAGTAATAACCTTCGTTCAGCAGATAGCAAGGTTTTTGCCAGCCGAGAACGCTATAGCTAGGGCTACCCCAAGGCGTGCATTCGTAGTCCTTCTCACCGGTGAGAAAATCTAAGAAAAGCGGATTGTGATTGAAGTTCCAGTTTTTTTCACCAGCTTTGTATGGAGCCAGAATTTGCCGGAAGAGGGCGCGTGTTTGTTCTCGATGGAGAAAATGATCTTGATCTGGTGCCCACTCGTAACTGTAGCCGGGAGAAATCATCATTCCGTCAGTATTTAGTGTGTCCAGAAAGTCGAAGAACTCTTGCATATCTTTGGGTTGAGTACCCTCAAAGATAGTGGTGTTAGTGGTGACACGAAAACCTTTAGCTTTAGCGGCACGAATAGCTTTGACAGCAATATCAAAAACACCTTTGCGATCGACGCACTGATCGTGCAACTCTCGCATTCCATCTAAATGGACGCTGAAAGTCAGGTAAGGAGAAGGTTGAAACTTATCCAGGCTCTTTTCTAACAACAAACCATTGGTACACAAGTAAATATATTTCTTGCGCTCAATTAATCCCTGAACAATTTCATCAATCTGGGGATGTAGAAGCGGTTCTCCCCCAGGAATTGAGACAACCGGTGCGCCACACTCTTCCACTGCGGCAAAGCACTGTTCTGGGGTGAGATTTTGCTTTAAAATTTCCTTTGGATGTTGTATCTTACCACAACCAGTACAGGCTAGATTACACCGAAAAAGAGGTTCCAACATCAATACTAAGGGGAAGCGTTTACGTCCTTTCAAACGCTGGGTAACAAGATACTTCCCAATATCCATAGCTTGTTGTAGATTAACTGCCATTCTATTACTCCTCTGTTGATCAAAACACCACGTTCTCAACCCCAAGATTTATCTGTGGGGTCTTTAATTTTGAATTTTGAATTTTGAATTTTGAATTCCCCAGAGGGGTTGACATACCCCTGAGCAACAAACCAATCTACAGCATCTTTAAGTGCCGCTTTTAGCGAAGATTGAGGTAGACCCAACTCTCGTACAGCCTTAGCGGCATTGTAATACATAGGTTGTTTCGCCATCCGAACGCCATCCAATGGCACTGAGGGCGATTTCCCCAAGGGTGCGAGAATCTTTTCATCAACCCAGGCAACACTAAGGGGCAACCAAGCGGGTACTGTTCGTTGAGGTGCTATTAGACCTGTGATATTGGCGAGTTGTTCGAGTAGTTCCTTGAGGCTTAGGTTTTGATTACCTAATATATAGCGATCGCCTGATTTACCCCGTTGCAAAGCCAGTAAATGCCCCCATGCCACATCCCGCACATCGATAAAATTCAAACCAGTATCTAAGTAAAACGGCATTTGCCCTCGTAAAAACCGCAGTATTATATCACCTGTCGGGGTAGGTTTTATATCCAACGAGCCAATGGGGCTGCTGGGATTGACTATAACTACTTCCTGACCTTTTGCAATGGCTTGCATGGCTTCTTGTTCAGCGAGAAACTTAGACTTTTTGTAATCACCCACCAATTTATCTAAGGGACTTTGATGTGTTTCATCTACAACTTCCCCAGATGATCCTACCCCAATTGCCGCAACTGAACTAGTATAAACAGTGCGCTCAATACCAGCTTTGCGGGCTGCTGCCAACACATTGCGCGTACCCAAGACATTGTTATGGTGCAGTAACTCCCGGTCTGTTTGCCAGAGGGAATAATGGGCGGCCACATGAAATAGATATCGACAATCTGCCATCTGTTGCCAGAGCTTTGGTGAATTCAAATCACCTTTGACAATTTCCACCTCCAAACCGCGTAGATTCTCCAAATTGCTGCTTGACCGTACCAGGGCTTTGACATCATATCCCTGTTGCAGCAACAACCGTACCAAGTGGGCACCAATAAAGCCCGTACCCCCCGTGACAAAAACTTGCATCAACTTCTCTCCCTCATGTGAAATCGGGGAAACCAATCATCCAAAATGGCGTAGACTACCGGCACAACAATCAAGCTGAGGATAGTCGAAGTCACTAGCCCACCTGCGATCGCTACAGCCATAGGCGATCGCAATTCCGAACCAGCCCCAAAACCTAGAGCGATCGGTAGCATCCCTAAAATAGTCGAGGCCGTGGTCATCATAATTGGTCTGAGGCGCACTATTCCGGTGTTGAGAATTGCCTCGGTGCGATCTAAGCCAGCTTTACGTAACTGGTTGATGTAATCCACAAGCAAAATGGCATTTTTATTTGCCAGCCCCAGCAAAAAGACGAAACCAATCAGTGAAATCATCCCAAAGTCGCTCTTGGTGATTAGTAGCGCCAACATTGCCCCCACCAGCGCTAAAGGCAAAGAGACACCAATCACCAAAGGGTCTACCCAGGTTTTGAACAGCAAAATTAGTACGATGACAATACACAGGGCAGATAGAGCCAAAGTACTGCCAAAACTGCTAAAAACCTCACCTTGGCTAGCAGAGTCTCCTCCTAAATTTAAGGAAACATTAGGGGGTAACACCGCCTTAGCTTCAGCTACCACTTTATCAGTAGCATCACCCAATGATAGATCCTTGCCAAGATTAGCACTGACATAAGCCACTCGTTGATTATTCAGACGCTCGATTTGAAAAACCGTACCCTGTGGATTTGTTTCACCTGTAACTGTGACATCGGCGAATCCTGGTAGCCTCTGAATCTTCTGTTTAATCGCTTTGACTGCTTTGCTTAGTGCTTGGAGATCATTACCTTGTAATGCTATTTGGAGGGGTTTTTGACCGCCGGAATCGACAAATGGAATATCTTCAACACTAGTAGTTACTCCAGAAAGAGTAGGTAACGAGGAGCGCAATTGGTCTTGTAGTACCGCAGTTGTGATTTTGCGGTCTTTTTTAAGCTTTACATAGAGTGTGCCTTTATTCGGCTCACCCTCACGAGAACCAACAGTGGTAAATACCGTTTCAACTGCTGGTGATTTTCTCACAACCTTTTCTAGTTTTTTTGCAACCTCAAGAGAATCATTTAAAGGATTGGGAATGGGGGATTGGGGACTTGTACTGAGCGGAGCCGAAGTATTGGGGATTGGGGATTGGGCATTGGGAATATCGCTCCCTTGTCCTCCTTGTCCTCCTCTGCCAAAATCGGGGATACTCGGCAAAGGAGCTGTATAAGCAATATTAAATTCGCCGCGATCGAGTTTAGGAATAAAGCCTTTGGGAATTAGTGGAATCAGTGCTATACCTGCGATGAAGCTGAGGACAGCTAACCCGATAACTATCTTGCGGTGATTTAAAGACCAACTCAGCAAATTTCTGTAAAATTGGACAAACGCCACCCAGATTTTTGCTTCCCGACGCGGGGAGAGCGAGGATTTAGGTTTCAGCCAGTAGATAGCCAGAACTGGAGATAAAGTCCGAGCAACTAGCATAGAAGCAAGCATCGCGGCTGAAACAGTGATGCCGAAGGGCTTGAAAAACTGACCGATTACCCCACCCATCAAACCTATGGGCAGAAAAACTGCTACTGCTGTCAAAGTGGCGGCGGTAACTGTCAACCCAATCTCATTTGTAGCTAAAAGCGCCGCTTGGCGAGGAGTTTCCCCATCATCTACGTGTCGCATGATGTTTTCCACATCAACGATCGCATCATCAACAATACTACCAATCACCAAAGCTAAAGCCAGCAGGGTAATTGTTTCCAAGTTGAAGCCGAAAATAGCCATGATGATAAACGTCGCCAACAAAGATGTAGGAATCGCTAAGGCAGAGATTAGGGTGGCTCGCCAATTCCATAAAAAAGGAAAAATTACTACAATGGACAGCAAGACTGCTTCCAACAAAGCATCGATGGTTGACTGGGTGGCTTGGCGGATATATTCTGCTTGGGTGGCAGCTAAGGTGAGTTTGACATCTTTGAGGGTAGCTCGTAGCCTTTGGACTTCTTTTTCAACTCGATTCACTACTTCTAAGGTGTTAGCACTGCCACGTTTGATTACCTGAAATGCGAGTGCATCTTGCCCGTTAAACCGGACTAATGTTGCCCCTGCTTGGGGGATAGCTGCACTCGTATTTGATGGATTTATGGGAGGAGTTGCAGTACCGCCACCCAACAGTGAGACTTTCAGGACACCTGGCAGTTTAGCGATCGCACTCACAATCTCGTCTTTCGCCAACTTCGTCAAATCGGTGAGATTTTGCGTGGGACTCTCAATAGCATAACTAATGGCGGCTGACTCATTTAAATTCAGGGGAATAATTTTAGAAGTCGCCCCCTGAGGCAAAGTCACCTGCTTGAAGGCAGTTTCAACTTCTTTGGTCGATGTTTCTAAATTCGTCCCAACGGCAAAAGAAAGGGCAACAGCAGTTTGACTAGGATAAGTAGATGAGCGAATATTCTCCAGTCCTTTTAGTTTGCGGAGGCGTTCTTCTAAAGGTTTGGTGAGCTTCGCTTCGGTATCCAGGGCAGTTGTCAGGGGGGCTGTAGCATTCACAACCACCACTGGAAATGTAATATCTGGAAACAAGGCATACTTGAGGGAACTGAAAGCCAGAACACCAGCTACCGTTACGGCAATCCAAAAACTTACCGTCAGCCACGAAAATTGAATCGCCAATTTGGAAATATTGAAGAGTTCTCGTGCGGATTTTGAGCGATCAAGCTTTACCATCTTGGAAATTTATCGTGTGGGTGACACAATTATTTAGTCATGCTACAGCAATCACCTTGGCTTTGCGAGTTTTGATCACCACAAAACGGCAATATTACTTATTGTCACTCAGATGTGGCAAAATTTATAATCCAAAATGGAACTTGACACATGAAACTTGGTTCTGTTGAGCATAAGGAATTATTTTGTCGTAGTTTTACAGAAAGCTACAAGGAATACGAGCCTGAGTATCTCCCTTGGTCAGATTTGGACGATAAAGCCTTGACTTTGCTACGCAGTATTCCCTTCTGGGATAAAGTGGATACAGAGCGACATGACCGTTACGGCATCGAACTGCCAGAACGTCAACCCATTCAAGTTCCCCAAAACATTGAGCCAATCTTTACCCGCTTTGGCTTTGAAGAGTGTCTGGATACCTTTTTTGCATACGGACTATTTGTGATCGCTCGTGAAGCCAATGTGTTTCCAGAGTCAATCTTCACTATCTTTGATCCGATCATAGACGAAGAGACACGCCATATTGTCTTTTTTGTCAATACCTATACACAAATTCATCGTGGCCAGGGATTTACCCCTCTGCGGAGCGTCAAAACCCTCTAACACTACGGCAAGGCACTCAGCAATTTGATTGCCGTCTTTGGCAATGATCACCCCAGTAAGACAGGCTTCGCCGCCACCGGTACTGACATCTTTACCAAAGACCTCACACTATAAAAATTTCTTAGCATTTGTCTAGTGGAAAATCAGCGCCGGATGAGCAAGTATGATCCCCGACTACTCCAACCGCAATTACTACCCAGACTTGCCAGTATCGCCCTTTGCACCCTTGAGTTAATACCCAAACGTAAACTTGAAACTATCGAGAGGGCTAGTGCCTAATTTTTTGCCCATCAACACAATTCTGGTACCTCAGGGAGCAGAATATAAAGCTGTCTGTCGCGGATTAAGCGGCGTTACTGGTTCCATCCCAACGGTAGTACCTATACCTGTTGGGATGAAGCCTTTACTTAAATATTTACAACAATCTCAAGACAATGGACAATTTCTAGCTCCAAAATCCAGAGTGCTGATTATGGGTATATGTGGCAGCTTGAGCGATCGCTATACAGTTGGTGATATTGTCCTATATCAAGATTGTGTTTACTCTGGAAAACGGCAAGAATGCGATCACACTTTCACAACACAATTACACTCTTCAATATCAGATAAAGTATCCTTCGTCAAGTCATTAACAAGCGATCGTGTAATTTGGTCTGCTGCTGAAAAACGCCGTTTAGGCGAGACTTTGGCGGCTGATGTTGTTGATATGGAAGGGTTGACCGCCCTAGAATTTTTCAATACTGCTGGAGTTGCAGTGGCAATGCTGCGAGTAGTCAGCGACGATTGTCAGCATGATATCCCCGATCTCACACCAGCAATTAACTCTGATGGCTCTCTAAACCCTTTCCCTTTAGCGATGGTAATGCTTCGACAGCCCCTTGTTGCTACTCGGCTGATTCGAGGTTCATTAACAGCATTAAAGGTGTTAGAGCAAGTTACAAATCGCCTCTTTTCTAGCAATAAACTGGATTGACACTAGTAAACTCAGCAAGTTCCTCACGAAACTTGCTGGTCTTCAAAACCGTGCTTAA